>JANXNV010000248.1 GCA_025353925.1 Armatimonadota bacterium
TCGGTGCCCCTGCCTTCGATTACGCCGACATCGATACACCTCACGACGCCGTTTGTGATCGCGTCGCAGGCCGTTTTCAGATTGCCGTGCAGGCCCAGAGAACGCGCAAAATCGTTGCCGGTCCCGTAGGGAATCAGCCCGACCGTGGCCGCCGTTCCTAAAACTCCGTTGACTACTTCATGCAGCGTGCCGTCGCCGCCCACCGCTACGACCAAACGCGCCCCGGCCACTGCCGCCTGCCGGGCCATACCTTCGGCATCGCCGCGCTTCTGCGTGTATTGCCAGACCCAGCCTGCCGCCTTTTCGCCCAGCAGACGCCGGATCTCCGGCACCTGTTTTCCCGCCATCCCGCGCCCGGCGGTCGGATTGATGATCACCACCGCCTTGGGGGGTGTGGACATGAACAGTTCTCCCGGTGGAATTATAACACAATCGCACGGTTGTTACAAGAGACATTCGATAACCGCGCTAAAACTGGTATACTGGCAGATATGGCGACTACTTATAAAACGCGATCAGCCCAGGAACCGGGTCTGGTCAGTCTGGACCTGCTGCTTCCCACCCTGGGAGCCGTCTGGACCATCGGTGCCTTTGGCCGCCAGCGACTTTACATTCTTTCAGGAAAATTCGGCCCGGATCGGCAGTTTTGCAGCCGCTACGTCGTCTTCCCCGATCCCTCCGGCTTAGGCCACTGGCGCTTTCATGCCCTGATCGGCAAACAGGATTATACCAAAGGCCGCCTTGACATCCTTCAGGAGCGTCTGCTGGAAGAGCCGGACGGAGCGGGTAACCTGGAGCACAGTATCGTCCTGGGCACCGCCGCCGATGCCCAGCAGGCCCAAAGGGAGTGCGTCGAACACGCGATTGCGTCGGGAAATGGGAAAGATTTGGGTGAGGACGAGTAAAAAATCTTCATCTTTGATTAATTGTCCTCTCCAAATCAGCAAGCACTTCCAGAATATCATCAAAGCTCTGCGGCTCTCCAAAGAACATCGAACGCATCAGTGCGTAATCGGAGCGCAGATGGTTCTCAGCTTCGGGGCTGGGCAAAAGGTGCAGTCCGCCGCTAAGTACCTCTTCATACCGCGACCAACTATCACGATAATATAAAGTTTTATGTTGAACGACCCGTGCAGCGATGTCCTGGGCAGCCAGGCAGCGTGGCCCAATCTCGGGGTGCTCCAGTAACCGCGCAAGGTCCGAGTAATGCCGCGAGATACGGTCACCACGTTTCTTTGCAAGTGGGCGATAAAACTCATTGTGCAGGAGTGTTGCCTTTTCCCAAAATGTCCTTTCTGCGGCCAGCACCCCCACTGTGACAATAGGTTGGTCAAACGCTCCCGGTTCGGCTTCGGCGGCATAAGCAAGTATAACGGCATCTTCGCGCGGCCATAAATCGCTGCGTCCACCCATTTCAATCCGAACAGTGGGAAGGATGTAACTGGTGCCGTCAACTTTGTCGTTAGGAGGCATTCTACCTAAAGCAGCGTTTAAGCCAGCCGGATAGGTAAACAACAGCGTTCCTGCATCGTGGTCATCCCGAATGAGCTGCCAGCCCCCCTGACCTAATTCCTCGGCAACTGCCGTTTCCAACTCGGGGTAAATGATTTCAGCGACAATCTGTGCAAATGCATCTTTGAGACGCTTGATTTCCTTTTCGTGCTGTGTTCTACTCGAGGTATTTTCCACTGCGTCAGCCTCGCCAGGGCGAATGAACTCTCGGCTGACAGAGATGTCGATGTCTTCAGAAAAACGCTGGATCACGTTATAAACTTTCGACAGAGAGGTTCCGCCCTTGAAAAGCAAATGCGGGCCTGCGACCTGCAAGGTAAACAGCTTCTGCAGCATCCAGCACACCCAAAAGTCTTTCTCAACTACTGCAGGGGCGAGACCACTGGCCTCTGCCGCGATACGGAACATGTCCGCACGGTCTTCCGCGGATGCCCTTGCAACCTTCTTCATAGATCAATCTTTGTCTTTCCGGCTGATCAGCCGCAAGGCAAGGTGCATCCAGGCAGGAGTGTCACCCAGGGATCTGCTGAGAACAGCTTTCTGTCGCTCGTTTAGCTCCCCACGCACTTTGTCAATGATCTCAGGCGTAATATTGCCTTCGCCCACAAAGCGCAGTCCCTGGATGATGGCTTGAGTTTTATCAATGCTCTCGGTTTCAGCCCGACTTTTCGGAAAGTGACGTGCAGAGACACGGCGCAGCTCAATAATCTGATTGCCGACCTGTACCCGCCGGGTCTTGCCGCTGTTGGTCTGAAAGATGTTCTTCGCCGGTACCTGAGTCGTGAGACTTAATTGGTTGGCAGCCTCCGCAGGTGAGGGAATAATTTCACCCCCTATCCGCCGGGCCAGTGCCGCCGCAACCTGCGCCGGATCGGGCGGCACGGGCTTTCCCAGCAGAACGCTGATACGCGGTAAATGGTAGACCCCCCGCTGCACTCGGTAGATGACGGCTTTTTGGGTGAGACGTGACAATATGCGGGTGATCGTCTCCTGGCTTCCGAGGTCCAAAAAATCCCGCACCAGTAGGATCGAGCCTGCATCCATCTTTTCGATCCGCACCCGCACTTGTTCTGCGATAGGTTTCTCTGAAATTGATTTCTTCATGTCCGGTTTTAGTATACCTAAACCGGACAGATTAATCGCAAATCTGGAATTATTTACGTCAGCTTAGTTTGGAAAGTTTCTGCAGTAAGAGAGGGAAAGGAGAAAAATGGACAGTACAAGATTCGAACTTGTGACCACTTCGATGTCAACGAAGTACGCTACCACTGCGCCAACTGTCCATGCAGGCGAGAACGATACACTTCTATTCTACCCGCGTTTTCTGGTTTTGTCTACGGGCGGTTTGCGGTTTTCATCTGCGATAGGTCGGAAGTCATGGACTTCTATAAAAATCTATTGACAGAACCGACAAGTATACGTAGAATAAGTGTGCGAGGAACAAAATTCGGCTTTCTGCCGTGTGAGAGCTCTGCCCTCGCAGAACGATCCTATACTCCTCGTGCCTCTTTCAGAGCCGCCAGCGATGGCGGCTTTTTTTACGTGTAAAACGTTCCAGAGTTATTTCGACCTATAACGTGTCGGTCATTAGTGACTGCGCACTTCGCTCAGACGAACTCCAAATAACGACTTTCGCCGCGCTCATAAAAGCGAATATAACTCGTGCCGCACTTCAGGTATGTCGTCTTTGGCATGAAAAAATAGAGCTGTCTTTCGCTGTTGGAGCTGCATGGACGGCACATCCCTGAAGTACGGGTCGGCAGCAAACCCCGCTCTCAAAATAGCAAGCTCCTCAGCAAGAGCCTCCGGGTATTTGACATCCAGAAGGCCTAGCATAGAAAAGCGCGAAAATCCGTCTGTTCCGATAATGTTATGCCCCCGTGCGTCAAAAGAGATGCATCCCCTGCTTCGTCTATAAAATAATGGCCTCCTTCCATATTTTCCGATGGGTTTTTTTCTGTCGCACTAAACCGTGTCCATCATATTTAAATACAAGCATATGTTCGCCTGCTATTGGAAAAAGCGCAGGCTGGACAGCCTGCGCTTTTCCTAACTCTCCCTACGAACACCCCAACGATGTTCCGCACGAAAGGCATTTATAGCACGCCCCGCTTCGGATCGTAATCGCGCCGCACTCTGGGCACGGCGGGGCGTCCGACTGCATGCGGTAGATTTCGCGCTCGTGCTCGGTGATCGTCGCTGTGTTGGTCTCGGCCAGATGCAGCAGGTCGCCGGTTTTGTGACCGTTTCCGTTCCCATTCTTGCCGTTGCCCATGGTCCCGTTTTTGGTGTCGTGGGCCGGGGCGGGCGGCGGAGCGGGCAGCTTGGGGGCGGCGGCGTAGGCCGAGTCGTCCTGGTCGGCGAGGAGGCCGACATTGTGGCGGTCTTCTTTTTGCAGGAAGCGCAGGGCCAGGTACCGGAAGATGTAGTCCATGACCGACTTCGCCATGGGGATCTCCTTATTGCCGGTGAAGCCCGACGGCTCGAAGCGGGAGTGGATGAACTTGTCCACCAGGGTCGAGAGCGGGACACCGTACTGCAGGGCCAGGGAGATCGCC
>JANXNV010000296.1 GCA_025353925.1 Armatimonadota bacterium
TCAGAAGGGGCGAGAAAGATGACATCCGACACGCGGCGATTTTACTGGTGCCTGCTGGCGACGACGGCTGTTGCCGTGCTGCTGCTGCCGCTGGTGAGTCTGCTTTGGCCACGGGATACGGTGCAGGCGGCGACGCATCACTCTGGAATCAAGCTGGTGACACTTGTGCTGAAGCCGGTCGCAGTTCCGCACCCCAAAGTACGGGTTGCGGCTGTCGCGAAGCCTCCTAAGCGCAAGCCGGGGGCGCGAACGCGGGTGAGTGCTCCGGCGGCCCCAAGCCCCGCCCCGACGAAGGCGGCAAGCACGCATACCGCGAGGGTGCCGGTGAGACGGCGTCTCGCCGAAGCAATCAAGCCTACACAGACTCCCGTACCTGCCACTGCCCCGGTGCCGAAGGTGCCGACGGCGATTTTGCCTGTTCCGGTGCCACGTGACGTGACGCCGAAGCCCGAGGCGGCGGCTCCTGCCGGTGCAGTGGCAGAGACTAGCACTGGAAAGCCCGCAGGCAGCACGGGAGCCGGGGGAGACGTGGGCAGAGGCGCGGCGTCAAGCGGCGGCGGCGGGACTTCGGGGGGAAGTGGGCAGGGAGGCGGCGGAGAGCCGTTCGGGGTCGGAGCGGGGATGCCGGGCTTGGGTGGGCCACGCCATGTGGTGTACGTGCTGGACATTTCCGGCAGCATGACCAGCCGGATCGACCGGGCGCGGGACGAATTGGTGCATGCTCTCAAGGGTCTCAGCCCGGACGAAACATTCGACATCGTCGTTTTTAGTGATAAAGCGGTGTCCTTTGCCCCCGCACTGTCTCCGGCTACCCCGCCCCAAATCGAGGGGGCAAGCCGATTCTTACGTGCGGTCCGCGTGCAGGGCGGAACAAACATGGAAGCGGCGATGCGTGCGGCCCTTGGGTTTGCTGGTGTCAACGAAATCGTGCTGATCACGGATGGCGTACCGACGCTCGGCGAGACGGATTTCGGGAAATTGGCGAGTGACGTTCAAAAGCGGAATAAAAACTTGGCCCGGATCTCGGCGGTCGGCCTGCTCGGGCGAAATCCGGACGGCACAGATGACAGCTTCGAGGCCGAAGGACTGCTCCGCCGGATCACGCGGGAAAGCAGCGGTGACAGCCGGATCGTGTTACTGGGAACAAAAAGCCCGTAGGTTCAGGTACGCTGTGGTGGAGAAAGCACGTGCGGCTACCAGGTGTTTTTGCGTTCGCGCTTTCGGGTACAATCAAATCTTAATGCCCGTAGGCGAAGGTGAGGGGTAACGAATGGGTCAGAAGCAACGCGAGGTTGCGGACAGTGCTGAGGCACTGTCTGAGGAACGGCACTTTGTTTTTCAGCCTACCGATGAAAAGCAGAGCGGCTCTCCAGCAGTGGTGGAGATTACTGCAGAGCCGGAAATCGCCATCAGGCCGGAAGTCGCCATCAGGCCGGAAATCGCCGTGAAGCCGGATGTTGCGGCCACGGCGGCTGTCGGGTCGAAGACAGAGATTGCTCCCCTGTCACTTCCCACACCGCCCGAGCCGCAAAAGCCAAGTTTTCGGTTTGGGATGACCGACCCGGAGTCGCTGCCGGAACCCGCCCTTGAAACCACCATTGCGGACGAACCGCAGGCTGCCCCGACCACGACGCGCCGTGCCGGAGGAGCAGATCGGCTGCTCGCCTCAGAAGTCACTTATTTTCACCAGATGCTGACGCAGTTTCAGACTTTTGATGCCAGCGATCATGCTTCTCCTTCCAGCCTGCACGATAACCCTTACGCGATTTCCGCCATTCAGAGCCTTGCTGCAAAGAGCGATGCGCAAATGACATGGGAAGACCTGGACCGGATGGAGATCTCTCTGCTTCGGGTCATGCCGGAGTCTCGTCTGCGCAGCCAGGCCTGGAGCCTTAGGGCACGCTACTTCGAGTCCTCCGGGCCGACGTTGAACGCACTTTATCTCGCTTCTCGCCCGCCAGATTGGAACGATGCCACGGTGCCGACCGATATACTGCGAGCGGATCTGGAGTCACTGGTCAGCGAAACGCAGCGTAACCGGGTTATGCCGCCAGAGATCGATTTCACGCATGAGTTTTTGTCCGAGGCGGCCGGGAAGTGGGCGGCCAGCTTGTGCATTGCCGGTTTCATCGGATTTGTCACCGTCCGTGTCGTGCTGGCTCCGAGCGACGCAGCAACAATCCTTCCTATCGCGACCGCTTTCCTGAGCGGTGGGGTCGGCGGCTTTGTTAGCCTTCAGAGCCGAGTTTCGCGGACTGCGCGGCTGAACTTGCAGCAGCAGGACCAGGTGCTGTCGGTGCTGGAGCCGCCACCGCTGTTTTTGTATCCTGTGCAGGGTGCTGTGCTGGCGGCATTCTTCTACTTCCTGCTGGTGAGCGGCTATCTCCACGGAACTATATTTCCCAGCGGCAGGATTGCGGAGCTGGTGACCCCACTGGGGGGGGCACATCTGGTCATCTGGTGTTTCGTGATCGGCCTGCTCGTCCGCTTCCTGCCGGACATCCCCAGATGGTTCAGTCGGCGCCTGTCAAAGCGTAAGGAGATGAGTTGGAAGCACTGATTTTAGAGGAAACGAAGAAGCTTCGGCTCGGGGAGTTTGCGATCGAGGAAGCTCTCGGTCCGCGCGACGTGCGTATCACCATAAAGACAGTCGGCATCTGCGGCTCGGACATTCACTACTATGAGATGGGCCGGATCGGACCATTTGTCGTCGAGGCTCCCATGATTCTCGGACATGAGGCCTCGGGCGTGGTTACGGAGGTTGGTGGGGAAGTCAGCACACTCAAAGTGGGCGACCGGGTTTGTATGGAACCGGGTATCCCTGACCCGAACAGCCGCGCTTCGCGCCTAGGCCTTTACAACCTCGACCCGAAAGTCCGCTTCTGGGCGACACCGCCGGTCCACGGCATTCTCCGGCCTTCGGTCGTTCATCCGGCGGACTTCACGTTTAAAATTCCCGAAAGCGTAACCTTTGCCGAGGCCGCGATGGTCGAGCCTCTGGCGGTTGGAATGCAGGCCGCGAAAAAGGCTCGGATCGAGCCGGGTGACTTGGCAGTCGTTATGGGAGCCGGACCAATCGGCATGGTGACGGCACTTGCAGCATTGGCAGGCGGGTGCAGCCACGTGATCCTCACCGATACGCAGCAGCCGAAGCTGGATTTGGGGGCTTCGCTGGGGCCGGTCACTCCTGTGAACGTCGCCAAAGAAAGCCTGGTGGAAATTGTTTCTGCGATGACCGGCGGCTGGGGCGCGGACGTCGTCTTCGAGTGTAGCGGCAGTGCCCCGGCTCTCGCCGGTGTCTTTGCACCTCTGCGTCCCGGCGGCTGCGCTGTACTTGTGGGAATGCCCGGCAGTCCGATCACGTATGATGTGGTAGGGGCACAGATTAAAGAGGCGCGAGTCGAGCATGTCTTCCGCTATGCACACGTCTTCCCCCGTGCGCTGGCATTGATGGGCAGCGGCAGTATCGATGTCAAGCCGCTTGTTACGGATACGTTCGAATTTGCCGACAGCATCGCTGCGTTTGAATATGCAGCACACCTGCCGCCCACCTCCGTGAAAGCCCAGATAACGCTGCCCTAAACGATGGATATTCCTACAAAACTGATCATCGGTCTCGGCAATCCCGGCAAAGAGTACGAGCGAACACGGCACAATGTCGGATTTGCCGTGCTGGACGAATTCGCACGGCGCAATGCGATTTCACTAACGAAGCGCGAGCATCAGGCAATCGTTGGCGACGGGCGCATTGGGGAGACCCGCGTTTTTCTTCTCAAGCCACTGACATATATGAATCTCTCGGGTCAATCGGCGGCCTCATTTCTGAGACTAAAGCCGCTGGAGCTGACTGATATACTAGTCGTAACGGATGACATCGCCCTGCCACTCGGCAAGCTGCGGCTGCGAGCGGAAGGCTCAGCAGGCGGGCATAATGGCTTGAAATCGTTGATCGCACATCTGCATAGTCAGAGCTTCCCTCGCCTGCGCTTCGGAGTGGGTGCGCCGCGCGACGGATCGGTTCAAGTCGATTTCGTGCTGGGTCAGTTCAACCGCCGTGAGCAGGGGGAGGTCGATGAGGCGATCGAACGCGCGGTGGCCGCGCTGGAAACCTGGGTCGGCACGGGCAGTCTGGACCAGGCCATGCAGAAGTTTAACTAGGGAAAACTCATGAATATAACCGTGTTGCTGGTTCTTGCGATGGTGCTGCTGACCGGCATAGCACCGGCATATGCCGACTACCAGAAAAAAGCCGAAGAAGCGACGGACTACATCCAAACCCACTTCTACGATGCCGCCGCGAAACGCTACCGGCCCAGCTATCCAGTCGATTCGAAAGCCCTTCCCTACGACTTTATGTGGGCCAACGGGGTTCAGTACTCGGCAGTCGTCGCCGCGGCCCGGTGGAACCCGGCCAAATACCGCAGGCTCCTCATAGAATTCTCCGACGGCATGGAGAGCGGCTACTGGGACCCGCAGGCTCCCGTCCCGGGCTTCAATGCCTATTGCTCCGGGCCGGGCGGCATGGATAAATATTACGACGACAATGCCTGGCTGGCGATCAGCTTCGCCGAAGCCTACAAAAACACGCACAACCCAATCTTCCTCAAGCGGGCGTTGGAGACGCAGAAATTCGTTCTCAGCGGCTGGGACGAGACCCTGGGCGGTGGTATCTTCTGGAAGCTGGATCATCAATCGAAAAACACCTGCTCCAATTCCCCCACGGCGGCGGCGGCTCTGCATCTGGTGCAGCTCACCGGGGATAAAGACCAGCTTGCGTGGGCACTGAAGATCCGAAAGTGGCTGGGCAGCAAGCTTCAGGATACAGACGGCCTCTACTGGGACTGCGTGACAATCAAGGGAAAAGTCGAGAAGACGAAGTGGTCCTACAACACGGCCATGGTCATTCAGGCGGATCTGCTGCTTTATCAGCTTCAGCATCGACCCGCTGACCTGCGCGAAGCGCGGCGCATGGCGGATGCCGGACTTGCTTACTGGACTGATCCTGCCACTGGCTCTTTGCAAAAGACAGAAAACTCGCCGCGTTTCACGGTCTATTTTTGCGAGGCACTTCTGCGGCTTTACGACCAGACGAATGACAGGAAGTATGTGGATGCCGTCCGCCGTCACGCCGATCACGGCTACCGGGTAGCGCGGGATCCGCAGGGCGGCTACTGGGACAACTGGAAAGACGGCTCGCACCGGCTGGACGAGCGAAAAAGCCTGATTGAGAATGCGGCGGCGGCACGCCTCTTCTGGCTGCTGGTCCCCTATTCCGACCCGAATTCCTGAGCCGAGTCAAGCCGCCGGAGGAGTCAGCGGTAGATCCGGGCGGCGGTTGATCAACGCCACGCCCAGGAGCACCAAAACGGCCCCGGCGACGGTCGCGCCAGTAATTTTATCCCCGAGGAAGTACGCCCCGAGAAATGCCCCGGCGACCGGCTGAACGAAAAGAAAAACGGACATCTCGCCCGCTTCGCGTTTGTCCAGCACCGTGAACCAAACCGTGTACGCAAAGACGGTGCAGGGAATAACCAGGTAGAGCAGACTCCACAACGCAGGGGCGGGCGGCAGGACCAGCGGCTGACTGGTACTGATCAGCTCCCAGGCGGCAAAGGGTGCTAGGGCGATCGCTCCACTGGTCATCTGGTAGGTTATTACGGAGATGGCCGGATAACGTGCGACCAGACCTTTACCCAGAATGCTTGATCCCGCCTCGAAGAGCAAGCCCAGTGCAATCAGCAAATCACCGATCACCAGGCCAGAGATTCTTGGCAGCTTCCATCCGTGTGCTACGATCAGGTACGCCCCCGCCAGCCCGGCGGCGATCCCGGCGACCTTCATCGGATACAGCTTTTCACGCAGGAAGAAATAAGCGAGAATGCCGAGAAAAACCGGCTCCGCCGCGATGATGAGCGCGGATTCTGAAGCGGTCGTGCGCTGGATACCAGCATATGACAGCAGGTAGGTCAGGGCAAGCCCCAGAATACCCATGGTCCAGAACCGCCCCCAATCTCGACGTGCGACGCGAAGATCCACGCCCCGCAGCTGGGCAAGCCCATACATGAGCAGGGCGGCGAGGGAGAAGCGGGCAAAGGCCAGAGTCATAGGCGGAATGCTGTGCAGCGCAATCTTAGCGGCGAGCGAGGACCCGGCCCAGAGAAGATTGATCCCGATTAGCAGCAAAAGAAGTGGGAGAGGCATGCGCCCCGGCGACCCGTGAGAACTTGCGCCGGGAACTCTTTGTCCAGGCACCGTTCGTTCCATAAAACTATTCTACCGACCAAACGGCTCAAACACGCAGGCGAGGGGTTAATGCAGGGTTACAATCAAGTTTCGCTTGACCTTTGAACCTCCACTGGAACTATTTCCAGATGCGAAACGTAGATGAAAGAGCGCATGTCCTCCTTTTCTGAATCCGCTTTTTAGCGGAGCCTGCAGCCATTTCGTGAAAACACCTGGCTGCAGGCACTTTTTTTGTCTCGGGTATTCTGCTGCAGGCTTTGTGGCAGTCGAGCGAACAATCCTAGCACCTAAGCACCGGACCGAACTGTGATCTGGCAAGGCGGGGTATACTGTGTATGTGGAGGCAAAAGCCATGACAATTGATTTACAGCAGGCCGCGGCGCTGAGCATCGTCTCCCTCGCGGCACTCTCGGTCGGGCAGCGGCTCTGGAAGCAGATCGCCGGGTTCCGGAACGCTCCCGGCGGCAAAGATGCAGGCAGCGGCTGCGACGGCTGTCCCAGCAGCGGCAAATCCGCCGCCGTGCCCCTGATACAGATCGGGACCCGTCCGCTTAAGCACCTGCGGAGACCCCCCGCCGATGGCATCTGAGTCTTTCCTGATCCGACTCCTAATCCGGCTCCCCAGAATTGGGGCGGGGGGCCTTCTTTTCTTCTCACATCTGATCCTCGTCGGCTGCGCCCCCCATCCTGCCGCCGTACCGCCGCCACAGCAATCCTCACTCCAAATCACACTTCAAGCGACCCCCACAAAGCCCCGGCAGCTCGACCCGACTACGTTTACCGTTCGGGTCGCGGACAGGTCAGGAAAACCCATCACCGATGTGGCCGTTACGGCAGAGCTGGCGATGCCGACGATGGACATGGGCCGAAACGCTGTCGTGATGAACCTGGTCGAGCCGGGAAGATATGACGGGACGGGACGCTTCACAATGGCAGGTCCCTGGACTGTGTCGGTACGTGCGGTGCGCGGCAAAGAAGTATCTCAACAGTCATTCCCGGTCGAGGTGCAATGAACGCGGCTCTTCTCCCCTATTTCCTGACATTGGGCATGGGACTGGCAAGCGGCTTCTCGCACTGCATCGGCATGTGCGGGATTTTCGTGGTCTCTTATGCAGGGGTACCGAATACCGACGGCTCCCGTCAGCTGATCCATCCGGAGCGGCATATTCTTTTTCACGCCGGAAGGCTGACTGCGCTGGCGGTGCTGGGGCTGGCCGGGGGAGTCATCGGGGCATTGGCCCACCGCTGGGCGGTGGGCCAGGCCGTATTGAGTGTCACGGTCGGAATTGTCATGCTGGGCCTGGCACTGGGCCTGGCGGGAGTCGTGCCGGTCTTTCGCCTGCCCGAGCCGGACATTCTTGGAGCGGGCGGCGGGCGGGGACGGCGGCTCTTCCGAAAAGCTTTGCAGTCGCAAAGTCTACTGAAGCCGCTCTGGGTGGGCGTGTTTGTCGGTTTTTTGCCCTGCGGGCTGACCTACAACGCATTGCAGGCAACGTTCACGATGCAGCCGCTTTCCGGGGCTTTGCTGATGCTCTGCTTCGGCCTCGGGACGGTTCCGGGCCTGCTGGCACTGGCCCTGTTCGGCAATGCTCTCTTCGGTGGCCTGCTGACCCGGCTGCCGTTCCGGATCGCGATGACCCGGGTTGCGGCAATATTCATGGCCGTGCTCGGAGCTTCTTTCGTATGGCGCGGCTGGACCAGTCTCTAGCACCGGTGTCAGCGGCGCATCAGCGCATACAGGCTCGCCCGTTCGGGCTGATCCGGGTCGTAAAGCACGGTGACGGGCTGACCAACCTCAAACTCCCGCCACTGCTCGGCACTGACCTGCTCCTCCCGCTCTAACCCATGCTCTTTGGTGGGGGCGTACCCATAGCGCAGGAAGTAGCGCAGCATATCCTCCGCCTCCGTGCGCTTGTGGATAATAGTCCCCACCGCCGCCTGACCCGAGCGCAGCAGGTGCAGATGCTCCCGCACCCAATGCGAGATGCGGCGCAGCAGCAAGAGGCTCACCAGCAGCACCAATCCCCCGCATAACAGCAGCGAGACTAGCCGCCCTGTGGGGACCGGCGACCAGGGAGAGCCGGCCACCCCGCCAAACCAGGGAGAAATTCGGTAGGGTAGCGGCTCACCCGCTTGGTATATTCGGGTCTCCTTGCGCCCCAGTCCGATCCAGCCGGTGCGCTGCGAAGTCCCTGTGATGCCTTCAGGAACCAGGACCATGTAGCGGAACGCCGTCTGGCGTTTCGGCCCGGTCTTCTCCAGTGATGATTCCCAGCGGACTTCGGCAATTCTCCCCGAGATCGTTCGGCCCGAGATGCCGATCCAGCCCAGCTTCCCCGCTTCCCAGAGTGCCCGCCCGCTGCCAATGATAAACAGGCCCAGCAGCAGGTAAGCGACTGTCAGCAGAAGTGAGAGGCGGACAGCGAGATGTGCTCGCCGGGGCGCATCACCCGCGACTGCCGCCTCGATTTTGTGTTCCAGCAAAGTTTCCATAGTCAGTGTTTGAGATCCATTCTAGTGCGGCACTTGGATTTTCCAGCAGCGTTGCGCCTTCCGCCATCAACTGCTTCCAAAGAGGAGTCGCTTCGCCGCCGGTGAAGTCACGTGCATCAAAGCTTGTGCCTCGGCTGTGGAGACAGCCGACGGGCTTTCCAGCTCGGAGCAAGGCCAAAACAGCCTCGAGATTGGCGAGGTTAGCACTGCCAAAAGGAACTTCAGTCAGGATAACCGCGTCACAAGAGGCAGCAAGCCGCTCGGCTTCTGCGAGCGCGGCTTGCGACAGCGGCGAAAACGCGGCCTCCCTGGCCCAGGGAATTCCCAGCATCTGCGCCGCCTCCGTATCCGGGTCGCCGTCGCTGAGCGCACCCACTGTGACAGTATGCCCCACCTGATGCAAAGCGACCAGCAGGCCTATGCCGGTTCCGCCGCCGCAGATGACATGAGTGCGGCGGCTCGTACTCACAGGCAATGAAACAGGGATCTCGGGCAGAGAGAGCACCAGCGGACGGCCTGTCACCGGATGCGAACGGACCCAGACACGGGCACCGTATACCCGCTGCAAGATGTCTGCGGTCAGCACTTCGGCAGGTGTCCCTTGAGCGGCGATGTGACCGCCGGACAACAGCACCAGCTTGTCGCAGTGGGCGGCGGCCAGGTTCAGGTCATGCAGGACGGCCAACACGGCTTTGCCTGTGTCGTGCGCCAGACGACCCGCCAGCGCCAGAAGCTCAGCCTGGTGGCGCAAGTCCAAATGGGCGGTCGGCTCGTCCAGCAGCAGTACGTCCGGCTGCTGGGCCAGGGCGCGGGCGAAGAGCACCCGCTGACGCTCCCCGCCGGAGAGTGTTGTGACCACGCGGTCCGCCAGATCGGGGACCCCAGCGGCAGTGAGAGCCTCCGTAACAATCCGTTCATCTTCGCGCGTCTCGGCGGCGAAGGGGCTGCGCGGCAGGTGCGGGGCACGGCCCATGTGTACCACCTCGCGGACGGTAAAGTCCAATGTCACCGAAGTATCCTGGGGGACGACCCCAATCCGCTGCGCGGCCTCGCGGGCCTTTAGGTCGGCGTATAAGTCCAGTTCCCCGCTCTGCACGCTCCCAACGGACGGCTTCAAAGTGCGGGAAAGGGCACGGACCAAAGTAGACTTCCCGGAGCCGTTTGGGCCGATAATGCCGACGAATTCGTCCGCTCTCAGCTCCAGCGAAAACTCGGAGAGGACCAAGGGAGCATCGGGGCCATAGCGAAGATGTATCCGTCTAGCCGCGAGGTGGCTCGGCATAAAATATCTCCTGAAGTCATTGTAGCAGAAATCCGGCACAATTGACGGAGGAACCCCCGTTGAGTGCGTCGAATATCCGTTCAGATATCAAAAAATTGGCGAAAAGAAATTGGCGAACAGAAATCTGGCAGTAAGTTATGACCACGACAGCCGACCATTCTTTCAACGGCCTCCCGGAGGACGACGGCCGCGATGCTCTTATAGCATCGCGTGTCAGCCTGCCGGAGACGAATATCTCCGGCAGCTTCCTCGATGATCTGGCCTCCTATATCAACCGCCTGACACGCACCAAGCTGCTGACGGCGACTGAAGAGAAAGCGTTGTCCCGGCGAGTCAGCTACGGCGACATGATGGCAAAGGAACGTCTGATCGAAGCCAATATGCGCCTGGTCGTCTCCATCGCCAAAAACTATCTGGCGAGCGGGATTCCTCTGGAAGACCTGATTCAGGAAGGGGCAATCGGCCTGATGACCGCCACCGAGCGCTTTGACCCGAGGCTCGGTTATCGGTTCAGCACCTATGCCACTCAGTGGATCCGACAAAGCATCGGGCGAGCGGTCGACAACAAGGGCAAAGCCATCCGCCTCCCCGCCCACATCTCCGAAGCCCTCCGCAAAATCGATAAGTCCCGCGCCGAGCTGGTGCGCCTCTTAGATCAAGAGCCGACCGTCGAGCAGCTCGCCGCCCATACGGGCCTCTCCCTGAAAAAGATGAACAGCCTTCTGCAAACGACCCAAGACCCGGTCTCGCTGGATATGACTGTCGGCGACGATGATAATACGTCGCTCGGCAGCCTGGTTCTGGACCGAAGCGCCCCAAATCCGCAGGATGAATTGATCGCCCAGGAGATGCGCGGGGAGATCGAAGCGATCCTTAACACGCTGGATGAGCGCGAGAAAATCGTGATGCGCAAGCGGTTCGGCTTCGACGAAGACGACAAATCCGTTTTGCAGCAGATCGGCGACGAGCTGAACATTTCCCGCGAGCGTGTCCGCCAGATCGAGTCCCAGGCCCTGCGAAAGCTGCGCTCCGCGGCCCGAAAAAAACGCCTGCGGGATTACCTGCAGGCGTAACGGTCATTCGATTTATGCTTTCTTGTTATGCTTTTTCCAG
>JANXNV010000299.1 GCA_025353925.1 Armatimonadota bacterium
GCGGTCGGCAACAAGATCCGGCATTGCGGTCGGCAACAAGATCCGGCATTGCGGTCGGCAACAAGATCCGGCATTGCGGTCGGCAACAAGATCCGGCATTGCGGTCGGCAACAAGACCCGGCATTGCGGTCGGCAACAAGACCCGGCATTGAAATGCCGGGCTACCGGAGAAAGTGTTTCCGACACTGAAGACAAGTCAGTAAGAGGGAGATAAGTTCAGAGGGCGCGGCAAGCAGCACCCCCACGGGGTCAGAAAGATCCCAGTCACGCAGTGACTTTCTCCGATAGCCCGGCATTTCAATGCCAGGTCTTGCTCTCGGGTCCCGGAGAAGGCCGCGACTGGGCGTTTCGCCCCACAGCGCCGGATTTCAATCCCACGTTTTCCCGTGGCCTGACGCCAGAGAAAAAACCAGAAAAGACACCAATTTGACACAGTTGACCGCACCCGAATATCAGGATCTGGAAAATCTGGAGATACTGCCTCCGCTCGAAGCTCCGACGACTCCCTCACGGTCAATCGTCAGGCCGAACCAAGAGTCCGTAGAAGAGAGCTATCGGAACTTGCTGGCCTTTGCCGGAGAAGACCCAGATCGGGAGGGTCTGCTGCGGACCCCGCACCGGGCGGCGGAAGCGTTTAAATATCTCACCAGCGGATATTCGGTGGATGTCGAGACGCTGCTGAACGGAGCGGTCTTCCGCGAAGATTACGATGATATGGTGGTGGTCAAAGACATCGAGTTTTACAGCCTTTGCGAGCATCACCTGCTGCCATTCTTTGGAAAGGCCCATGTGGCCTACGTCCCTGATGGGACCATTGTCGGTCTCTCGAAGATTCCCAGACTGGTGGATATGTTCGCCCGGCGGCTGCAGGTACAGGAGCGGATGACCACCCAGATCGCGGAAGCTCTGGAGACAGCCCTGCACCCCAAAGGTGTGGCGATTGTCGTGGAAGGGGTGCATATGTGTATGCGGATGCGCGGGGTGCAGAAGCAGGAGTCCAGTATGGTAACCTCCCATGTCCGAGGCATCTTTCGAACGGACCGGGCGACGCGCCAGGAATTTATGGCCCTCGTCAAGGGAAATGGCCGAATCTAACCCAGCCTTGGGAACCGGTGAGCTGCCTCCTGTGTTAGACAAGCAAAGAGTAGTGTTGACCGGAGGGTCAAGAAGGAGAAAGTTATGAGTGCATCTGCCGCTGTTGCGACTGCGGATTTCGATAAGCAGGTTTTGGAGTCCGATGTCCCAGTATTGGTGGACTTTTGGGCTTCGTGGTGCGGTCCCTGCCGCGCGATTGCCCCGGCGGTGGACGCCGTCGCGGAAGAGTATTCGGGCCGGGCGAAGGTTTTGAAGCTGAATGTCGATGAAAGCCCGGAGATCGCGGGCCGCTACGGAGTGCAGAGCATTCCGACGCTGATCATCTTCAAAGGCGGCCAGAAGGTCGGTGAGCTGGTCGGTGGTCAGAACACGAAGCAGTCGATCGGGGCTGCGCTTGGAGAGCATGTTTAATGAGTAACGCCGCTGCCGTCACGACGGCCAACTTCGAAAAAGAAGTGCTTCAGTCCGAAGTCCCCGTCTTAGTGGACTTCTGGGCACCGTGGTGCCCGCCCTGCCGCCAGATTGCCCCATCGCTAGATGCGCTGGCCGAAGAGTACGCCGGGAAAGCCAAGATCGTAAAAGTAGATGTCGATGACGAGCCGGATGTGGCTTCGCGCTACGGCATCAGTGGGATTCCTGCCTTGCTGCTCTTCAAGGGCGGCCAGCAGGTCGGTCAGCTGACGGGGGCACACCCGAAGGCGAATATCGCCAAGCTGATTACGGAAGCTCTGTAAACGCATTTGTTTGACATAAACCCTGCATCATTGATGCAGGGTTTTTTGCTGTTGACAAACCGGCCTGCTTTATGTCATACTTATCCCCGTTGTCCTTGACAAATACTCTTCTCAAAAATCAATAGTTCGCGCTGCGCGAAAGGAAACGCTGTCTTATGTACGCCATTGTGCGGGCCGGTGGAAAACAATACCGGGTCGAAGAAAAAAATATTCTCGTCGTTGATAAGTTCGAAGGCGAAGCCGGGGCGACGACGACCCTGGGCGAAGTCCTCTACATTGGCGGCGACAACCCCCAGTGGGGCAAGCCCACGGTTGAGGGTGCCAGCGTTACCATCACGATTATGGAGCAGACGAAGGGCAAAAAGATCAACGCCTTCACCTACAAAGCTAAAAAGAACCAGCACAAGCACTGGGGTCACCGTCAGCAGCTGACCCGGGTCCGCATCGAATCCATCGCGGTCGCTTAACATCCCTTCAGGAGAACAGAAATGGCACACAAAAAAGGGGTCGGCTCGACCCGTAATGGACGCGACAGCAAGCCAAAGATGCTGGGAGTCAAAGAGTACGCCGGAGAGCTGGTCAAGCCCGGACACATCTTGATCCGCCAGCGCGGCACCCAGTTCGACCCGGGCATGAATGTCGGCATGGGCCGCGACCACACGCTTTACTCGCTCATCGACGGCTACGTCAAGTTCGAGGGCAAGAGCAAGCAGACCCGCCGTATCAGCGTCTACCCTGATGCCCCGGCAGCCGGTCCGACGGGATTGAACCCGGCAGCGGATTAGTTTTCTGCAAGAATCAAAGCCTGAAAAGCCTGTCTGTTCACTTGGAACAGACAGGCTTTTCTCGTTTCAGTCCCGCAGCTCTTTTCCTTTCGTCTCAATCACCCAGGGCAAAAAGCACAGACCCAGGATCGGCACGAAGCCGATCCAGAAAAGCGTATGCAGGATACTGCCGACACCTCTGGCGGCGATACTGCCCACCAGAAACGGCCCGGCGGCGGCAAGGACCCGGCCGGAGTTGTAACAGAAGCCTGCGCCGGTCGCACGCAGGCGGGTGGGAAAAAGCTCGGGTAGATAATACGTGAAGCTGCCGAAGACGCCGAACACGGTCAGGCCGACGAAAAAATACAGGTGCAGGCGCGTCTGCGGCGGCAGGTCCAACCCGAAGGTCGTCAGCAGCGCGGCGGCAGACAGCACGAAGTAAACCGCGAACATCGCTCGGCGGCCTAAATACTTGGCGGCGGGGATGGTCAGCAGCGTCCCCAGAAGGCCGCCCCAGTTGAAGCTGTAGGTGGCGAGTGCTTTCCAGTTCTCCGAGAGTGCCAGCGTGGCAAGCCGGGTCAGACCGTCTGCTTTCGCGCTTTCCTGCGCGAGCCGGGTGGCAACCACGGGAATAAACGCATTGCAGCTCCACCAGGTGATCAGCACCGTGATCGCGGGGATCAAGCCGCTGATGGTCAGGGTGCGGGTCTCCGGCGAGAACAGCTCGGAAAGACGAGGCGGCGTTGAGGAGGCCGCAGCACTCTTCCACCGCTCCGGCTCCCGCACGAACAGGCGGACCAGAAGCGCGGCGAGGGCGGGCAGCAGGCCGCAGAGGAAAACGTATCGCCAGGAGATTTCGGGGCGGCCTGTCATCCAGACTCCCGAGATCTGATGGACGGCGAAAGTCGCCAGAAACAGGCCGCAGGGGGCCGACGTGTAGAGAAAAGCTCCTGCCTCAACGCGACGCTTCTCCGGCACCACTTCCGCCACCATCGCCGCGCCTGCCGCCCATTCCCCGCCGATGCCCAGACCGGCGACGATCCGGCAGAGGGCCAGCACGGCCATATTCGGGGCGAGGGCGCAGGCGGCGGTTCCGGCGGCATACAGTAGCATAGTCAGCAGGAGCGTTTTCGTGCGCCCAATTCGGTCCGCGAGCCGCCCAAAGAGGATCCCGCCGACCGCCCAGCTCAGGAGCAGCAGCGCGGTGAGTATTCCGGTCCAGTACACAGCGGCGGCTTTGGCTTCGGGAGTCCCGAGCGGAATATGCAGCAGGGTGGGGAC
>JANXNV010000307.1 GCA_025353925.1 Armatimonadota bacterium
GTCCCAGGGACTGTGGGAGTGTCGTTATTGTTATTGCCGCTGTTATGGAACAGACCGGCCAGAATGGGAATACCAGCTAGGAAGCCCAGCGGCGAACCGCCACGACCGACGGTGCGCAGGAAGGGCAGCGACTCGGCGACACGCACGACCGGGACCGGAGTGACTTCGACACCGGTGGACGTTGCGACAATCACCGGGTCACCCTGAGCCAGCACCGGCTCAGCGGGAGAACGCGGTGCAGGAGGAACAGCGGCCGATCGCGGGGCTTCCTGCTGGAAAGGCGAGGTTTTCACGACGGGCGGCAGCGAGGCGACCATCGGGTTGCCGCAGGCGAGCTTCAAGACCGGCAGACCGGTGCGCTTCGAGACAAAGATTGGAGTGCCGATGGGCAGACGCTGATTGACTGTGTATTCATGCCCATTGCGAGAGATACACCAGACAGTGTAGCGTTTCGCCACGGTCGTTTTGCGCAGCACCAGGTTTTCCTGAATATAATGCACGATCGCCGGGCCGGACGTGTGGAAATGCCACGCCAGGCGGCGGCGGACGACGGGGTCCATCGTGACCTGCTGGGTGAGCTGCGGCAGCGTGTCCACGTGCTGGTTGATGAAAGAGTCCGTGGGGACGTTCATATGCCCCGGCCCCGCAAGGGCCATCGTCACCGAGAGGCTGCTGACGGCGGCGAACGAAAAGAAAAGCGCGTATTGGCGTGGTAACTTCATAATTAGAATTCCTTGAATGCCGTTAATAGCTGTAACGGTACTCTGTTGCAGTGCAAGAAACGTGCCATTCCAGCGATATTGGGTGTAACTCGAAAAAAACCGTAACTTTAGCGGCTAGTTTTAGGCTCTACACCGTCGGTATTTCTGATTTGTTAATGAGAAAAGCGGCGGATTCTTCAAAGTAGCGCGTGAGACTGGACTGATACGGTCCAAACTCGGGAACCGCATCGACCGCCGCCAGCATATGCCGAACCCAGGCCTCGCTCTCCGCGATCCCGATCTGAAACGGCAGATGCCGCATTCGAAGCTTCGGATGGCCCCGCTCGGTGCTGAAGTGTGTCGGACCGCCGCACCGTTGGATGAGAAACCAGGCCAAGTGCCTCTTTCCGGGTTCCAAATCATCGGGATACAGCGAACGCAGCGCGGGATCGTCTTCGACTCCTTCGTAAAAGGACTCAACCAGCGCATAAAATGGTGCATCACTGCCGATTCCGGCATAAATCTCTATAATTGGGTCGTCCATAGTGTACCACGACTAAAGGGCATTTTTGGCTTTTGCCCGAATGACTACTTATTTATTTTGCGAATCCAGCACAATTACCAGCGACTCCGGGGTGACTTGGATGGAGACGGAGGCACGGCCCGAGCTGACATGCGCCAACTCACTACCGACTGCCGACGCCCGCCAGCCTGTCCCCAAGCCGCCGTTGACGCTGCCCCGGGCAAGACTCAGGGCATCGGCTTTGGTCAGGACCAGCTCGGGAGCTAGGTCGCGCTCCAGGCAAAGTGCTTCTCCCAGAGCATAAAGCAAGTTGCCCAGGGCACGCTCACGCGGGGTCTCTTCCGGACCTGACTCCGAGAGTGGCGGCGGAAGCTGGTCCTCCGGCAGGGCGCGGGCCGCATTCAAGGCGTCCAGAAGAGGGGCACCCAGCGAAAGCTCCTCACCTTCCGGGAAGCTGCGGATCCGCCGAAAGTCCGAGAGGCGGCGCGGCGGACGCTGGGCCAGGTCGATCAGGGCCTCGTCGCGCAGCAGGCTGCGGGTCGGGATGTCTCGGTCCCGCGCCTCGCGCTCTCGCCAGGCCGTGACTGAGCGCAGCAGCGCGGTCGGTCGGGCTGAGAAGCCGCGGACACCCCGCAGGCGCAGATACGCTTCGTCCGGGTTCGTTTCGTAGGTACGCGCTTCGGAAAACCGGGCCATTTCTTCACGCATCCACTCGGAACGTCCCAATTTCTCCAGCAAACGCTGCATTTTGTCCGCGACCGGCAGCAGGTAGCGCACATCGTCCCGCGCGTACTCAAGCTGGGCGGGGGTCAGCGGGCGGCGATCCCACTCGCTGCGCGTCTCGCCCTTGTTCAGCTTGACTCCCATCAACGCTTCGACCAGACGGGCGTAAGAGAGCGGATATGAGGGCAGCCCAACAAGACCCCCGGCAACCTGCGTATCGAAGATATTTTGGGGTAATCGCTTGCCCGAGCCGTAAAACGCCAGGCGCAAATCCTCGCGGGCGGCATGCAGCACCACTTCGACGCCGGGATTGCAAACAAGGTTCCAGAGCGCATCAAGGTTCGTGACCGCCTGGGTGTCGATCAGAGCGATCATTTCAGTGGTCGCGATCTGCACCAGACACAGGCGAGGCAAGTAGGTACGCTCACCGACGAACTCCGTATCGAGGGCAAATCGACCCGCCGCTTCCAGAGTTCGGCAGAGATCGGCTAGGGCTTCGGGGGTGCGAATCGTTTCCAGTTCGCGCAGGGGTTCGGAAGAAGACATAAACTATTGTACCCTAAAGAAGTACGGGTTTTTTTCCGAAGATAGTGGCGAGAAACTCACAGATTTTGCCTACACTCTCAGATTCCGCCCATGAAGGGGAACCAAACGATGCCCAACACTGCCATACGCATTCAGCAGTTCACCAAAGAATATCCGGTCCCGCGCCAGAAAGAAAAGCGCGTCGCCGTCTCCAACCTCACGCTGGCCGTTCCTACAGGCGGCTTATTCGGCTTCCTCGGCCCAAACGGCGCGGGGAAGACGACGACCATCAAAATGCTCCTCGGATTCCTGCCGCCGACAGTCGGCGAGGCATGGCTCTTTGACCGCCCGGTCGGCGATGACCGCGCCCGCCAGCGAGTCGGCTACCTGCCGGAACAGCCCTACTTCCCCAAGTTTTTGTCCGCTCTCGAAGTTGTCAAGGCCCACGCGGGACTTTCCGGCCTCGCGGGAAACCGCGCCAAGGAGCGGATCGAGCTTTGCCTGCGCCAGGTCAATATGTGGGATAACCGCCACATGATCCTCTCGAAGTGCTCCAAAGGCATGACCCAGCGGGTCGGGCTGGCCTCGGCCCTGGTAGGCGACCCCGACCTGCTGATTATGGATGAGCCGTCCTCGGGCCTGGATCCGCTGGGCCGCAAAGAGCTGCGCGAACTTTTAACCGCACTCAAAAACGACGGCAAGACGATTTTTCTCTCCTCACATCTGCTTTCCGAAATGGAGTCCGTCTGCGACCGCGTGGGCGTCATGGCCCGGGGCAAGCTGGTCGCCTGCGGCACTCCGGCGGAGATCACGCGGGCCGGGGACGGAGTCCGGGTGCAGATCGAGCAGGCCGAGCGCGATGAAGTGTTAAACACCCAGATCGCCGATTGGGGCGGCTCCGTCGAAGCCGCAGGGGAAGGATCGGCGTATCTGCGTGTCCCTTCGGCATTGGTCTACAAAGTCATGGGCCTGCTGGAGACACGCCGGGCACGCCTGGTCGCCGTGACCTCTCAGCGGGAGACGCTGGAAGATGCGTTCCTGCGGCTGGTCAGTTAATTTTGGAGAGGGCGAAAAAATGCAGGCTTTACGCAATATCGGTATTATCGGACGGATTACGATGCTGGAAGGGGCACGCAAGCAGGTCTTTCATGTGCTGATGCTCTTCGCCGTGTTCCTGATCTTCGGGTCGGCGTCGCTGGCGAAGTTCGACCAGCATGTGCAGATGAAAATGCTGAACGACCTCTGCCTCTTCTGCGTGTTTCTGGTCAGCAGCATCGTGGCGATCACTATCACCGTCACCGGGGTCCCCGGCGAGATGGAGCAAAAAACGGTGTATCCGGTGATCGCGAAGCCCGTCGCCCGCTGGCAGTTCATCTGCGGCAAGTATGCCGGAGCGATGGGCACGGTGGCGATCGGCATGGCGATCATGGCGGCGACATTCACGTTCCTTCAGCTTAGCTACGCCGGGCATCTGGACACGGCGATGTTTTACGTCCTGCCGTTTCTGTACTTGGAGACGGCGATTTTGGCTGCCCTGGCACTCTGGCTCTCCACCTGGGCCTCCTGGCCGCTGGCCTGGTTTCTCTCGGTGCTGCTCTGCCTGCTGGGCAACCTGAAGTTCCCGCTTTACGATTCGCTTATGTCACGCCCACAGAGCGGCTTTAACCGGGTGGCGATCACGACGCTATATCACCTGTTGCCGAACTTGGAGTCGTTCAACTTCAAGGACGCCATGGTGCATCACCTGGCCGTACCCAATGCCTACCTCTGGCAGACCGCCGCCTACGGCCTCTTTTATACGGCGGCCCTGCTGACCCTGGCCTCGCTGACATTTGCCCGGAAAGAGCTGTAACGATGAAGCAGACTAATCAAAACCGCGCTCCCTGGATACTGCTCCCCTGCGTCCTGCTGACCCTGGGCGGAGTAACCCTGCTGGCTCCCCATCCTGCGGCACAGGCCGCGCCGACACAAGTCGCACCCGCACAGACCGCCGCTAAACCCGCCGCATACGACGATGGAGACGGGGATGAGCTGCTGGAACACTGGGACAGCCCGCGCTACGGAGCCGAAGAGCGCATTCAAATCGGCGGAGCCGCCGCCGGGTTTCTGCTGTTGGGAGTAGTCGTCTGGGGAAAACGCTCCCGCCGGACAGCAGCATACGCGGGGCTGACCCTCGTGGACGTTTCCGATCCGGTCAAGACGGAGTTTTTGAAGTCGGAGCAAAGTGTGGCGGAGGAGCGGAAGGCAGCGTAGCGCATACCAGTGCCGATGCTTTCGCCTCTCACCGCACCCGAACCGCCTCCGTCGCCAGCGCACGGAGCGCATCCAAACTTAGCTCCCCCATCAACGTCACATTTAAAGCAGCCGTGTCCCAGTTCAGCGTCGTCAGCGACGAATGATGCGAGACATGACCGCGCACTCCCCCGATCTGAATCGACCGCGTTCCCACCGGGGCACGAGTCGGCCTTTGCGGGAGTGTCCGGTGCTGCTCGAACAGGGATACCAAATTCAAACCGTCGGAATAACGCAGGTGCAGCAGCGGCTTACCGCCCACCTGCGTCGTCGTGGCTCCCACCAGGCGGTAACCTGCGAGGAGCGGCGGGGCATAGGCTTTGCCGGAAAGCTGCGCTGAGACCGAGGTGAGTACCAGAGGCGTTTCGGTGGCGGAGCGTGTTTCAACCCGCCGAACCCCCGGGGTTTTCGCCAGAGCCGCCATATCGAAGCTCAGCACAGAAGGCTTCGGGTGAAAGTTGACGTCCGAAAACGCGACAGTCACCACAAGTTTGCCGTCTTCGCGGTAGATCTCTCGCTTCAAAATCAGGCCGCTTCCGGCATCCACCCAGAAGCGGCGGGCCAGGGTGCGCCCGCCAGGCCGCTTGATTGTCACAAGCCAGGCCTTTCGCTCGACCCAAGTCTTTGGCTGCGGATCCACGCTTAACAGGTAATTGGTACGCAGGAGAGTATAGCTGAGAAGATCGTCACTGTCCAGAGCACCGGGCGAAAGATGACGATGCAGCAGCTCGCGGCTTCGCGGGTCATATTGCCACTGCTGCGCTCCGTCGCTGACTAAGAGGCGGCCATGCAAGTTTTCCGGGTCCAAATAGTAGATCCGGCTCCGATCATGGGGCTGATGGAAGACCTGCACGCTGACTGCACGCCCCGTTGTCCAGTACGTCGTAATCTGCCGGCCTTTGTACGTAAAATTATTGTCGGATTGGAGAATGCGGACGAAAAGATCCTCGGCGGCGGGTGCCGCAGGGAGTTTTGCGAGGCGGTGCCTTGCGGCGGCTCCCTGCGCGGGAGCAAGGAGTGCCGCGGACATCGCCAAAGCCGCGAGTCCGCTGGGGAGCACCCGACTAAAACGTTCCGTCGGCATTGGCGGCCCCCTGGGGGGTGTCCTGAACCAGCCGGACATCGGCGGCGATCATCTTCTGCCGGTCCGGGTCGGACAAAGGCTGACGCGAGACGGAATCCGTGTGCGACTCGACCAGGGCCGAGACATCGGGCGTATCGTCCTGCGGCTGCAGGGCGATCTGCGAGGCCGCAGACGGCCCAGTTGCCGGGTGGAACAACGCCAGATTTGGCCCAATTACCGCCGCCCCGGCAAGCAATGCTGCCGCAGCAAGGCCCGCCGCCCACCGCCGCTGCGTCCGCTGCCCACTTTGACGGAGGACATCCCACGGCATCCGCTGTGCTTGCGTTTTTCCCCGGTCTTCCAGGCGCAGGCGCCGATAGGCCGCGCTCCAGAACTCCGGCCCCGGCTGCACCGGGGCAGGCAGATCGCGCAGACGCGATTTGGTTTGTGCCGACTGACCGACCAGCGTCCGGCAGGCCGCGCAGCCGCTCAAATGCGCCGCCACGGTGCGGATCGTCGCCACATCGAGCATTCCATCACCGTATGCCGAAAGCTGCTCCCCATGCGGATGCCGTTCTGGTTGTGTATTTCGTGTCATTTGCTTAGCCCGTGTTCCGTGAGAGTCTGACGCATCATGTCCCGTGCCCGGTGGAGACGGGAGCGAACCGTCCCAATAGGGATATTCAGCATCTCCGCGATCTCCTCGTACGAGAACTCTTCGACGTCCGACAAAATCAAAGCCATCCGAAAATCCGGTTTCAGCCCATTGAGTGCCTGCTGGATCGGTTCCCCAAGCTCATCCTGCAAAACGCGCCGCGACGGCTCTTCCGTCCAATCCGGGATCTCCCGCGCGGACATCTCCCCATCCTCGAGGCCTGCCGGGGGAGTGTCCAGCGAATCGACCCGCCCCACCCGCTTCTTGTGCCTCTGCCGATCAATAAACGTGTTCGTCATGATGCGGTAGAGCCACTTGTCAAAGTACGTCCCGCGCTGGAACTTTTTAAACGAGCGGTAAGCTTCCAGCAGCGCATCCTGAAGCAGATCCTGAGCATCTTCGTGGTGCCCGGCCATCCGGTATGCCACCCGGTAGAGCTTTTCCTGATGAGCCGCCAGCAGACGCGCGAACAGATCCACGTCGTCTTCCGCCAAAGATGGTTCCGAAGAAAGCTTCATGGCTTGGCGGGGAGTGCCCGTCCCGCTTTCCTTTCACAGCGTTCCAGTTCTAATAAAAGTTCCGGCTTTGCTGTTACGTCCAGAAGTATGTTTCGGTCGGGCTGCTTTGCGGC
>JANXNV010000019.1 GCA_025353925.1 Armatimonadota bacterium
GCAGGCCGCTTGGCAGAGACCGAACGTGCGGGGCGGAATCGAAAGTCGTCAGGTCCAGTAGGACCGACAGCTCGCGGTCGGTTTCGACAAACCCGCGGCTTCCCAAGAATTGGACAGCAGGCTCAATCGAGTGCAGCAGGCGAAAATGGGACCGCAGACGCGCCGCGCCGCGTGCCTTGGCAAAGGCGACGGCTTCTTCGTACAGCGCACTGCCGAGGCCCTGCCGACGATACTCCAAGGCAACGGAAAGCACCAAACTGCAAGTTCCCGGATTACGGTACGCCGTCGTATTCAGGTCACGGACACCCAGAAACGCGATCGCCGGATCGCCGATACAGAGCCGCCGAAAGACTTCCTCAGTGGGCCGGCGGGCATCTATCCGCTCCCACTCCGCGACCGTCTCGTGCAGGTGGAGGGGACGGTCACAGTTTTGGAACTCGGTGATCGCCAGTCGGTCTTCCGGGCGGAACGATCGGATTTGAGGTGTCGTCATGGTGTAATCTCCTCCGGTTTCCCAGCCAATCGAAGCACCGGATGCACTGTCGCCACGATAGCCAGAAGTACCTGGGGCACGAACGTGATCCAGATGGTCTGGACCGGGCCGAACTTTTGCAGCAGCAGTCCCGTCATCGCCAGCCCGAGCGGGAAGGTTCCGAAGGCGATCAGCCGAACGACGCTGTTGACCCGGCCCTGCAAATGGTCGGGGATTTCGCCCAGGCGATACGCGTACTGCGTTCCAAAGTAGATCGGAACAACGATATAACAGATCGTGTTGGCAATGCCGAGCAAAAAGAGGTTTGTGGCAAAGACGCACAGCACCCAGGTCAGTGCCCAGGCCCAGGTCAACCCGATCATCAGCGGCCCGAACCGGAAGCGTTTTTGCAGGCCCACGGCCAAGGTCGAGCCAAGGAGGCTGCCCAGACCTCCGGTCGCCAGCAGCACCCCGATCTCCGCCGAAGTCGCGTGCAGACGCTGCGCCAGCAGGATCAAAATCAGCGTGTAACCGTCACCGAAAAGCATCAGCCCGCCGGTGAGGAGCGCGACAAACCGAATTATCCGGTGTGCATACAGCCAGCGCAGCCCTTCCGCGATTTCCCGGCCCAGATGTGGTACGACACCGATTTCTTTCGGCACCGGCCGCACATCGGTCTTCAGTGCCAGCAGTGCCAGGACCGAGACAGCATACGAAATGGCATCGGTCAAGAAAGGAATCCCACGCCCCAGGCCGTACAGCAGACCGCCAAGAGCCGGACCGACCAGTCCGGCACTGCCTTCAAGTGCCTGTCCCTGTGCGACGGCTAAAGGCAGCTGACCCGGTGTCACGACCCGCACCAGGCAGTTGGATTCGGCCTGATTGAAGAAGACGTACAGTGTTCCTTCAATAAAGGTCACGAGATACAGCTGCGCCAGAGGCAGATGCCCCAGGGCAAGGGCCACCGGGATACTCGCCAGGGCGAGGGCGCGGCCCGTGTCGCACAGCAGCATGACCCGGCGCGGATCCCAGCGGTCAATTAAAGCCCCAGCGGGCAAAATTAGGAGGACATACGGGACGCCGCGCAAAGCCGCCAGCAGTCCCGCCTTTGCCGGGGAATGCGTCAGGGCAAGAATCAAGAGCGGCAAGGCCAGCCCCGAGACCTGACTGCCGATAGCCGACGCCGTTTGCCCGCCCCAGAGCCGCAGGTAATCGCCATTGCGCCAGAGCGGCTGCTCCGGCACGCGTGTCTCTTCGGTGTAGTTTTTTAATGCCGTCGCCATTGACGCCGCCGATCTTCTCTTGAGTTATCTTATTGACCAATTTGTCTCAGTGTGCGCTGCAGGAGCGGTTCTCCAGCAAGTGGGCACAGCGGCGGCGCACCGGCAGATGCGGATGCGCCCCGGTTGCCTCGCGGACCAGGCGGCGGGCGGTGGCACTGGTCTGCATCTGCCCGCTGAGGTGGCGGCAGGCGGCGACACGCCGCACCGGGTCGGCAAGAAGCGCGATCTGGTAGCGGATGTCGGCCTGGTACTGCCGCTCCGAACTTAGCCTTTCTGTTTGTGGTGTCATCTGTGTCGTCATTTGCGTATCACCGTCAGTGTTTCTAAATGGCAGTTATCAAACCGCCCCGAGTATTTGCGTCACCTGGCTCTGAGTCTCGACCAGCTTGAAGAAGTCGCCTTTTTTCTCCATCAGCTCGGCGTGCGTGCCCATCTCGGAAATCTTGCCGCCGTCCAGGACGATCAAGCGGTCAGCGTTGCGCAGGGTCGAAAGGCGGTGGGCGATGGCGAAGGTCGTCCGGCCTTTGATCAGATGCGCGATGGCCTCCTGAATCTGCTTCTCGGTCTCCACATCCACGCTGCTGGTCGCTTCATCCAGAATCAGGATACGCGGGTTGTGCAGGATCGCCCGGGCGATCGAGATGCGCTGCCGCTCGCCGCCGGAGAGCTTTGCGCCGCGCTCGCCGACCATCGTATCATAGCCGTCGGGCTTGCCCAGCACGAACGAATGGGCATTAGCGGCTTTGGCAGCCTCCATGATTTCATCTAAATGCGCGTCGGGCTTGCCGTACGCGATATTCTCCGCGACCGTGCCGTTGAACAGAAAAGGCTCCTGAAGGACGATCCCGATCTGGCGTCGCATGTCCTGCAGACTCATCTGCGTATAATCGATGCCGTCGATCTTCAGCGTTCCGGCGTCGGGTTCGTAGAACCGGCAGAGCAGGTTGATAGTCGTCGATTTCCCGGCCCCGGACTTGCCGACCAGGCCGATCATCTCCCCGGGCTTCGCCGTGAAAGTCAGGCCCTTCAAGACGGGGTTCGACTTGTCGTAGCCGAAGCGCACATTCTCGAACTCGACGGTCCCCTCAATCGCATGGTGGGGCACATCGGCCAGGACGTACTTCTCTTTCTCCGTGTCCATGACCTCGAAGATCCGCTCCGCCCCGGCCATGGCTTTGGAGAACCAGTTATTGACCTGGGCAAACCATTGCAGCGGGCCGTAAATCAGTGCGAGATAGGCATTGAAGAGCCAGAAGTCGCCGAGGTTCATCTGGCCTTTGTAGACCATCAGGCCACCGACGGCCCAGTTGATCAGCCCGCCCATGCCGACAAACAGGGACATAGCCCCAAAAACCGTATTCCAGCGCGTGTCGCCCGCAATCCCCGCATCGCGCAGCTCGGCATTGCGGACAGCGAACTTGGCGTTCTCGTAATCTTCCTGGGCGAACGCTTTCACCACCCGAATTCCCGACAGCGATTCGTTGAGGTGAATATGGAACCGCGCCCACTTCTGCCCGACCCGGTTAAAGAGCTGCGAGACGGACTTCCAAAACACCATGCCGATGATCACGACAATCGGCACGGGAGCTAAAATGCATAGAGTCAGTACCCAGTTGACCGACAGCAGGTACCCGGCGATGCCGACCAGCAGTAGACCGTTGATGAGAAAATACGGCACGCCTTCGGTCAAGAACCCCCAGACCCGGTCCGTGTCCTGGGTCACCCGGCTGGTGATCGCCCCCACCTGCTTTTTGTCGAAGTAGTTCAGCTGCAAAAACTCGATGGCCCGGTACAGGCTCGACCGCAGATCCGCCGCAATACTCGCGCCTAGGTACGCGATGATCCGCCCGGTGGCAATGTTCACGCCGACCGCCGTGACCAGGATCGCCAGCCAGGCTCCCATCAGCGGCAGCAGGAGGTTCGCGTGGGCAATATGACCTTTCGGCGGCGAGAGCACGGTATTGATCAGGCTGCGCTGGATCAGCGGCGGGGCCAGGTTCAGGACGGTGGTCAGCACGGACAACAGCACCAGCAGGGCCGACTGCACTTTGTACGGCCCGAGGAACCCGCCGATGCGCCACATGGTTTTCGAGCGGTTGACACACGCCGGACAGATGCCGTCCTTTTCCGGCAGCAGCCGCTGACAATTCGCGCAGCGGGTGCGCTCGTTCTTCAGATTGATCTGGAACGGCTCCCCTTTGGCGAGCTGCTCGATGCCCCGGGCGGCCTCGCTGAACTTCGCCGCGACTGTCTGCGAGTACGTAATCACCGGCAGAATATCGCCGTTCTTACCCGTCACTTCCAACCGCCCGCCGCCGACCAGCGGCTCATTCCGAGCGGTCTGAATCTCGCTCAGCGGCATCAAGAACGCCTGCGCCCCGTTGGTTTCAAGCACTTGCACGGCGGTCCCGGTGACGACTAAAATCCGCCGCCCAAACTCGCCCCCTTCCGCGAAATCCGCTTCCAGCCGGATCAGCTCTTCGGGGGCTTCCTGCTCTCCGGCGGCAGGTCGGCGTTCGGTTTGTGTTTCGTGTCGAGTTTCTGTGGTCGCCATAATTTCTCCCAAGGGTCTGCGCTAGAGAATTCGATCAAGGGTCCGAGAAGATTCGAGTGGTTGAAAATCACTCGCTAGGTAAAGCGTCCTGCGGACGTTCGGATTCGGACTCTTCCACCCGGAGGGTGCCTCACCTAGCGAGCGGTTTTCAACCGCTCGATCCTGCTCTCGTTCGTACTCGCTACTGCCATACCACTTACAACACGAAAAAGGCTTCGGACTATCCCCACATTGCCTTAATTTCTTAGGAAATGTGAGAGAAGCCCGAAGCCTTCGGTCGTCAGTGGAAAGAGAGGCGGCTTGTTTTAGAAGCGGCGGCTCCTCCGCAAAAGCGGCTCGAAAGGAGGCGGGCAGGCGTCCGGGGTCAGGCCGGACAGTGATGTCCAGCGAGACGCTGCAATGTAGGATGAAATTGTTAAGGGATGCATCAGCATGGTCCGCGCTCCTTCCTTC
>JANXNV010000061.1 GCA_025353925.1 Armatimonadota bacterium
CGGCGGCTCCTCCGCAAAAGCGGCTCGAAAGGAGGCGGGCAGGCGTCCGGGGTCAGGCCGGACAGTGATGTCCAGCGAGACGCTGCAATGTAGGATGAAATTGTTAAGGGATGCATCAGCATGGTCCGCGCTCCTTCCTTCGAAAATAAGTCTCCCCGCTTTTTTGCGGGAACGGAAAGAGTATAGCCGCTTGGCTACGCCTTTGTCAACCCTTTTTGGGGTGCTGGAGGGTAAAGTGAAAAAGTAAGAAAAAGGAAAAACGAAGCCGCCTACCAATTCCCACGCGGCCCGTCGCCTCGGAACGCCTCGGCGGCATACACGGAAATCGCCGAGATTTGAAGTGTCGGCACAAGCTCGGGCTGTGGATCGATCTCAGGAATATCCAGCGTGACACCCGGACGGCCCTTCAGCAATACCGCCTCCTCCGCTTCATCGTAGTGCAGGCAGGGTTCCTGTTTCATGGCCTCGCCCACGCCCATGCCGACGGAGATTTTGCCTAGGAGCAATCCTTGATAGCCGGGCCCGGCACTGATCTTGAAGATTTTGCCGCTGCGCACATCCACCCCAACTTCGACTTCCCCTTTTCCCAGTCGGTACCTTGCTTCGAACGGTGCGACCAGCGTGTAGCTTCCGCTATGAGTCAGACCAAGTCCGGTGAATAAGTCCTGAATATCCGCAAGACTCGCCCGAAGTTTCAAGCCGCCCAACCCTTCGTTCGGGACAATGGGTGCTGAAAGATTGAGTGTGGGCTTATTCATAGTCGTTACTTTCTATACTCCGGAAGAGGACAGTCGGATCGTGCCGCCACTTCCGGACGAGACCTTCCAATACGCCGCCGCACCGTGACGACCGCCACCAGGATGCCACTGCAAATATCGGTCCGTAAACTCGCCGCTCTCGGAGACCTCTCGCACCGTCCAGCCTTGACCCGAGTGCGTTCCCTTACTCAATGTACCTTCCACCCAAGGAGATTCTAAATTGCCGACCAAAGCTCTGGTTTCGCTTAACGATTTGCCGGAAAGTTGATTGGGATTGTCAAATATTCCGTTCAGGATGCTGCCGCAGTCACTACGCAATCAATTTCCGCCTTTGGCTGCCGTCAAGCTGTCTGGACTATTTTACCCGAATACTCTTTGTAAAGAGGTTCCAGCACTGTCGTTTTCCAATCCCAATTATCACGCGAGGATGAAATCACGCGGTGGGTCGAGTTCCATCTCTCTGAGCCGGGCACGTAGATCAGACACATGGATTTCAAGCTTGTGGTTGTCTGGATCGGTGAAATAGAATGTAGTGTCCGAGCTCTTAACTTCTTGCCAGAGAATTACACCACAGGAGCAAATTCGCTCCGCCAATGCTCTAAAATCTTCTTCTTTTACGTCGAATGCGATGTGACTATAGCCTGCGGGCACCTCCGCCGGGGCGTTGAAATCGAAGTTCAAGGCGATCCATGTGTGACCCGCTTGCAGATAGGCACCCTCTGCCCAGGTCACGACCACAGATAGTCCTAAAACATCCCGACAGAAGATCAGAGATTTGTCCAAGTCCCGGACTGCAAATGTGATATGGTTAATGCCAGTGACCATACGCTCTCATTCCTTCTCATGCCTCAGACTCACCAGCGCAGCATCACTTTTTTTAAAAGTCAGGGCAGCGGCTTCGGCTAACGGCAGCGTGGACTTTTGATAAGCATCGGCATCGCGGCTGGTGAGCTGCACGAATTTACCGCCGTCATCCAGCAGGTAGCTGAATCCGTGCTGCGGACGACCATCTTCGATTTTTGTCCCCTGCCAGTAGCACCGAAGGCAGCGCAGGTCGCTGACCGTGCCCTGCTGCGTCGGAGTTTGCGTCCAATGACTGTAGTTATGTCTGGTCACGGATTGCAGAATGTTGAACACCTGAGAGAGCGTGTATTTGCTGCCCGGGGGCGGCGAGACGAAAAACACCATGAAGCTGGGACGTGTCTGGTCAGGACGCGCGGCCCCAGCCCAGATACTCGCGCGGGAACCGTCGCTTGCGGACTTTCGCTGCACCGTGGACCCGGCGGGCGGACGGATCTGATATTTCCCAACAGATTCGGCGGGTTTCAGTTGCCTGAGAGAGGCTTTATCAGGAGACCAGGCTCCGGCAGACGCGGCACTGAGGCTCAGCACAGTCAAAGTCAGTATATTTGTGAATTTCATGCACTCACTATACCGTACAGGTATGTGTTACACAAACGCCACCATGACTTCGCTGGCGAGGAACACGCCCTGCGGGGTGAGACGCAGGGCGTCTCCAGCGACTTCCAGCAGGCCGCGCCGGGTGAAGGTCTCGATTTCGGCGGCGAATTTCACGCGCGGGTCGATGCCAAATCGGACTTCGAACGTGCGGCAGCTCACACCGTCGCGGGTCAGGCGCAGGCCGAGCATGATGGTCTCGGCCATGGTCTCTTCCGAGGTCAGGGTTTCGACCGAGAGGGTCAGATCGGAGCCGGACTCGACGGCGGACGAGTAGGCGGCGGGCGATTTGAGGTTCATCCGCCGCGCCCCGTCAAGGTAAGCGACGGCCCCGCAGCCGAAGCCGTAGTAGGGGTCATTGCGCCAGTAGTGCCGGTTCTGGCGGCACTCGCGGCCAGGCCGGGCGAAGCTGGCGATCTCATACTGCTCGTATCCGGCGGCCGAGGCGATCTCCACGGCCATCTCGTACATATCGGCGGCGAGGTCGTCTTCCGGCAGGGGCAGCTTGCCTTTCTGCTGTAGAGTGTAAAAGCCGGTGCCCTCTTCCACGATCAGCGAATACAGCGACAGATGCTCTGTTTCGAGGGCTAAAGCCTCTTGCAGCATTCACTGCAAGAGGCTTTAGCCCTCGAAACAGAGCATCTGTCGCTGTATTCGCTGATCGTGGAAGAGGGCACCGGCTTTTACACTCTACAGCAGAAAGGCAAGCTGCCCCTGCCGGAAGACGACCT
>JANXNV010000078.1 GCA_025353925.1 Armatimonadota bacterium
GGGGCGTTCTCCGCCACCCGGCTGGCATTCACGAAGCCCTGCAAGCTTTTCCCGGAGTTGTCCATCCCCCAGTGCCCGTTGCCGATATCGCCGACGAACAGGCCGGGGTTCGCCCCAAACGATAGCCCGCCATACGCGGGCGGAGTCGTTCCCGCTGGATTGAAATGGACCCGCGTAATTAAGAAGCTGAACCACTGAGTCGTACCGGGCTGCCCGAAGGTAAAGGAAGTCGTCCGGTCGGCGGTCAGGAACTGGGTCGGATTGGCAAATAGCCCAGCGGCCTTCCCCGAAGCGACCAGCTTCCCCAGAAATGGCGTCTTGGTATCGAGGATGACTTTGGCGCCAGGGGCATTCCACGGCGTGGACCAACCCGTGCCGCCCTTCGCCCCATTCAAATCCGCCCCGGCTTTGTAGTCGAAGCTCTCCGACGCACTCTGGGCGTGGACGGACGGCCCATGCAGGCCGGTCACGAGGCATAAAAGCAGGCCGGGTGCGAATACACGGTTCATAGTGGTTGTTTCTTTAAGCACAAGATGTCCAAAAAAATCCCTTCGGCAATCATCGCCAAAGGGATTTTTTCAAACTCCATCTATTTTGGTGCCGACTGCGGCGCGGAGATTGCTGAAGGGTTGGTCAGCACCGGATTGCTTTCGGTGTGCGGCCGCAGAGTGATCCACCCGACGACCACGCCGATGATGACGACCAAGAGAACGATCACGAGCGTGCCCCAATTGGCATTGCTGGTGCTGGTGTCGACATTCGAGTTTTGCTGGGTGCTCATAGCGGTATCTTTCTTACTTGATGAATGTGGACAGCCCGAGGATGAAGTCGGATTGGCCGGTGATATTTTTGGCACCGACATACTGGAACTTGGCGTTGACCGCCACGTTGGAGTTCAGGAAATATTTGGCACCGACTTCGCCGCCAAGCGACGTGCTGTCACGACCCGAAAAGTGCTCATATCCGGCGGTGATGCCGACGTACGGCAGGAGCGGGCTGCCGGACCCGTACCCGTTCGAGAGGTAGTAATCGGCAAATGCGCTGACATTAGTCGCCGCACTGGTGCCGTCGGCTCCGGAAACGCCGAGCTGGCCGCCGACTTCCAAAGAGGGGGAAGTGAAGTAGCCTAAAAGCACCTGTGCGGAGTAGAACTTGGGCTTGTTGAAGTGATAGTTGCCCGCCAGCCCAATCTCTTTTGTGCCGGTGGTGGGAAGCACGATGGCTTCCGTCGCCGAAGACTGTGCATGGACGGAGGGAGCTGCCGAGAAAGCAGCGATACCGAGGACGGCAATGCCCAGGGATTTTGTGAAAATGGTCATGAGTGTCATCTCCTTTGATTGGCCGATTGATCTGCGGCACTCCCCCAGCTGAGAGAAAAGCGGAGGGCTGCCTGTTCGGCTTTGAGATGATATTACCCGACAACTCTCACTTTTGTATCTGCGGCAGGGAGAATTTTCGAGTATACTACGGGTGGAATTCCGCGGTGGAGGCAACGAACATCGGATTGACTATCGACCGCACAATCTCTCTGCTTCTGATTGCCGCGCTGGTCGCGCTCATCGCTCGTCGTTTGCACCTGCCCTACACGGTCGGCCTCGTACTGACCGGGGTGGCGTTGACGCTGCTGCGGGTGGGCGGCGGTGCCGCGCTGACCCCGAGCCTGATCTTCGAGGCCTTTCTGCCGCCGCTGCTGTTTGAGGCGGCGCTGAGCCTGCACTGGCGGGATCTGCGGCGGGATGCGCTGCCGGTTCTGGTGCTTTCGACCGTGGGGGTGATGTTGTCGGCGGCGGTCGTCACGGCGGGCATGACTTTTTTCGCCCACTGGCCGCTGAAAGCCGCTTTGCTGCTGGGGGTACTGATCGCCGCCACCGATCCGGTCGCCGTGATCGCCACATTCAAAGAGAACAAGATTCTAGGCCGTATCCGCGTCTTGATGGAGGCGGAGAGCCTCTTCAACGACGGCGTGGCCGCTGTGCTGTTCGGTTTGGCCCTGGCATTTGCTTCCGGCCCAATGGATCTGACGGCGGGCCGCGCCCTGGGAGCGCTTTCGGCGACGGTCTTCGGCGGCATCGGGGTCGGCCTGGTCTGCGGCGGCGTGGCGATCGCCCTGGCAGGCCGAACAACCGACTATTTGGTGGAAACGACCCTCACCGCAGTGGCCGCCTACGGGGCGTTTCTGCTGGCGGAGCACTGGGGCGTTTCCGGGGTGCTGGCGACTGTCACCGCGGGCCTGCTGCTGGGAAATGTCGGCGTCCTGCGTGGGGATGACGAAGCGGCACTCTCCGAGCGAGGGCGGGAAGTCGTGATTGCGTTTTGGGACTTTGCGGCTTTCGCCGCAAACTCACTGATCTTCCTGCTGATCGGGCTGGATGTCGCCCGGCGGTCGTTTGATCGACTGGGCTTTGCGGCTCTGGCCCTCGCCATTCTGCTGACGCTGCTGGGCCGTGCTTTCGCCGTTTACCCTCTGTGCCTGCCGTTTCGGAGGACGCGCTGGCGGGTCGAGGCCCGTCATCAGCATCTGCTGTTCTGGGGGGGCATGCGCGGGGCATTGGCCCTCGCCCTGGCACTGAGCCTGCCGGAGACGATCTCCGACCGGGACCGGATCGTTCTGGCGGCCTTTGGGGTCGTCACGTTCTCCGTGGTCGTGCAGGGGCTGACCCTGCCGCCGCTGCTGCGCCGCTTAAAGATGTAGCTTGTAAGAATCGAAAGAAACCCTATGTTCAATACCACACGCCTTGCCGCGTTCCTGTTTCTGCTGACCGCCTCCGTCTCAGCCGCCCCGGCACCGAAAATGCCGCCCGCTTTGCCTGACAAATCGTTTGTGTTCGTCGCCTACGGCGACACGCGCTCGAACCCGGTCGCGCATGCGTCGGTCATTGCGGAGATTCTGACACTGCACCCGGAATTCGTCCTGCAAAGCGGCGACCTTGTCTCCGATGGCCGGAACCCAAAGCAGTGGCTGCAGTTTGATGCCATCGAGAAGCCGCTGCGTCAGGCGGGAATTGCCTATTATCCGGCACGCGGAAATCACGACCTTGGGACGTACTACTCGAAGCGTGTCACCGAGCCGTTCGACTCGGGCGACAAGACCAACAAGCTCTATTACGCGTTTACGCGCCACCATAACCGATTTATCGTGGTAGACAGCATGCAGGACTACGATCCGAGCAGCCCGCAGTATGCCTGGCTCAACGGAGAGCTGAGCCGCTCCCAAAAGACGGCGATAAATACGTTTGTTATGCTGCACGAGGGGCCATACTCGGTCGGCCCGCACGGTCCGACACCGGAAGCCCAGCAATATCTGCACCCACTTTTCGTGAAATACCACCCGCGTGCAGTCTTCTGCGGCCACGATCACCTCTACTACCGCACCACCCGTGACGGGGTGACTTACATCGTCACCGGCGGCGGCGGTGCCCCGCCGTACCTCCCAGAAAACGCGAATATTTCCCTGCCAGGTGACGTATTTATCAAAGAAGTAGACAGCCTTGGCCGTCCCTTGACCCGAGCCGACTATGACGCCTCCATCTACCACGCCGTGCGCCTGGAAGTGGACGGCCCGCGTGTGACTGGGACGGTAATCCGGCCAGACGGGTCCGTGATCGACCGGTTTACGCTGGGGCCGAAGTAGACGACGAAAATGACTGTTCTGAACCAGTCACTCTCTTGACTCATTCCAGATAAGCGGCTATACTAGAGCGTTATGATGCTGGATGCAACAACACCTTCCGAAGCCCTGCGCCGGGCCGGGCTGCGGGTGACCGCACCTCGGCTTGCCGTCCTCACCGCCGTTATCGGTGAGGGGCAGCATTGGGACGTGGAAGCCATCGCGGACGCCGCCCGGAGGCAATTAGGCACGCTCTCCACTCAGGCGGTTTACGACAACCTGCGCGTTCTGGAAGAAGCAGGGCTAGTCCGGCGAATCCAGCCTTCCGGCCACCCGGGCCGCTATGAGGCGCGGGTCGGCGATAACCATCACCACCTTGTCTGCCGCCGCTGCGGAACAACCGAAGACGTCGACTGCATCGTCGGCGCGGCTCCCTGCCTGGAGCCTTCCACCCATCACGGTTTTGTCGTCGAAGAGGCGGAGGTCATTTTTTGGGGCCTCTGCCCTGAGTGCCGACAGGAAAATCACACGATAGAATTATTAGGAGCATCCCATGAGTGACACAATCGTTGAAGCCGACGCCCCGGACATCATCTCAGCCCTCAACCATGATGGCACCGCAGAAGGCGGGCATGCAAGCGGTGCAGAAGGCGCGACCTGCCCGTTTTCGAGCGGAGTTCTGAAACAAACGGCTGGCGGCGGCACGAGAAATCGAGACTGGTGGCCGAACCAGCTTAAGCTGAACATCCTGCGCCAGCACTCCTGCCTCTCGGACCCGATGGAGCAATCGTTCAGCTACGCGGAAGAGTTCAAATCGCTCGATCTGAACGCTGTGAAGCAAGATATCTTTGATTTGATGACAGACTCCCAGGACTGGTGGCCCGCCGACTACGGCCATTACGGGCCGCTCTTCATCCGCATGGCATGGCACAGCGCAGGCACCTACCGTATCGCGGATGGCCGCGGCGGCTCCGGCTTCGGCACGCAGCGGTTCGCGCCGCTCAATAGCTGGCCGGATAACGCCAACCTCGACAAGGCGCGTCTGCTGCTCTGGCCGGTCAAAAAGAAATACGGCCGGAAGATCTCCTGGGCCGACCTGATGATTCTCGCCGGGAACTGTGCCCTCGAGTCGATGGGCTTCCAGACCTTCGGCTTTGCCGGTGGGCGTGAGGATGTCTGGGAAGCGGCGGAAGACATCTACTGGGGATCCGAAAAAGAGTGGCTGGGCGACGAGCGTTACACGGCGGACCGAGAGCTGGAGAACCCGCTGGCGGCGGTTCAGATGGGTCTGATTTACGTGAACCCGGAAGGCCCGAATGGGCGGCCGGATGCACTGGCGGCGGCCCATGACATCCGCGAGACGTTCGGCCGTATGGCGATGAACGACGAGGAAACGGTCGCGCTGATCGCCGGCGGGCACACGTTCGGCAAGACGCATGGCGCTGCCGATCCGAGCCTCTACATCGGGGCGGAACCGGCGACGGCGGGTATCGCGGAGCAAAGCCGCGGCTGGAATAATTCGTTTGGCAATGGAAACGGCGTGCATACGATCACCAGCGGCCTCGAAGGGGCCTGGACGACGACGCCTGCCCAGTGGGGACATGGCTACTTCGAGAACCTCTTCGGCTTCGAATGGGAGCTGACGAAAAGTCCGGCGGGTGCCTACCAGTGGCAGCCGAAAGACGGCGGCGGTGCTGGAACCGTGCCGGATGCACACGACCCGGCGATCCGTCACGCCCCGTTCATGCTCACAACTGACCTCTCTATGCGCGTGGACCCGGCCTATGAGAAGGTCTCGCGGCGTTTCTACGAGCATCCGGAAGAGTTCGCGGATGCCTTCGCCCGGGCCTGGTTCAAGCTGACACACCGCGATATGGGCCCGGTCGCCCGCTACCTCGGCCCGGAAGTCCCGGAAGAAGTGCAGCTCTGGCAGGATCCGATCCCGGCCGTCACGCATCCGCTGATCGAGGCGCAGGATATCGCGGCACTCAAAAGCACGATCCTCGCATCCGGTCTGTCGGTACCCGCGCTGGTCTCGACTGCCTGGGCCTCGGCTTCGACGTTCCGCGGCTCGGACAAACGCGGCGGCGCCAATGGTGCCCGCCTGCGCCTCTCTCCGCAGAAAGACTGGGAAATCAACCACCCAAGCCATCTCGCGGCCACGCTTAAGACAATTGAGGGTATCCAGTCAGAGTTCAACTCTGCCCAGTCCGGCGGCAAAAGCGTCTCGCTTGCTGACCTGATTGTCCTTGGCGGCTGCGCGGCGATCGAAAAAGCGGCGCAGGCAGCCGGTCATGCTCTCACGGTGCCATTCACCCCTGGCCGTGCCGATGCGGCGCAGGAGCAGACCGATGTGGTCTCGTTTGCCGCGCTTGAACCGGCGGCGGACGGGTTCCGCAATTACCTGAAGTCAAGGCATATGGTTTCCGCAGAAGAGATGCTGGTCGACAAGGCGCAGCTGCTGACGCTGACGGCTCCGGAAATGACAGCCCTGTTCGGTGGGATGCGCGTCCTCGACACGAACTTTGACGGCTCGCGGCATGGGGTCTTCACCGAGCACCCGGGAACGCTGACCAACGACTACTTCGTAAACCTGATCGATTTTGGGACGAAGTGGAGCGCGGCTTCGGATGCGGAAGAAGTGTTCCAAGGCCGGGACCGCATGACGGGAGTGGTCAAATGGACAGGCACCCGCGTCGATCTCATCTTCGGCTCGAACTCGGAGCTGAGAGCAATTGCCGAAGTCTACGCGTGCGACGATGCAAAAGACAAGTTCGTGTCGGACTTTGTCGCCGCCTGGACCAAGGTGATGAACCTGGACCGCTTTGACTGAGGCGGAGAGCTGACTTGTATTCGCCCATGAAGTGCGCCGGGGGCCAGTACCGACACTGGATGGCTCCCGGCGATGCTGAGACGCAGGCAGTGACTGCTTCGCCGCTGCTACGGCCAATCTATCTATTGACAATTATCGCTTGACAAGTCATAATTTAGTAAGTCGTGTTCTACTAAGTCGTGTTTTACTAAATCATCTTGCCGAGTTATTGCTTATGCCTGTCTCTATGTCTCCATTTCGGCCGCATCCGTTCTTCAACCGCGTTTACGAGCTTGCAGCTCTAGACCGGACCTGGCGGCAGGCCGCGCGACAAGGACAAATGGCACTTGTCTACGGGCGGCGGCGCGTGGGCAAAACTTATCTGCTCCAGCACTTTTTCGGCACCGATCCGCTCCACCCGGAAAGTGCCAAGCGGCACTGCTACAGCCTGGCCGAGCAGACCACGTCGACTGCACAGCGGGTCGCCCTGGCTGCGCAGGTCCTCGAAGCTTTGCCGAATGCCGGAGTCTCCGAGGCGGAACTAGCGGTGTCGTGGAACGCGATCCTACGCCATGTTTCCTCCCACTGCCTATTTACATCGGAGCATGGCCAGAGCTTAGATGGGCCGAGTAAAAAACAGCCCTTCGGACTCATCCTCGACGAGTTTCCCTATCTCGTCGCACAGTCCCCGGAACTGCCTTCCGTCTTGCAGGCCTGGTGGGACCGAGAGGGCATCGGGGCACACTTACTAGTTGTACTCTGCGGCTCCCAGCTTTCCGCCATGGAAGCACTCGGCGCGGAGAGTGCTCCCCTCTTCGGGCGCTTTAACGGTGGGCGTCTGTTGCTGACGCCGCTCTCTTATGAGGATGTGGCCGCGTTTTATTCTGAAAGTCCCCAGTACGGATTGCGGGAGACGCTGATTATGTACGGCACACTCGGCGGGACGCCCCGCTACCACGCGCTGGTGGACACAACTCGCCCGATGCAGGAAGAGATCGTGGATTTGTTGATGCGTCCGCGCAGCCCCCTGGAAACTGAGGTGCGATTCCTGCTGACCAGCGAGCAGATCCGTGACCCGGCCCCCTACAATGCCGTTCTTGGAGCTGTCGCCGCAGGGCACACCCAGTTTGCCGATATTCAGCAGCAGATCCACACGGAGGCGGCGGCTTTGTCTTATTCCCTCCGAACTCTGATCAGTCTGGGCTGGCTGCGGCGGGAATTTCCCTTTGAGGAAACGTGGGAGAAGCGAGCACAGTACCGGATCGCCGATCCGTTCGTCACGTTCTGGTACCGGTTTGTGGCTCCGCTGTCGAGCGCACTCCAATTTTCGGATCCGTTGCAGGTCTATGCTGATCGCGTCGCCCCGTTTTTGGCGGATTACATGGGTCGGTATGTGTTCGAGGACATTTGCCATCAGTGGCTGCGGCGGCATGCCGGAAAGCGTTTGGGCCTGACGATCTCGGATGCCGGTCGCTGGTGGAGCCGGGACGGGCGCGTGGAGCTGGACATCGTGGCGCAGCTGGACGGAACAAATTTGAACGTAGGTAAATATCTCTACGGTGAGTGCAAATGGAGCCAGGATCGGCCGGTGGGGCTGTCCGTTTACAGTGCGCTGCTGGCGAAGGTCGCACAGCTGCCACGCGAGGAGCAAAAGCGTGACGCAAGTTTCGTGTTGTTTTCCATCGGGGGCTTCAGCCCGGATTTGGAGAGGCTGGCCGCGGACCCCGCCAATCGGTTGCATCTGGTAAAGGGCAGCGATCTATTGCCGCCGGAGATCTCATAATTTTCTCATCACATGAGAATTCTCAAAATGCGTTTTTCGGTGTCGGGAGTGGGGCATTGTCAAAAGGCGAATGTGTGTGATATAATAGTTTCGTTGTCAGTCCAAAGGTGCTGTGGTTAGCAATCCGTCTGCGGTGTTTCGCCGCGGCTGCTCTTAAGCGAGCTTCACTTCACCGGCGCACGTCTCTACTCAGCGCGGCACGGGTACTATGCACCCCTTCGTCGTCGCTGAGTCGGCGTGCCCAACAACGAAGGGGTGCATAGTACCCGTGCCGCGCCTACAGTGGCCGCGCCCGGTCCCTTGTTGTTTAGTAGCGATATGCACCTTTGGCTGACTGCGATTTTTGATGACTGAGTACTTTAGCCGGAGCGAAGCCCATGCCCCCATCCGACCCCGAAAACCTCTCTGCCTCTTCTGAAAACCTTTCCACGTTCGCCCGTGAGACGCCGCTGACTTACGGGACATGGGGCCAGTTCAAGCGGCTGTACAAGACTGTCGAGGCGAACCCGCAAGCAGACCTTTCTTTGTTCGCCACTCTGGCGGCACGCTTGGACGCCGCCCCGCTTTCCTCCGACGTTTACGCCCTGCCTGTCGACTTGAAGCAGGACATGAACGGGGCGCCAAGCGGGGTGCCGAGTCTTGTGGTCAGCGGTACACATGTCTATTGCCTGTTGGACGGTCCCGGAAGCAGGAAAAGACTGGTGGGGTATGAGTTCGACCCGGCAAATCCGCTCGATCCGGCTTTGCTTGGCAGTGTGGAAGTGAGCGGCAATTCCTCGATTATCCTGTGTGGCCCTTTTATCTGCCTCTTCAGAGGGAGTAAGGGTGTAGGCACGCTCAGCATCTTCGAACCCGCCGCCGAAGGTGGCCCTCGGTGGCGTGGGACCCTCGCCCTCTCTGGTTATGGTCAGGCGGTGGGCGCGTACCCGTATCTTTACGTCGCGGTTCAAAGCCTGAAAGGCGGCCGGAGCGGTCTCCACATCGTAGATTTGACCGACCCCGATCAGCTCCAGATCGTGGGTGAGGTCGAAATCAAGCAGACGCAGCAGGTCGCACTGAACGGCTCCCTTGCTGCAGTCACTTCCGGGGAGACCCACTTCAATTGGAATCAGACTCCCACAACGGGTGGTCTGCATCTCATCGACGTTTCTGTGCCCAGCCGCCCGCGCGTCCTCGGCCGGCTTGATCGCAGCATCTCCGGGGCGGTCGCGCTGCGCGGAACACTGGCGTATCTCGCCGGAGACCGAACCAGCCCCAACGATTCGGCGGGCCTCACGATTGTGGATATCTCCGATCTTAGCCGCCCGAAAGTGCGCGGGTTTGTTGCGACCAGCTACTACATCCCGCAGACCATCACCCTGCATGGGGATTACGCCTACCTGACCATGCAGTATGGGTACCCTCTCATTGTGAATATCAGCAATCCTGATTTGCCGGTCAACGCCGGTCAGATCAAGAGCTATGGGGCAGGGGGCATTGCAATCGCCGCGGACACTGCCTACGTCGGGACCTCCTACACGGGGTTGGAGCTTTACAATGTGCTGAACCCCGGCAAGCCCGCGCGGATTGGGACCCCGCCGAAGGGGGCGACGCTGGGCTATATGAAGCGGCGTGTCCGGCGGTTCCTGCGGCATGCGGCTAAGACGAACCCCGACAGCTATATTCCGCTGGCCGCTGCGATACTGGGAGAGGTTCGGGCATCGAGCGAAACTGCCTTCGACCCCGCCTCGCAGTGGGTATTGGCTGACATCCTCTACGGCGGCTCAGACCGCTTTGTTCAGAGCCGTCACGGTCGTGGGCCGCTGCTGGCGACCGCCGCGCCCCGGCGACTCCGAGCGCGTGAAGAGCGGTTCCCCCAGCTTTGGAACACGAATCTGGAGACTGCCGCAGAGCTTCTGGTGAACCCGGCACTGCCCTGGCCGGTCCACGAGGCAATGCTCAAGATACTCCAAGCGAACAGTACCGCGCTGCCTATTCCCTCCCTCGAGTCGCTGGCGGGACTTGTCGGCAGCCCGTCTCTGCTGCTGATTCACTTTGCCGTGCCTCGCATCGCCGCACTTCTGGTCAGTGGCGCGTCCGTGCCGCCCGAGACGGCTGCTCAGGCGTATGTCAAAACCAATGCAGCGCGGCGGCGCGTCATCGAAGCTGCCCTGAGCCGGACTGCCGGTGATGCCGCGTGGAGCTTGGCGTTTGCCGCCCAGGTGCTGACCCTCGCCGAGGCGAGCCTGGATGCAGGGCGGCTGCCCCGGCGTTTTGCGACCGCCTGCGAAATGATCGCCCGTCGTGATCCAGCGAGCGTCCCCGACAATTTCGTCCGCACGCTGGCGGATGCCCTGCTGCACACCGGCCTGCCAACTCTGGCGGCACTAGTCTTTGCTTTGGCGCGGCGCGTGACGCCGCCGGAAGCTTCGGACTGGCTGCAGATTCTCGATACGGCTCCGGAGTCGCTGCGGGAGTCGGTGATCCAAGCACTGGCCGAGGGGGCTGCTTCCCAAAGCTTCACGCAGGACGAAGCGGAGGATCTAGTCCTGCACCACGGCACCGAGTTCGGACGTGCGGCGGGCTGGCGCCTGCTGATCGCAAGCGGCACGGCCCCGACCGTCTTCCACGCTCTCTGGACGGGGCTGCTGGACAGCTTCCAGGAAACGCCTGCGCTGCGGACGGCGATGACTACCCCTGCCGCGCTGACCGGCCTGGCACGGGCGGGTCTGTCGCCGCAGACAATCGCCGACAGCTTGCGCGACAAGCCATTTCTCGGCAGCCTGCTGTCCCCTGAGACCTTCGCGGCGATCCTGCCCGCCGTCCCAGCCTCTGTGGCTTTGAGCCTCGTGGCCGCCGTTGACGACGACCGCTGGCCTGATTTCCGCCCGTTCTTCCTGAACCGGCTTCAGGGCGGGGCTGGCCTGGCCGAGTTCTGGAATGCCGTCCCGTCTGCCCTGGATGCGGATGGCACAGGCCGGCTGGAACGCCGCCTTCTGGGAGACGCCGAAGCCGCCGACACGCTGCGTTTTGTCGATGATCCCAGCCTTCTGTCCATTCGCGACTCGGCTTTCGATGCCGCGCTGGGCCGCTGGGTTCGGGCGCATGAGTCCTTGTTCACACTGAACTCGTCTTTACTGCTGGAAGCCGCGACTCATGTACTCCCCACGGTCCGCGCCTGGGCATTGGAGCGGGTGCGAGAGACCGGTCTGGACCTGCCCTTTGCACTTCGCCTGCTGGAGTCCGGCATCCCTGCCTCGATGGAGGTCGGCGGCGCGTTCTTCGCCCGTCTGCCGGTAGCGGATACGCTCGAGCGCATTTACGCGCTTGCCCTCTGTGACAGCCCGATTGCCGGGGTCCGCGCCCTTGGCCGCGAGTTTGTCACGGCCCGCTGGGAGACGCTGCCCCGCGAAGATCTGCTGCGGGCACTTTTCGAGAACTCCCATCCCGAGATGCAGGCTTTTGTCGCCGAGCTTTTGGCGTCGACACCAGCCCGCGCCGCCGAAAGTGGCGGCTTTGAAAGCGCAGGCTTTGACGGCGAGGTGCTGCGGGCACGTCACACCGCCCGCCGGGCGAAAGAGCTGGTGAAGGCCCGTCAAAGCTTGGAATCGACCGTCGATGTCGATACGTTGCTGGCTCTGGCGCGCAGCCGGACGCCCCGCGATGCGGAGTGGGCACTGAGCCAGCTCGCCCGCCTTGCGCTGACCGGGCAGGAAATCGAAGGCTTCACCGTCACCGGCGTCGCCGGGGGCTAACAGAAACCGAAGGGGTAGAGAAAACCAATATGGAAGTCATGCAATCGTATGCCCGCCCCAGCAGCGGCACACTCAGTCCGGACGGGATGCGGCTCGATGTCGCCGCCGAGCTGTCCCGTCCGCCAGTCGCTCTCAATGCCCTGGTGCGCGACAGCCTGGCCTATGCCCGCGTCATGCTGGCTCTATATGCGGTCGTTTCCGGGGATCACCGGGCTGCGCCGAAGGACCACACGGCGTACCAGGAGTGGGTGCAGCAGCGGTACCTGGAAGAGCTTTCCGCCGAAATGGGTGAGCGGCTCCGTGAGATGCCCGGCCTCAGCGACTGGCGCGACGGATTGAAATCGCGTGTCAAAGCACTGCGGACGCAGGCGCAGCCGCTGGAGAAGCTGCTGGCAAGCGCAGACTTCTATCAGGCCCGCTCCAAATACTTCAAGTGGCTCTGGGACAACGACAAAGACGCCTGGATGGTGCTTGATCCTGTGGTCAGTGTTCACCCGGACTGCGTTGTCTTCGAAGTCTTCTCGATCGACGAGTCCAGCTATGGCCGCGTGACCGTCCCGATGGATAAGCTGGACACGATGGGGGAGCTGGTCTACGGCACGACCAACGTGGATTACAGCAAGGCACTCGCCAACGAGATCGCGCGTGTCCGTGATTACCGACCGGCGTATCTGTCCGTGGGCGGCGGGGGCGTCTCCGTCGCGACCGGCGCGGGCGAACACATGGAGAAAAAGATCGATCTGCCGCCGACCTGGGTGCGTGGGTTCCTTCAGGTGCAGTCAGCGGCGGCGTTTTCGGGTGTTGACCTGACCCTGAGCGCGGGCACAGTGGCGGAGATGCTGGCCGTTCTGCGCCGCCGTCACGAGGACGCCGGTCCACGGTCGCTGCGTTTCGTGCTGGCACCCGGCGAGAAGCCGAAAATCATCATTGAGCCGTGGAACGTCGAAATTGCCGAAACGAACTTTGTCTACGAAGGCGACTTCGCGGGTGACGTGCGGATCTGGGGGCGTCGGCGCCTGCTGGTGCTGGAGTCTTTGATGCCGACGGCGGACAAAGTCCAGGCCCGGCTGCTCGGCACAGGAATGCCCTCGTACTGGACCGTCTTCCAAAAAAGCCACCGCTTCGATCTCGGCCTTTCCGGCTGGACAAAGAACGACTGGTCGCGTGCGGCACGGTTCGACCTGCTGGCTTCAACCGGGGCCGTCTCCGAGGGAGATTTTGCCCAGGCGGCTCAGGCCTTGGAAACGCGGCTTCGGCTTTCCCCGGAGGAGCTGTCTTCCTGCACTGACTTGTCCCGCGAGGCGGCGACGACGGCCTTGCAGCGTCTCTGCCGCGAAGGCCGGGCGATGTATGATCTGGCGGCCGGGGTTTACCGCTGGCGGCAATTGCTGCCGTTCCCGGTAGAGAGCGAAGAAGAGTCGGATCCGCGCCTGTACCTGGCCCGGCGGCTCGTGGCGACCGGGGGCGTGAAGTGGCTGAAGCCGGGTGAGGGGGAGGAAGAGGAGACGTTCGGCCTGCCCGCCGAGAGCGAGGAGACGACCCGCTACCGTGCTCAGGTTCGCGGCGGCGAGGAGAAGCGAGAGCGCAAGTTCCATGTTGTGCTGGACCTGGACGCCGATGGCCGCGCCCGCTTCGTCTCGTGCGACTGCGCCTGGCACCGGCGCGAAAAGCTGCGCAAGGGTCCCTGCGCTCACATTTTGGCCGCGACGGTGCTGGCCTCCCAGCAGCAGGTCGGCGCGGGGGCGACTCAGTCCTCGGGTGGCGGGGCCGCTCTGCGCCCGGATCGCTTCAAAGGCCAAACCTACGTTTTCACCGGTGCGCTGACTCTCTTTACCCGCGAGCAGGCCGAGAGCCTGGTCATGCAGGGGGGCGGCAAGGCTTCCGGCAGCGTCAGCAAGACGACGACTTACCTCGTGGCGGGAGACAAGGCCGGGTCCAAGCTGACCAAAGCCCGCGAATTAGGCGTTTCTGTCCTGACCGAAACCGAGTTCCAGGCCATGCTGGAGGACAAAGCTTAGTGAACGCGGAGCAGAAAAAACAGTACCGGCTGATCGGTAAGCAGGCCTTTATCCGCGAGGAGATGATCCGTCTGGGCTTCTGGCCGCCCAGTCCCGAGGTGGCCGCCCAATCCGCCGTCACGGAAAAGCAGCTTCGCCTGCTGTACGACGAGCTGGCGCAGGTTCAAACGGACCTCGCCGGTGTCGAGGCACGGATCGCCGAGGCGGGGGACATCCCGAAGCTGCTTCAGGAAGTGAGGCGCAAGCGTATCGAGCGCGTTCGTGCCGAGCGCATGGCCCGCCGCGAGGCGCGTGTCATCGAAGAGGCGCAGAAACGTGCGGAGGATGCCGAGTGGCGGCACAAGACTCTGCCGTTTCTGGGGGAAGGGGTTTCGCGCGGCCTCGTGTACGATGCCGGCGATCCGGAAAAACTCGCCGCCCTTGGCCTGCCGCTGCTTTCCTGCGCCTCGGAGGTTGCCGCCGCGATCGGCATCAACGAGCGCGAGCTGGCCTGGCTGACCTATCATCGGGGGGCCGCCAGCCTGGACCATTATTCGCGGTTTCCGATCCCGAAACGCCGGGGCGGCACACGCATCATATCCTCCCCAAAGAGTCGCCTGCGGGTGGCGCAGCACTGGCTGCTGGACACGATTTTGGCCCCGCTGCCGGTGCATGAAGCCGCTTATGCCTTTCGCCCCGGCCTGAGTGTCGTGGACAACGCCGCTCGGCACACAGGCCGCGCCGTGGTCGCTCGGATCGACCTCAAAGACTTTTTCCCGTCGATTACTCTGCCCCGGGTCCGCCGCCAGTTTCGCTCTCTCGGTTACAGCAGCGGGGTTGCGACTCTCCTGGCACTTTTGGCAACGGAAGCCCCCCGTGCCGCCGCCACGCTCGACGGGCAGACACATTTCGTCGCACTCAGCGAGCGGAGTCTGCCGCAGGGTGCCTGCACGTCACCTGCCCTGACAAACCTTTTGTGCCGCCGGATGGATGCCCGTCTCACGGGAGCCGCCGAGTCGCTGGGCTTTCGCTATACCCGCTATGCCGACGACCTGGTGTTTTCCCATGCCGAAACGACCGCGCCTGTCGGCATCCTTCTCGCTCTCGCCAGTCGGATCATCGCCGCCGTCGGTTTCACAATCAATGCGGAGAAGACCGCCGTGCTGCGCCCGCACCAGCGGCAGGTAGTGACCGGCGTGGTTGTCAACGAGACGCCCCATCTCTCCCGTGAAGACCGTCGCCGCTTCCGGGCGATCCTCCACCGCTGCGAGACCCAGGGGGTTGCCGTCGTGACGCAGCAAATGGGCAAAGATGCCCGTGCCTACGCCTCCGGCTACCTGGCGTTCCTGCACATGGTCTGCCCGGAACAAGCACAGCGGATCCGTCAGAAGCATCCCTGGGTTACGCAGTGGGAAAAGCCCGCTCCCTAGTCTCAAATTTCCTTCCTGAGCCTACCTGCTGCCCTTTGCAGCTAACTTTTCACGGAAAGCGGCGGCGCATCTCTCGGAACCGGGAGGGTAAAAGTGAATACGCTCCCCTGACCGGGGACACTCTCGACGCCTACGTTCCCTGGTGCACCTCCACGGTCAGCTTGCAGAAGGTGAGGCCCAGACCTGTACTCATGGTTCGTCCTCGATGACGCGAGGCAACCTGACCAAACTTCTCGAAGATATGCTCGAATGCTTCCGCGGGGATGCCCTCGCCGGTATCGCTGACCGAAAATACCGGCGATCGAGCGTCCGCGCTGCGCCGAGCTTCCACTGTGATGATGCCGCCGGACGGAGTGAATTTGATGGCGTTCCCTAATAGGTTTACGACAACGCGGCGCAGCTTATTTTCATCTCCCCAGAACGCAGGCAGATCGGCGGCAGGCTGTTGAACAAGTGTCAGGCTTTCGCGCTCAGCGAGTGGAGCCACCTGACTGACGGCACTCCTGATAAGCTCAGACGCGTCCAGAGCAGTCAGGCCCAGCTGCATGGTACCGAACTCCATACTTTCAACTTCCAGCAAGTCATTGATCATACCCAGCAGCAGTTCTCCCCCACTGATTGCAATACCGACCACTTCGCCCTGGATTTTGTCAAAATCGCCGATCATTTCCAGCGTTTGCATCCCGGTTATGACCGAAGTCAGCGGTGTGCGGAGGTCGTGTATGATCATATTTTTCAGATCGTCGCGCAGCTTCTCCACCTCTTGTAATCGCTTGTAACTCTCCTGCAATCCTTCGGTAAACTGTATTTCCAGGTCATGAACACGCCTCTGTTCGGTCACATCCTCCATCGCCAGCACCAGCATGTCTGCGTGATTGCCGTCACGGAGCCGGCGAGCATTCAGCAGCATGACACGCCGGCCAATCACTGGGAAATCATGCTCCAATTCGTAGTCGTTGAAAACCGACTGCTGAGGAATAATGTCGTCCAGTAAAACCCGTAGTGCCGGGATATCCCACTGGCCGTTGCCCAGCTCATAGATCAATCGGTCTTCGGTCTCTTCCGGTGAGACTTGAAAGGTTTAATAAAAGGCCCTGTTGGCAGAGCGGATATAGAGATCGGCGTTGAGGGTCAGAAGTGGCTCACGCACGGTATCGACGATATTCTGAGCAAAGCTTTGAGCGTCTTCCACCAGTGGCTGTTGTTTCATAATTGACCTTCACTGCACGAAATATATGAATCTGCTGTATCCTCCATTCTGAAAGCAGAAACTGCAGCCATTCCCAGTGAGGGCACCCCCGCATGCTCCGCTATGATAGCCTGCTTGTGCAGAAGGGTACAATACCGCAGGAGATATTATTCATGCCCTATGCCGTCAAGCTCGATAAAGAGCAAAAAGTCAAACTGAGTGCTTACGCCCCCGATGACAAGGGGAGAGAAGATAAAGATGTCAGTGAGGTCATGCTGGCGAAGCTGGGAGCCGAGCTGAATGAGCTGCAGGAGTGGATGTATGCCGCCCAGACCCACAGCGTCCTGATCGTGCTGCAGGGTCTGGACACGTCGGGCAAGGACGGCACCATCGCGCATGTCATGGCGAGCATGAACCCGCAGGGCTGCGCGGTGGCGTCGTTTAAAGTGCCGACACCGGAAGAAGCCGCCCACGACTTCCTCTGGCGTATTCACAAGCAGGCACCGGGCAAGGGGCTGATGACGATCTTCAACCGCTCCCATTACGAAGACGTTTTGGTAACGCGTGTGCATAAGTTGGTCAGCGAGGATGTGGTCAAAGACCGCTACGCCCAGATCAAAAACTTTGAGAAGCTGCTGGCGGACAACAACACGATTATCCTGAAGTTCTTCCTGCATATCAGCAAAGACGAGCAGAAAGCGCGGCTGGAAGCCCGGGAGCAGGACGAGCAAAAAGCCTGGAAACTCTCTGCCGGAGATTGGGAAGAACGTCAGTTCTGGGATGCTTACACTGACGCATATGAGGACACGCTTGGCGCGACCGCCACAAAGCGTGCCCCGTGGTACATCGTCCCGGCAGACCACAAATGGTTCCGCAACCTCGCGATCGCGACGGCTCTGGTAGAGACGCTGCGCCCATATAAAGATGATTGGGAAGAGACGCTGAAGAAGCTGGGGGCGGAGCGCAAAGCCGAACTGGCCGAAGTGCGCCGCACGGAGGGTACCAGTGACAGCGACAAGAAGCGCAAAACCCCGAAGCACAGCACCTCGGCGACGCATGAGACATCGTGACCCGTAGGGGCGGGGCTTGCCCCCGCCCTCTTTGCCCTCTCTTGATTTGCCCTCTCTTGATTTGCCCTCTCTTGATTTGCCCTCTCTTGATTTGCCCTCTCTTGATTTGCTATCTCGAAGAAGGATGAGAAGAAGGGCGGGGGCAAAGAGGGCGGGGGCAAAGAGGGCGGGGGCAAGCCCCGCCCCTACGGGGTTAGCACTTCGACCGTTGGCGGCAGCAGGATGGACTGCGGGTTGGTGGCGGCGGCGATGGCGGGAACGGCGTTCAGGAAGTGATAGCAGACACCGAATTCCGCCGGGCCGGTGATGTTTTCGCCCAGGCGGAACGTGACCTTGACATCCCCCTGAATCGTCAGCCGTATCGTCATCTCCGAACAGTCTTTCGGCAGATTGGTAATGGCGACGGCTAGGGCCTTGTCGCTGTCGATCAGATGGAACCACCGCTGGGGCAGAAATGCCTCTGCGGAGTCCACAGTCCCCAGATAGTCCACTCGCCCCGCCGTCGCGACTGACCACTTGGCGTAAGGCG
>JANXNV010000088.1 GCA_025353925.1 Armatimonadota bacterium
CTGCCCGGCGGCGATCATTCGGGGCGACGGAAAACAGCCGCTCGGTCTGTGGACAGCGGCACTGACGAATGAGGCGCGGAGCGGCCGCTGGGCCGAGGTCGCCGATCTGATGGCTCCTTTCTTCGTTATCGCCCTGCGCCAGACCAACTGGCGCAATGAAGTCACCACCGCCCAGGCGCAGGCAGAGCGGCGCATCCGGGAAGTCGCCACCGTCTACGAGATTGGGCAGGCGATGGATAAGGTCGAGATTGATCGGCTGCTGGACATGATCACCGAAAAGGCCGCCGCCGTCATGGAAGCCCAGGCCTGCTCCCTGCTCCTGCGCCTCCCGGAGTCCGATTCGCTGGTGATCGCCGCCTCCTACGGCCTGCCGGATGATGTGGTGGAGAACGCCCGCATTTTCGTCAGCAGCAGCATCGCCGGGCGAGTCGTCGAAACCGGTGTTCCGCTGCTGCTGAACTCACTCGCCGATGACCCCCGGTTTTTGGAAAACTCGGTTTACAGCATCCCCGATGTCGGCTCCTCTATCTGTATGCCCTTGAAAGACGAAAGCGGGGTCGTATTCGGCGTTCTCTGCATCCGGCGCGGCATGACCTCTCCCCTGTTTCTCGAAGAAGACCTGCGCCTGTTCAGCATCTTCGCGACCCAGGCGGGCCTGGCGATCAACAATGCCCAGCTCTATGCCCGCCTCAACCATAAATTGCAGGAGCTTTCCACGCTGGCCGCCCTGACCGAGACGATCACTTCAACACTCGATCTCGGACAGGTTCTGAATCAGGTCGCCGACAACATCGTCGACGTTGTCCACTTTGACCGCTGCCGCATCTACTTGATGGACATGGAAACGGGGCATTTCTCCCCGCGCATCGTTCGCGGCTTCCAGCGTCCCGCCCTGGATGATGCCGATGCTCAGGTGACGATTGGGGTCGGTGTCATCGGCCTGGTCGCACAGAGGCAGATGCCGATCCTTGTCGATGATATCGCCCAGACTCTGCCCATGCTGCGCGAGTATGGGCAGGGCCTGAACATGGAAGCGTTCTATGCCCAGCCGATTGTTGCGCGGGGCCGCTGCATCGGGGTTGTCGTGGTCAGCAACACCGGCCCGCAGCGCTCCATCGCCCGCGCCGACATCGAGCTGCTTTCGACCTTTGTTCATCAGGCCGGGATCGCCATCGAGAACGCCCGAATTATTGCCGGTCAGGAAAAGCGGTACGCCGAGCTGACCACCCTCTATGAAGTCAGCAAGACACTCGCCGCTACCTCCGGCGTTCAAAAAGCCGCCCAGACAGTCAACGATCTGGCGACTCAGATCACCGACAGCGACGCCGGGCTGCTGCTGCTGTTTGACGATTCTCAGGACGGCCTGAGCGCACTGCACTGGCGAGGCGTCTCCGAAATGCTCGGTAAACGTCTGCGCTCATTCGTTGCTCCCGTGCCGACAGCCGCCGAGGCCCGGGCCATGCGGGCACCGCGTATTCTAGATGCCGAAAGTGCCGATCGGCTCCTCGGCCCGGAATGGAGGCCGATCTGTCATCCCTTCCTGGCACGTCACCGCGCGACCGCCCTGGTTCCACTCGTGGTCGATGATGCCGCGATCGGCTTTCTTCTGCTTGGGAAGCTCGGCACCGATTACGGAGACCAGGAGCTGAAGCTGATTGCGGTCGCTTCGTCGCAGGCGGCGACCGTTTTGCGCGGCGCATCCTCGTATGAGCGCCGCATCGGACAGCGCGACCTGGAGCTGTCCGCCGTCTACGAGCTGATGCAGAAAGTGCGTGCCGCGACCACGCTCGAGGAAGCCCTGTCATCCATTTTGGAGATCGTCGCCAGCCTAGTTTGGAGTGACGACTCCTCACTGCTGACCGTGGATGAAGACGGCCTGAACATGACGATCCGGGCAGCACGCGGCAAGCGGGCCGAGCGCGGCACCAGCCCGCAGAAGCTGCCCCTCAATGGAGACAGCATCGCCGCACGTGCCCTCCGTGCCCGCACGGCGTTGATCGCCTCCGAGGTGGCTCCGGAGCCGGATGAGGAAACGGGCGGCACAGCCAGATCTTTGATGGCAATCCCGCTGGTCGTCGGGGACGAGCTAATCGGCGTCCTGATCATGGAAAGCCGCACGCCCGATCTCTACACTGAGGACAGCGTCATGATGCTGCATCTTGTCGCCTCCCAGGCCGCCACGATTTACCGCGAGATGACTTCGCTGCGAAACTTGACTCGTTACACCGACAATATCCTGCGCTCGATCGCCGCCGGAGTGATCACGGTCGATAAGCACGGCTACATCGTCACATGGAACAAAAGGGCCGAAGAAATCGCCAACCTACGTGCCTCCCAAGTCATCGGGAAGCACTACGGTGAATTTATCAAGATGCTGCAAGTCGAATTGTCTGTACGCGAAGAAACCATGCGCATGGTCGAGCTGACCGCTCAGACCGGCAAAGTGTTTACTCGAAATCAGTTGTGCTACCATACCCCGCAGGGCGATGAGACCTACATCAATCTCAGCGCGTCACAGCTCCGAAGTGAGTCGGGGGACTATCTAGGCGTCGTCGTCGTGTTCGAAGATGTCACCAATGAAGTCCAGATGAAGGAAGAAGTCGAGCGCGTCTCCAAGCTCGCCGAGACGGGTCAGCTCGCCGCGAACATCGCCCACGAGCTGCGAAATCCTCTATCTTCCATCAAGGGTGCGGCTCAGCTTCTGCGCAAAGAGATGCCGCAAAGCCTAATGGCCGAGCACGGCGAATTTTTGGATATGATCGTCCACGAAGTCAACGGTCTGGACCGGATCGCGACCGAGTTTCTGGAATTTTCCCGCGTCACGCCGCCGGAGATGCGCCCGGTCAGCGTGAATGCCCTGCTTTCCCGGCTCCTGCAGTTTATGAGTGCCTATCTGACCGAGCAGGAGGTGCAGGTCACGCACGACTTGGAAGAGGGTCTGCCGGAGCTGTCTCTGGACCGGTCGCAGATCGAGCAGGTCGTCAAAAACATCGTCATCAATGCCGTCCAGGCCATGCCTCACGGAGGCAGCCTCACGGTCACCACTCGCAGCCATCCGCAGCAAGACATCGTGGACATCAACTTCCGCGATACCGGGGTCGGCATTCCCGCCAACAAGCTCGACAAGATCTGTGCCCCGTTCTTCACTACGAAGACCAAAGGCACCGGCCTTGGCCTGGCCATTGTCCGCAAGATCATCGAGACTCATGGCGGCCGGCTCGTCATCCGCAGCACTCCGGGAGAAGGATCGACTTTCACTCTCCAGCTGCCGATCCATCCTATCCCTTCCGGTATGATCGCCCCATCGCGCACCGAAATCACCGATCAGCGTAGTGACCGCGCCGGGCAGGTTTATGAACCCTGGGCCGTTTATTCCGCCGAATCCCTCTCAGTTGACACGCACTCCAGTGAAACGAATTCTAGTGAAACGAGGACTCAGTAGTCGTATGCCCGCAGAAGTCGCTTCAACCAGTTCACCCAAAACAAAAAATCTCCTGATCGCCGACGACGAACCGAATATCCGGCGCGTCTTGCAGGCGATTTTCGTCAAAGATGGTTACGAGGTCCAAGTCGCCGAAAACGGGATCAAAGCATTGGAATGGGCTTCCGTTAACCCCGTCGACGTCCTAATCACCGATCTCATTATGCCGGACATGAACGGGGTCGAGCTGATCCAGAAGATCAAGCAGAAACACCCCGCCACCGTTGCAATCGTCATCACGGCCTACGCCACCATCAAGACCTGCGTGGATGCTATGCGTTACGGGGCGTCAGATTATATCACGAAGCCCTTCGATATGGACGAGATCAGGGCCGTGGTCAAACGTGCCGTATCGCGTGCCGCCGAGTCCCATGCTGCATCGACCGGAACCGGCAAGCCCTCCTCGAAGTCTGCTCCTTCCCTGCTGACGAATGCCGTCAGCCCGGCCATGCTGGAGATCGCCGACACCATCAGCCGCGCCGCCTCTTCTCGAGCCACCGTGCTCATCCGGGGCGAAAGCGGCACCGGAAAAGAGCTGGTTGCCCGCGCCCTGCACGAGCAGTCGGAGCGCTCCTCCGGCCCGTTCATCCCGATCTCTTGTGCGTCCCTGTCGGAGACCCTTCTGGAAAGTGAACTGTTTGGCCACGAGAAAAACGCCTTCACCGGTGCCGTCGCTGAGAAGAAGGGCCGCTTCGAGCTGGCGCATGGCGGGACGCTGTTTTTGGATGAGATCGGGGATATTTCGGGGTCTGTACAAGTAAAACTTCTGCGCGTTTTACAGCAGCGTGAGTTCGAGCGGGTCGGTGGCACCAAGACCGTCAAAGTGGATGTCCGTGTCGTCGCCGCCACTAATGCCGACCTCGAGCAGAATATCAAAGACAACACGTTTCGCGAAGACCTCTACTACCGGCTCCAGGTCATTCAGATCGTCATGCCGCCCCTGCGCCGCCGTTTGGAGGATATTCCGCTGCTGGTCAGCCAGTTCCTGCAAAAGTTCAACGCCGAAAACGGAGCCTCCGTCATGTCCTTCTCTCCCGAAGCCGTCATGCACCTGCTCTCCTACCCCTGGCCGGGAAACGTCCGCGAGCTGGAGAACGTCGTTGAGCGCTGCGTCGTTATGTCCGACCCGCAGGCAAAGACCATCGGCGCAGCTTTGCTGCCCTCGGTGATCCGAGACATTCGGGCGTAAAAGACATCTTTGATTGGGGATGCGGAGATTAAACGCACTATTCGCCGCATAATGTGCGGAAAACAGCGTGTTGCCGGTCTACCCGTAGGGTGCGCTGCTTGCTGCGCCCTCTTGCCCGCGCTCTCACCCGGATTCTAATCCGGGTGAAACGGTGGCGATTTGGAGGGCGGGGGCAAGGATGAGAGGGCGCAGACGGAGACAAGAGGGCGCAGACGGAGACAAGAGGGCGCAGACGGAGACAAGAGGGCGCAGACGGAGACAAGAGGGCGCAGCAAGCAGCGCACCCTACGGGTAAACCGGCATCCCAATGCTGGATCTCTACGCCGAACTGTGAGATGCATGACGTGGTCTTGATTGCTTCTTCATCTACATCGCAACCGTCTTGCTCGGACCCGCCGCGCCCAGTACGTCGGCGGGGTCGCGCCAGCCCAAGCTCTGACCGTCCCGCATGAGGAGCACCGAGTCGGCCCCCTGGAGCATCTCCGGGTCGTGGGTGACGACCACCACGGTGCCCTGCTTGCGGTAGGCTGAGAGCAGGTCCACAACCAAATGCCCGTTGGCATGGTCGAGGGAGGCGGTCGGCTCATCGGCGAAGATGATGTCGGGGTCGTTCATCATGGCCCGGGCGACGCACACCCGCTGCTTTTCACCGCCGGAGAGCTGCGACGGCAGCTTCTCCGCCATTGCCCCGATTCCCAGTTGCTCGAAGTACCCGACTGCTTTTTTCCGGGCGGCGGCATCGAGAATAGGTGCCCCCATCAGGACATTCTCCATCGCCGTCTGCCAGACCAGCAGGTACGGCTGCTGGAACACGAACCCAAACCGCTGCCGCCGCAGATCGATCAGGTCCAGGTCGGAATGCGCTTTATAGCCGTAGTCTCCCAGACACACATCTCCACCCGTGGGCCGCTTGAGGCCGCTCAGGATATAAAGCAGAGACGATTTGCCGGACCCTGAAGGCCCCATAATCCCAACAAAGCGTTTGTTCGGGATCTCAATGCTGACATCGCGCAGTGCATGGGTCACCCGTGCCCCGTCGTCGTAAACCAGAGAGATATTCGTCGTCGAAAGAAGCGATTCGGACATGCGTAGCTTTCTAAGTGCGTGCTACTTTAGCGGCGCTCGATAATCGTCACCGGGTCCAGGTTCGCCAGACGGTAACTGATCGTCGCCACCGCAAACAGCGTGATGCAGACGGGGATCGGCAGGGTGTTCAGGTAGGACAGCGGATCGCTGGGGTTGATCAGCATCCCACGCGGCTCGAAGACGCTGCCCTTCATCAAGGTCAGGATGCTGTAGTTGACAAAGACCCCGAGCAGCCAGCCGAGTGTCGTCAAGATGGCCGTCTCGGAGACCGCATGCCAGACCAGCGTACTCCGGCGCAGGCCGATCGCCGCCAGCACGGCAAACTCACTGATCCGCTGCGTAAAGTAGATATTCGAGAGCATCCCCGCCATCAGTGCGACGACGAAGATAACCGTGCCGTTCACCAGGTGCATAATCAAATACATCGAGGCCAGGGAGCTGCGCAGAGTCTTGACCAGGTTGTTAAACGACAGCACCTGCACCTGAAACTTGTCCAGCGAATCGAAGAGCTGGTCCCCCACCCGGCCCTGCGCCGCCGGATCGGCGGTGGTTACCAGCAGGGAATGCGGCACCAGCGGCAGGCTGGCATCCGTGTACTTCTTCGACGTGAACGCCATCCAGGTCGAGCCGCGCAGAATGCCCACGAGCTTGATCGGAGCCGGAGCCGCGACCAGAGTGCCGGTGTCCAGAGGCGACGCGATCACATCACCGATCTTGACCCTCTTGTTCCGCGCTAGCCCTTCGGAGATCACCGCTTCGGGCTTGCCGGGAGTCGGCATCCGCCCGCCCGGCAGGAGGGTGTCCCCCGCCCGCTTCAGCAGGTAATCCCGGTTTTCATCCGTGACCCCAAAGCAGACAAATGGGAACGGCCCAAACACGGTGTTGATATTAAAGAAGAACCCGGAGGTCTCGATGGTCCGGTCCACCCCCGGCGTCTTCCGAATCTGCGCCTGGATCGCCGCCGGGACCTGGATCACGTCCTGCCCCGGCACCGCCGCCGCCAGACGCGGCAGCACGGGTGTGAAGACTTTGGTGTAGTTGTAGATCGTCAGCACCGTCAGGTCAATCGAGTTCACGATGGTCACGACCGAGGCGATGAGAAACACAGACAAAACGATGACGAATGCCAATGGCAGAGTGCGCCCCAGGTTGCGCCGGAAGTAGGTGATAGGGTTCAGCGGGCGTGCGATGGCCGTATTCCAATCTAAGAATGTCGGTTGTGAGTCTGAGACTTTCAGTTGTGAAAATCTTCACAGATGATAGTATACCCAGATTACGGGGTGATTTGGATTCGGCATATCCAGCGAGCGAACCGAGGAAGAAAAACGTGGGATTGAAATCCACCACTGTGGGGCGAAACGCCAAGTCGCGGCCTTCGCCGGGACAAGAGTGAGTAAGACAAGGCCGCTTTCTGCTGTCCTAACCTCTTTTTCGACGCAGGTCGAAACTGGGCGTCTGCGCCCCACAGCAGTGGATTTCAATCCCACGTCCGATCTGCTTTACGTCCGATCTGTTCCACTCTCGGTCTGCATGATGCCAGTTAGTCATTGATGCCAACTCAAACAATGCTAAGTAACGAAATCAGGGGCAAGATGCTCCT
>JANXNV010000094.1 GCA_025353925.1 Armatimonadota bacterium
AGCATAAATGCTCGTGTCTTGCCATGGTGCTTGCCCGTGCCAACAATCTGCCCCCTGTCATTGATGCCGTTTGCGTTCTCCAAAACCCAACCGGAACCAGCGGGAATGAGGTTGTTCAGATCGGTCACCATCCTATGAGAATAGAGAAAAGCATGACTGTTACCGGCATGGTAATCCGATGAACCTACAATCTGCCCCAGGTTATTAATTGCGCGAACCTCTGTCTGATCTGAGTGAATCAAAGGTCCAATTTTCTCAATTCTGCCTCGGTGCAGATGGAAGCCGCAAAGTTTTTCATTCTTGTCATAGTAGGTTCCTGCGACAACGCCGCGATTATTAAGTATGACACTTGAAAAACTAGCCGGATAAGACACTGTCGCAGTTCGATGAAATTTTCCGTACTTATAGAGATAAATCCTAGATTTTAAAACTCCATAGGAGTGATATGGCCCGTCAACTATGACGACCATCTCACCTCGGTCATTCAGCCCTGTTTGCTTGATTACAGTAAACTGAGAGTTAGAAGCATCTGAATCTTCTCCGGGCGGCATGCCGAGATTAGCCATATGACCTCGAGCGTAGAGGAAAGCGCGGCCATAGGCGTCCGCATCGCTGGAAGTACCACTAATCTGGCCCTTGTTATTGATGGCGTCTCCCGAACTGCTCACCCACATATCTGGCGCAGCATCTCTGATAAGACTGAGTATGCCCAGATCACGCATTTTCCCATGGTGATATAGGAACGCATGAGTCACCTCCTCGTCCACATAAGCCCATCCGGTCACGTCACCTTGGTCATTGATAGCAGTACCTACGCTTGAAATCGCGTAACCCTTCGCTCGGTGGGCCGGACTGCTCAATCCACCTAGATTAGTCATACTTCCGTCGTGATAAAGGAAGGTGCGGGTCGTGCCGTCCTTTGCAGTAATATCACCCGTCACCATCCCACGGCTGTTGACTGCGTTTGCACTACTCATACGAAAGCCGGGAAGGATGCCTAAATCTTGGAGCGCATAACGCGTCGGGGGTGCAGCACCGGCTCGAGAAGCTGTAAAAAGTAAAAGACAAGAAAAAAGGAGTTTCCGGGCCGGCATCAGTTCGAGTTTTATTTACACCACCTCCAGCCCGTTCGGCAGGCTTGTCAGCACTTCGCAGCCTGTCTCCGTGACCAGAATATCCTCCTCGATCCGCACGCCGCCCCAATCCTCCAAGTAAATCCCCGGCTCGACGGTCAGCACCATGCCGGGTGCCAGAATCAGGCCTTCTCCACGGATGGACAGGCCGGGGCCATCGTGAACGTCGCGGCCTAACGAATGGCCGAGGCTGTGTCCGAAGGCATCGCCAAAGCCCTGGGCCGTGATGTAGTCGCGGGCGACGGCATCGATCTCTTTCCCATTCGCACCGGGGCGAACTGCCGCAATCGCGAGACGCTGGGCTTCCAGCACGACGGCGTAGATCTCGCGCTGGCGCAAAGTTACCGCCCCGATGCCGACCGTGCGCGTGATGTCGGAATTGTAGCCGTCCACGCTTGCCCCCCAATCAATAGTTACGAAATCGCCGACGGCGAATGGACGCGGCCCGGCATGGTGGTGCGGCCGTGCCCCCAGAGTCCCTGAGGCGACGATGCTCTCGAATGCTGTTCCCTCCGCACCGCCACGCCGCATGGCATACTCGAGTTCGAGCGCAAAGTCTTGCTCACGGGTGCCGGGAACCAGCAGGTGCTTTACCGACAAAAATGCCGCTTCGGCGACCGCGATGGCACGGCGGATGGCGGCGATCTCCCCGGCGTCTTTCACCATCCGTAGGTTTTCGACGATCGACTCCGTGCCGACCCACTCCACCTCCGGCGACAGCTCGCGCAGCTTTTCCCAGGCGGCGACCGTGACATTCGCGGCCTCAAAGCCCAGTGCTTGGATCGCAGGCCGCTCCTTCAGCACGTTTTGCAGGGCTTCCCCGTAGCCGCCGCTGCCGCGCGGGGTCTCCATCAGCGTGAAGCCGACGCAATCCCGGGCTGCCTGCACCGTGTAGCGCGAATCCGTGATAAAGAGGGCCTCTTCGGGCGTGATGATGACCTGCGCCGTCGAGCCGGTGAAGCCGGTGACGTAGCCGATGTTATCCAAATCGGTGAGCAGGAACGCCAGAAGCGGCACTTCGCGGCTCGCGAGTGCTTCCCGGACTTTCATCAACCGAGCTGGGGACGTTTCAACGGGCATAATTCTGTTCCTTTCAAAACGATTTTAGTATACCCCTTGACAGAATGATTGACTCTTGTTATACTGTACTAATATGGTTAATACAGTGAGGCGTAACAGCGTATGGCCCTAGAACTTAGCATTGCGACCGGGAGCAGTGTGCCGATTTACCGGCAGATTGTAGACCAAGTATGCATGGCGATTGCCGCCGGGCAGCTCGAGCCGGGAGATGCCCTGCCGAGCGTCCGAGCGGCGGCAGAGCGATTAGTAATCAACCCCAACACAGTGGCGAGAGCGTACGCTGAACTGGCGCGGGACGGCTTTGTGCTGACCCAGCCCGGCAAGGGCCTTACCGTTGCCCCGCGCCGCCGTGTTCTCGCCACGGAGGAGCGGCACCGGCGTCTGGAATTGGCCCTGGACGATTTCGTTCGCGAAGTGGCCTTTCTCGACTTCGACTACAACGAGATTTTTGTGCGCTTAGGCGAAAAGCTGGCGCAGATGCTGCCACTGGCTGTTGGGAGGGAAACAAGATGAACGATACGGTGATTGAAACGCGCGGTCTGACCCGTTACTTTGGCCGCCGGTGCGTCGTGGACACGCTGGACCTGGCCGTCCCGCGCGGCTGCGTCTTCGGGTTTTTAGGGAGAAACGGTGCGGGCAAAAGCACCACCATCCGTATGCTGCTCGGGCTGGTCGCCCCGACACGCGGCACCGCGTCCGTTCTCGGGTACGACAGCACGGCCCTGCCCCCGGAAGCGCGTGCCCGGATCGGCTACCTGGCCGAAGGGCATCACGTCTATGGCTGGATGAGCGTTAAAGAGTGCGGGGCGTTCCAATCGTCATTCTATCCCCGCTGGAACTCGCGCGTCTTCGACGGTGTCATCAAGCACTTTGGCCTGACGCCCAATGCGAAAGCGGGAGACCTGTCGCGCGGCGAGCGGGCGGGCCTTTGCCTC
>JANXNV010000133.1 GCA_025353925.1 Armatimonadota bacterium
CGTGCAGTCTGGGGCAGCAACCAGCTGGCCGGAAGCCGCGCCGTCTGGGGCAGCAGCGACACCGCCGCTAGCCGTGCCGTCTGGGGAAGCCGCGCCGTCTGGGGAAGCAATGTCTGGGCTGACCGCGCTGTCTGGGGAAGCACCGCTTCCAAAGCAGACCTGTCCTCGACTGCAATCCGCGGGGAATAAACCTGCTCTTAGGGTACTTCGAATTTCTCAGGGCACTTCGAATTTCTGGGTATAACAGCTCAAGAAAGACGAGGTGCCTTTTTTGTCAGTACCATCTTTGACGCAGCAGGAACAAGAAATGCTGATGCGTGAAGCGTTGGCGGAAGCCGAGACCGGAGTGGCGGAGGGCGAGGCCCCCATTGGCAGCGTGATCGCACGCGGCAGCGGAGCCGATCTACGGGTTATTGCACGGGGTCATAACCGGGTGAACGGCTTGGGGCGCAAAACCGCGCATGCCGAGATCGTGACATTCGAGAACGCGGGCAGCGTTGGCGGCAACCCGCCCGCCTTGCCGCTGGATGCCGATGACGTGATTTTGGTGTCCACGCTGGAACCTTGCGTCATGTGCCTGGGGGCGGCAATGGAGGCGGGCATTAAGCTTGTGCTTTTCGGCCTGGAAGCCCCCGCTGACAACGGGACCCAGCGCGTCAAGCCTCCGGAAAGCCCGGAGAGCACTACCCCGGAGATCGTCGGCGGCATTCTCCCGGCGGAAAGCCGGATCTTGTTCGAGAAATGGCTCGTCGGCAAAGAGGGCACGGAGCAGGCCAAGTTCGCCGAGCAGCTGCTTGCACTCACCGGCTAGAATGCAAACGGCAGGTTATAGCCCAGGAAGCCTGCGATGAGAGCCGCTATGCCTAAGATGCCCGTCGCAAGACCGAAGAACCAGACCCGGCGGCGGCGGGTCAAGGCAGCAACAGCCGAGAGGGCGATCGAGACCTGACAGAGGCTGACCGAGAAGGCGAAGATATGGTGTTTTTCCATATCATGCTCCGATTCTTTGTCTTCCGCTTCGGCTAGTTTCTCCAATCCCTCAGCTTTGGTCTTAATCTCCTCTTGCTGCGCCTTGTAGCGGGCGACTTCTACCCCGTTGGCCGTCAAAGCGGCGGAGCCGGGCGGGAGAAGCTGGGCGTTTGTCGCGTAAATGATTCCCTTGATGCCTTTAGCCTGGTAGTAATTCCACTGATCGGTCGCCTGCGTGCGGTGGATAATCTCCCTATTTTTGGCCAGCAAAGCTTCGTTCACCAGCAGGCCGGAACGCAGGGCGCCGATGGCGGCGACGACCGCCAGCAGTGCTGTGATGACCGCGATAAAGCGTGTCCAGCCTTCCTTCCCCTCTTTTTCTTTTCCCTCACCGGCAGACTCTTCATGCGCCTTCGCAATATGTTCATGTGCATGCTCCAGCGGCACTTCGATCTCATCCGGCATATGATGCTCATTTCTAATTCTGCGTGTGATTTCTGATTCTGCGTGTGATTTCTGATTCTGCGTGTGATTTCTAGTTCAGCGTGTGATTTCTGATTCTGCGTGTGATTTCTAGTTCAGCGTATTGATGGCGCGAGCCGCGAGAACGGCGATGACGATCAGGGAAATGGCGGCCTGCACCATCATCAGCAGCTTGGCCCAGCGAGAGAGAACGGCGGTATCGGCGGGCGACAGTGCCGTGCTGGTATTGAAGGCGAGAAAGAGGTAGTCGACGAAGCCGGGAAACCAATTCTCCTGGCGTGACTCGGCCAGTGACTGGTCGTTCATCGTCATCTGCGGAAACAAGAACGACCCGTGGCAGTGCCCGCCCCGTGTGTCCCGCTGATTGGGTCCACCCGCATCCAGATGCCAGTACCAAAGGGCAAAGACCAGAACGTTGGTCATCCAAAGCGCACTGGCCGAAATCAGCAGGCGCTCCGCCGACTCGATATGCATCATCGAATGGGGGGTGAGCATCGAGTGGACAAGTTTAATCAGCGAGGCGACCATGAAGAACGTCTCGATCCCCGCGATGCTCAGTCCCAGAATACGATTGATGTTGAAATGACCCTTGATGTGCGTAAATATCGTCGGGATCAAGAGTGCCGTAATAAATGCGGCGGGCAGCCAGCGCGGGCCGAAAGATAGATAGCTTGGCAGGACACCGAACAGCCCGACGCCCCCCAGCAGTGCCACAATCGCGGGCCAGCGCGGCTCGGCATCATCGCGCATATTCTCGTAACTGTGCCAGAGCGAAGTCTGCCGGAAATGCTCGCCCCAGTGCCTCCGGCCCTTCTGCGGAAAATCCTGTTCCGCCGTTACCTGCTTGGATTTTGGGATCATAATTGCTCCTAGTCACTGCTTCTACGCGAATTGTTTCCAAAGAGTGTATACGCCGAATGTCAGACCAATCGCCACGACGCTGCGCCGGACATTTTCCTGCCCGATCCGCCGGGCCAGCCCCGCACCGCCAAAGCCGCCGATCAATGCACCGGCGGCCATCACGATCGCGAGCGGCCAGTGGACCCGCCCGAAGAAAATAAAGGTCGCCGCCCCGACCCCGTTGATACAGATCGCCGCGAAATTTTTGAGGCCGTTCATCCGGTGGATATTCGTCTGCCCCAAAAACCCCAATAATGCCAGCATCAGAATCCCGATGCCCGCCCCGAAGAAACCGCCGTAGACGGCGACGAAGAACTGGAAGATCATCCCGCTCAGGCCGAAGCTGCTGCCTTTCGTCTGGTCCCGTTTGTCGCCCTGCTTCGCATCCAGCCACTTCCGTACAGGATCCTGAACCAGAAACAGAAAAGTTGCCCCCAGAATCAGCCAGGGAACAAGATGATTAAAGACGGCATCGCCCACACGCACCGCCAGCACCGCGCCGAGCACCCCGCCAAAAAGGCTCGGCACCGCCAGCATCAGTAGATCCTGACGGCTGCGGCCCATCTCTCCCCGATAGCCCCAATACGCACTCACAGACCCCGGAACCAGTGCGACCGCATTAGTGGCATTGGCGGCCACCGAGGGGACGCCCATCGCCAGGAGTGCCGGAAAAGTGAGCAGCGTCCCGCCCCCGGCGACCGAATTGATTGCACCCGCCGCCAATGCCGCCAGGAACAGGAGTGCGAGATGAAGAAGGCTGACGTGCATTCTATGTAGTTTACCCGGAGGGTGCAACAGTGTCTCGCGCTGCCGCCACTACCGAACAATCGGCCGATACTTCTCTGCATCAGCAATCACTTTAATCGAGCCGGACAGCTTATTGATCCCGACGGCGAACCAGTCACGCCAGGGCGGCCCGAGATGTCCTGACATCTCTCGGTTGCCATAGTAGATGCGTACGACCCACCGCTCGGCTTCGTCTGCGCAGAGCGTCAGACCAAAGATCGGCTCATTCGGGTGAAGACTACGGCAAAGAGCTTCGACCGCAGGATAGAACCGCCGGCACGAACGCGCCGAGGCGTTGCGCTCCCATAGATTTCGGAGATAGGACAGTATATTCGCTCCATGAGTAGGGGCAGGGCTTGCCCCCGCCCTCTTACATTGCCTTCAGCCGGATTGGAAATCCGGGTCTTTGTAAGTGCGACTGTCCACACGGCGGGCAAAGAAACGATGCACCGGACAAAGAACAGGATAGCGAGAGGGCGGGGGCAAGCCCCGCCCCTACGGGGGGTCTTGACTACTCGCATTATACTGCATTCACGCGAGGAATCCACAAAGGAATCCTACTCCCATCTCTTGAACTAGCGCATATGGTGCAATTGCACACACAAACTGAGACGGAAACAGTGGCGGAGACTCTTCAATCTCCGGGGCGGCGGGAGGGTGCCCGGGGGCGGGCCTTGCTGATCGGGGCTTTGGCGGCGGCGGCGACGGCGTACCTGGTGACGCAGGCGGAGATGGTGCTGGTGACGATCCGGATCGGTTACCTGCAGTTCCCGCCTGCCGCCCTGGGAATGCTGCTGCTGATCGTCGCAGTCAGCCAGGGTATCCAGAAGCTCAGTCGCCGCTGGGGCCTGACTTCCTCCGACCTGTTGGTCATCTACTGCATGTGTCTCATGGCCGCCCTGACCGCCTCCCACGGGCTGGTCGAGAAGATGATTCCGGCACTCAACTATCCAAACCGGGCCAACAATGCCGTCAACAACTTTCACGGGTTGTTCGATCAGCACATCAAATCTGGATTGGTTCCATACGATACGCACCTGAGCAGTATACAGCCGATCTCCCGCGATTACGACCAAAAGCTGCATGCCGGGGACGCCGTTCCCTGGCAGTCCTGGGTCCTCCCGGTCCTGAACTGGGGTGCGCTGTCGTTTATGGTGCTGTTTGCATTCTTGTGCCTCACCGCCCTTCTGCGGCGTCAGTGGGTGGATGCGGAAAAGCTGTCCTTCCCGCTGGCACAGCTGCCGCTGGAGATCGCCGGGGACCAGGACCGGCCCGCATTTTTCCGCAACCGGATCATGTGGCTGGGCGCTCTCATTCCCATCCTCGTTTACGGCATCAAAGAAATGCACCAGATACAGCCATCGATTCCCGATGTCACGCTCCAGTGGAATCTCAGTGATTATATCACCAGCCCGCCCTGGAACGTTTTCTC
>JANXNV010000138.1 GCA_025353925.1 Armatimonadota bacterium
ATTGGAGCAAAGTACAGGCCGATGTCGCCCCAGTACAAAACGCGGCCTTCCACAAGCTGCGGCCAGAAATAAATCAGCGTCAGCGAGAGCAGTCCAATGGGAACCCGGAGTTTTCGAGTAGAATAAAAGAGACTTCGCGCGGCGGGCAGTGCATCACTCATAGGCAGGGGTTTTTCAATGGGCCAATCAATCACAAGGCGAAAAGCGATCATCGGCGGAACAGGATTTGGGTCGGCATTGATGGCGGGGACCCCGGAGACGATATCGACGCCTTACGGAGAAGCCCGAATCACCCGGGCAAACCTCGGCGACGGCCTGGAACTGATCTTCCTCGCCCGGCATGGGGCCGGGCACACTCTGCCGCCGCATTTGATCAATCACCGAGCCAATATAGCTGCCTTGCGAGACCTGCAAGTCGAAGCGATCTTCGCCACGACCGCGGTTGGCTCACTCCAAAAAGAGATCGCCCCCGGCGACTTCGTACTGCTCGATGATTTTCTGGACCTGACCAAAGGCGAAGTCGTCACGTTTTTCGAGACCCCAGGCCAGGTGCGCCACATCGACTTTTCCGAGCCGTACGATGCCAGTCTGCGGCAATTGCTTCTGGATACCCGCGATACCAGTTTGCCGGTGCATCCACGCGGAATCTATCTCTGCGTCTCCGGCCCGCGCTACGAAACGCCCGCCGAAGTGCGGCTGTTTGCCCGCTGGGGTGCCGACGTCGTAGGCATGACAGGGGCACCGGAGGCTATTCTCTGCCGCGAAGCTGGGCTGCGTTACGCCGGAGTTTCTTTGGCCACGAACTATGGGACCGGCCTGATGCCCGGAGCCGTGCTGTCTCATGCGGATGTTGAAGCTCAGATGGCCTCCCGCCGCGAAGCACTGGCGGCATGGCTGCTCAGAGCGGTGCACGCGGAACCTTAAAGCGCAGGCACCGGCGTCAGTTTGCCCGTGTGAACATCATAAATGCAGCCTGTCAGCAGAATATGCTTTGGAATCCAGGGATGGGACCGGATGCGCTGGATCTGCTGGCGCACATGGTCCTCCAGGTTTAGAAATGCATGAAACTGCTCCGGGGCGATGGAATCCGTGCCGGTGCGCTTTCGAATATCGTCGCGCAGCTCTTCGTCCCGGAATGTCTGCATACCGCACTCGGTGTGGTTGATGATCAAGAACTCTTCGGCCCCAAGACGGTAATGTGCGACCAGCAGGGAGCGGATGACATCCTCTGTCACGATTCCCCCCGCATTGCGGATAATGTAGGCGTCGCCAGGCTTTAGCCCGAACGCCTGCTCGAGCGGGATCCGATAATCCATGCAGGCAACGATCGCCAGCTTCCGCTTAACCGGAGCCATCGCCCGTCCCGTGTCATACGTTTCCACAAACAGCGCATTCGAGCGCAGAACTTCATCCAGAACACTCATATTTTACTCCACCGTCACTGATTTCGCCAGGTTACGCGGCTTTCTAAACCGACCAATCCTCGGCCAGCAAGCCAGGAACTTGCCGGAAGTCCTTTGAATTCCTTGTGAGAAGTGTCGCGCTCTGAGCCAGGCAAATCGCCGCTATCCGCAAATCCATTGTTCCGATCCGCACATGTGCTTGCTGCAATGCTCCAAACTGGCTGACCGCTTCGTCATCGAACGATAAAACAGCCAAGTCGCGGAATGTCTCAATATGCGTTTCCAAGAGTACATAGGCAGTCTGCATCCGATGCGGCGTCTCTGCTTTGGAAGCAAGGGCAAGCCACCCACGCATCTGCTCCTCGTAATTAATTATGGTTGTGCCGACTTCGTCGACAGGAACTCGCTCCAAGCGCCGTTGGAGGGGGAAAGCAGCACTGCCGCCGCGCTCAAGAATAGATAAGTGATCGGTATCAAGAACCAGCATCATCCAGCGTCCTCTTTATAGAAGAGAGACTGAGATTTACGCCATTCACGGCCATACCGGACCGCTTCGTCAAATTCGGGAGTGTCCGCAAAAATGCCGACAATCCGTTTCCACCCGCGAAGTGCTTCTTGCTCTTTGCCAGGTCCGGATTGTTTCAATTCCTTAATCTCGTTCTCTAAATTCGAGACACGTTCTTCCAGAGTAATCACTGACATTCGGTTTTCCTTTCCGCTGGCTTACCCGCTTACTCCACTGTCACCGACTTCGCCAGGTTGCGCGGCTGGTCAATCTCCCGGCCAAGGGCATCGGCGATGTAGTAGGCCAAAAGCTGCATGGGGACAATCGCGAGGGCGGGCATGAACGTGTCATGGGTGGCCGGTACGCGCAAGATGCTGTCTACGAAGTGCTCGTTCAAGCCCTCGTCGCCCGCTTTGACGATCCCAACCGTCGAGGCGTCGCGGGCACTGACTTCTTTGACATTCGACTGCACTTTGTCGTAAAGCGACGACTGGGTGGCGATACAGACCACCGAAACGCCCGGCTCGACCAGGGCCAGCGGGCCGTGCTTCAGCTCCCCGGCGGGATAGGCTTCGGCATGGATGTAGGAAACCTCTTTCAGCTTCAAAGCCCCCTCCTGAGCGACGGCATAATCAAAGCCTCGGCCGAGAAAGAAGAATGACGATGAATCTTTGAGCGTTTGCGCGACCTCCTGAATGGCGGTCGTATCGGCAAGAATGGTTTCGACCTGCTCGGGCAGCCTTAGGAGCTGCTCGACATAATCCGCCACCAGCCCCGGCCCCAGCTTGTTTTCTTCCTGCGCGATATACAGCCCGATGAGATACAGTCCGACGAGCTGGGTGACATAGGCCTTTGTCGAAGCGACGCTGATCTCCGGCCCGGCATACGTATAAATCACTTCGTCGGCCTCACGGGCAATGCTGGAGCCGACGACATTCACCAGGGCCAGCGTCGTCGCCCCCTTGATTTTTGCTTCCCGCAGGCCCGCTAGGGTGTCCGCCGTCTCGCCGGACTGAGAAATAATAATCGCCAGTGTGCGGCTATCCACAATCGGGTCGTTGTAGCGGAACTCGCTCGCGACCTGCACCTCCACCGGGCGGCGCAGCAGGTGCTCGTAAAAGTTCTTGCCCGCAAGCCCTGCATTGTAGGCCGTCCCGCAGGCGACGATCACAATGCGGTTGAAGTCCAGCAGCTTGGCCGTCGGCAGCTTCAGCTCGGGGAAGGTCACCTGGTGCGTTTCCGTGACCCGTCCGCGCAGAGTGTCGCGGATGGCCTGCGGCTGATCGTAGATCTCTTTGAGCATGAAATGGGCGTAGCCGCCCTTCTGCGCCGTGCTGACATCCCAGGTGACATGGAATACGTCGCGCTGCAAGGGGGTACCGCTTAGCGTCGTCAGCGTAACCCCTTCCGGCGTGATCCGGGCAAAGTCGCCGTCTTCCAGCACCAGTACGTTGCGGGTAAATCCCATCACGGCGGGGATGTCCGATGCCAAAAAGTTCTCACCTTCGCCGAGGCCGATGATCAGCGGGGAGGCTGTCTTGGCAGCATAAATCGTCTCCGGCTCCTCGCTGGAAACGACGCAGATGGCATACGCTCCCGTCACTTCCGCCAGTGCCGCTCGGATCGCCGCTTCGAGACCGTTCCCACGGGCCAGGTGAGCTTCCACCAGATGCACCAGCACCTCGGTGTCGGTATCGCTGGCAAAAACGTGCCCGGCGGCGGTCAGCCGTTCTTTCAGCGAGATATAATTCTCGATGATGCCGTTATGAATCAGTGCGATCTTGCCGGTACAGTCGCTGTGCGGGTGGGCATTGACGTCGTTAGGCCTCCCGTGCGTTGCCCAGCGCGTGTGCGCGATCACTGTGCCGCCGGACTTATCCAGCCCGCTCAGGGCCGCTTCCAAGTTCGCCAGCTTGCCCTTCTTCTTTAGCACCGTAACCTGCGTATCCCCTGGCCTGACCACCGCGACCCCAGCCGAGTCATATCCTCGGTATTCCAGCCGCTTCAAGTTGTCCAGTGCCAGCCGAACGCTGCCCGCGCGTCCGCCCACATAGCCCGTGATTCCACACATAAAGTATTGGTAGCTCCCACTCGCGTTTTGCTCAGTATACCCGATAGATTGGCACTGCCTTGACGCTCTGTGTGGAGAGTGCTACAATGAACCTGGAGCAACCACTTATGTCAAACCTTGTGCTGGCCTCACTTGAAATCAAAAACTTCCGCGCCTTCAAGCATTTGCGTATTGAGCATCTGGGGCGTGTGAATCTGATAGTCGGGAAAAACAACGTCGGGAAATCGAGCGTTTTGGAGGCACTGCGTCTCTACGCATCACAGGGAGATGCTTTTACCATTTTCTCATTGTTGCAGGATCGCTTTGAGATAGCGAAAGGTAAAAGTAAGCATTTTCGGCGCAACGGGAATGAGACCAATCAAACTGCCTCATCATTACGCTACCTTTTTCATGGTCGTGATAATCAGCAACCTGGTTCTGCTCCAATTCAAATTAGTCCAATTGATACTAAATCAGAGATGGTGTCGATCAATATCGTGTGGCCCAATGCTCTCAACGACAACGTGAAAAATATGTTGCTGCACAATCCTGAGGAATTGAGTAATGCAGACATTGACACGATCAACAATGTCCAAGACTTAACCCCGCGTCTTCACGTTGAGATATACAACACAATTTTCTATGATTTCCCACTGAACCAATACTATACTTCACCGCTAGATATTAAAAATAGCCTACCTCACCTTCACCATATCTTCGTCACAGCGGGTGGTTTAGACATGGAGGAGATAGCCACTTACTGGGATAACGTAGTATTGTCGGAATTGGAGGTAGATATACTAAATTCGCTGAAATTGATTGCTCCGCAAATCGAGGCCGTTAATCTGGTTGGCAATGAAGGGCATAATGGTGAACGTATCCCTAAAGGCCGATTTACTGGCGTCGAAGGTCCTATCCCACTCCGCAGCCTGGGCGAAGGCATGAACCGTATGTTCGGTATCATACTTGCTCTCGTGAATGCTAAAGATGGCATGTTGCTAATTGACGAAGTGGATACAGGGCTGCACTACTCCGTCCTGCCGGATCTGTGGAAGGTGATTTTCGAGGTGGCTCATCGGCTGAATGTCCAAGTGTTTGCGACTTCTCATAGCTGGGACTGTATTCAAGCATTCCAGTTGGCGGCGGATGACAACAAAGGAGAAGAAGGCATTGTTATTCGGCTGGAAAGTCGTGATGGGGAAGTGTTGACTGTTATCTTCGATGAACGAAAGCTCAACATCGCGGTACGCGAACATATTGAGGTGCGCTAACCGTGGCTGACAAATTTCTGCTTCTGGTTGAGGGCAAAGACGACTTTCATGTGATGATGCAGCTTTTGGAACACCATCGCGTCCCTCAAAAGTTCCGAGTCAAAGACAAGCAGGGGATCGACAATCTACTTGAGACGCTCGATGTGGAACTACTTGAAGGAAGTCTAGAATGTCTGGGAATCATTGTGGACGCGGATGTGGCGACTGCGTTCCGTTGGGATGCCATAAGAAATATATTGGTACAGTCCGGCTACGTCTCCGTACCTGCCACGCCCAGCCCAACGGGCACAGTCATTGAACAAAAGGGGAAGCCGCGCGTCGGCATATGGATCATGCCGGACAACTCGGCCGCAGGAATGTTGGAGGACTTCGTAGGTTCCTTCATCTCCAAAGACGACGTTCTGTGGGAATATGCAGGTACATGTGTCGATGCTGCTATGATACTGGATTGCCGATTTCCAGTAGGGCAGCGCAGCAAAGCGTTGATTCACACCTGGTTATCCTGGCAAAAGGAGCCGGGAACGCCGCTCGGCTTGGCAATCAGAAACCACGAGCTTAATGCTTACGCCCCCGAGGCAGTGCGGTTGGTCGAGTGGCTCCGCCGCCTCTTTAATCTCACGAGTGACTGAAATCGAAAGCGATATGCGAAGCATCAAACGTTCCGCCTTCACGCTCATCGAACTTCTCATCGTCATCGCGATAATCGCGATCCTCGCCGCGTTGCTGCTACCGGTGTTCCAAAAGGCCCGCGTGCGGGCGTACCGGGCGCAGTGTACGTCGAACCTGCGGCAGATTGGGCTGGGGATGCTGCTGTATGCGCAGGACAATGAGGAAAAGCTGATGCAGGGGCATTTGCTCGCGGTGCCGAACCCGGTGACGGGGAATGACACGGCGGGATGGGCGGGGGCTTGTCAGCCCTATGTTCGAGACACGGAAGTGTTTGTCTGCCCAACAGATGGGACGTCGAAGGCTGTGGTCGGAGGCGAGACGTATTTTCCGCTGACGTATTTTATGAACGTCAACCTGAGCGTCAAAGTAACACCGGGAGGGCTGCCGCTGGCAGCACTCGCGGCCCCGGCGAATACAGTGCTGCTGGGGGAGTCCACCGGGGGCGGCCTGGTATCGAATATGGCCCGGCTTGGTTCCATCAGCGAAACGGAATCGGTGTTTGCAAATTACTTCGTCAGTGTCACCGCTCTGGGGGCGAACCGGCACGAAGGCGGACGCGATTTTCTGCTGGCCGATGGGCACGTCAAATGGCTGCGGCCGGAGGCAGTCAGTACCGGGTCATCTTCCATCGCCGCTTTGCCTGATAGGCTCCCGCCCGGCTTCCGTGCGACTTTCGGTTTCCAGTGAGATTAAGGGGAGGGTTTATCGGGCAGAATAGCTTTGGAATATATGATTGGACTTAGAAATAACGAGGGGAATGTATGCAGCGGCTTTTCGGGCAATTTGTGGGTGGGCGGGGCGCAATAGGCCTTTTGATACTGCGCCTGGTCGCCGGGTCGGCACTGATGCTGCACGGCTGGCCTAAAATCCAGCACGCGGCGAGCTGGATGGGGCCAGAGGCACCGGTCCCAGGATTTTTACAGTTTCTCGCGGCGTTCTCTGAGTTTTTCGGCGGCCTGGCGTTTTTGACCGGTCTGCTGACGCCGATTGCGGCACTCGGGGTTGCGATGACAATGCTGTTCGCACTCTTCGCGGTGCATTTCAAAAGCCACCATCCATTTGTCAGCATGCACGGGCCATCGTTTGAATCTGCACTGACTTACTTTGCAATCGCGATGGTAATGATGTTCACCGGGCCGGGCCTGATCTCTCTGGACGCGCTGGCATTCGGTCGCCGGCGACGCACTACCAATGAAAGCTTATAGGGATATAAACACTATGCCGGAAATCAAAGTTTTGATCGCATTTTATTCACGCACTGGGGCGACGGAAGCCCTTGCCAATGCAATTGCCGAGGGTGCAAAAGCCGAGGGGGCGACAGTCACGCTCCGCCGGGCGCGGGAGATCGTCAGCCGGGAGGTCATGGCCCAGGCTCCCGGCTGGGCGGAGAGTGCGGATGTGATGAATGCCAAATATGAGGCGCCGAGCGCAGCGGATGCGGTGGAAGCCGATGCCATTATTTTCGGCACTCCCACGCGCTTTGGCAATGTCTCCTCAGAGCTGAAAGCCTATATCGACTCGCTGGGTGGTCTCTGGTTCCAGGGGAAGTTAAACGGAAAGGCGGGTGGGGCGTTTACATCCTCCTCCACAACACATGGCGGCAACGAAACAACGATCATCTCCCTTTACAATCCGTTGGTGCATTTGGGTATGATCATCGTCCCGCTTGGCTATGCGGACCCGGTGCTATTTAAGGCGGGGACACCTTATGGAGCCTCCTCCGTTTCGGGTCAGGACAATGCCCCGCCGACCGCGGACGATCTGGAGGTGGCCCGCTTCCAGGGTAAGCGGATCGCACAGGTGGCCAAAGCACTCAAGGCCTCGGGGATGACGCAGACGCCGGTCTAAGCTGGTAGACACGGACATACTCGACTTCTAGTTGACGTGGGAAGATCGTGTCGTCGACTGGTCCGGCCATGTCGCCGCCAATCGCCAAATTCAGCAGCAGGTACTGTGGCTGGTCGAAAGGCCAGCTCGCCATGCCTTTGTGCTGATTGGGGTAGGTGTGAAAGATTTTGTTGTCCACCCCGATGGAGAGACTCCGCGGAGTCCAAGTGAGCTGATAATTATGGAAGTCCGTACAGGCGTTCGGGACTTCAATCTCTGCGCCGCTGCCGAAGGTTCCGGCAGTCGATCGGGTATGGATTGTTCCGGAGACCTTGGTCGGCTCTTTGCCGACCTGCTCCATGATGTCGATCTCGCCGGAGTCCGGCAAGCGGTCCGCCGTGCCGAGCATCCAAATCGCAGGCCAGGTGCCGACGCCGCCGGGAAGCTTCGCACGGATCTCGAAAAAGCCGTAAGTCCAGGCCGCTTTGCCGCGCGTGATCAGTCGGGCCGAGGTATATTTTTGATGGCCGAAATCCGGTGCCGTTGATAGCGACTCTTTACGTGCGGTCAGAACCAACTTTCCGGCTTTGACCCGAGAGCTTTTGAGGCGACTAGCGGCGTAATATTGCTGCTCATGGTTGTACCAGCCGGTGGCGTTTGCTTCGGTATCATAGCTCCATTTTGTCGCGTCGGGCAGGCCCTCTTTCTCAAACTCGTCCGACCAAACCAATCGGTAGCCCGGCGGTGGGCCGTTAGATTCGGCATGTGGGCTGCCGAGACTCCGTGAGGTCAGCAGGACTGCTCCAGCGACCAAAAAAAGTAAAATACTATGATGCAACACTCAAGCCTCCATAAATTCGTTCATCGCTGGGTCCCCGTGACGGGTGCAGGGGACACGCTTCTGCTTCTGCACGGAACTGGAGGGGACGAGAACGACTTGCTGCCGCTGGGCCGGATGCTTGACCCGGAGGCTAATCTTCTCAGCCCGCGCGGGCAGGTGCTCGAAAACGGAATGCCGCGCTTCTTCCGCCGCCTTGCCGAGGGCGTCTTTGACGTGCCTGATCTCATCCAGCGAACAAAAGAGCTGAAAGAGTTTATTGCGGCCGCCGCAGCTGAGTATGGCTGCGATGCCGAGAAAATGACGGCGGTCGGTTTCTCCAATGGGGCGAATATTGCGGGTTCACTTCTTCTCCTCCATCCCGATATGCTGAAGTCCGCTGTGCTGCTGCATCCGATGGTTCCCCTGGTGCCGGATGGTCTGCCGGACCTGAGCAAAACGCGCATATTTATCGGAGCAGGTCGCCAGGATACGCTTGTCAGCAATGATGAGACCGAGCGGCTCACAGCCTTGCTGCGGCAGGCCGAAGCGGATGTCACGCTTTTCTGGTCGGACGGGGGACACGGCTTGTCCCCCGCGGAAGTTCGGGCGGCGGCGCACTGGCTCCGTTGACATCTGCAGCTAAGCGTGATGCAGCATTTGCGCCACGGTATAATAGAGCGGGATACCAAATGCCAGATTAAACGGGAACGTGATCGCCAAGGCTGCCGTCAGATAGAGGCTGGGATTTGCCTCCGGGAGTACAATCCGTACGGCCGCCGGTGCGGCGATATAGGAAGCACTGGCAACCATCGCTCCCAGCACCATACTTCCACCAAGTGAGAGGCCTGCCCATGTTCCTACGGCTACCCCCAAAAGACCATGCAGCAGAGGCATCAATATCCCGAAACACAGTAGGAAGCCGCCGACCTTCCGAAGCCCCCCCAATCGCTGACCGGTGACAATTCCCATCTCGAGAAGAAACAGGGTGAGCACGCCTTTGTAGGGATCGATGAAAAAAGGCTTGACCTGCTCCATGCCCTTTTGCCCTGCTAGAAACCCGATGATCAAGCCGCCAATCAGCAGAAGAACAGTTTTACCCGTCAGTATTTCTCGCAGGGCCTGAGACAGACCGGTGGAACCGGGCATCTGTGAGCGTGCGATGAGAAGGGCGACAAGTATGGCGGGAACTTCGAGCAGGGCTACGAGGGTGGGCAGAAATCCCTCATAAGACACTTTCATACTGTCCAAAAAAGATAAACTCGCGATGAAAGTCACCGCCGAAACGGACCCGTAGTGCGCGGCGATCGCGGCGGCATTGATGTTGTCGAATTTCCCCAGACGGCGCAGGATGAAGTAACACCAGATCGGAACCGAAATGCCGAGCAGGAAGGTCGCGAGACCCGGCTTCCAGAAGCGCAGGAAGGAGGTATGCGAAAGCTCCGCTCCGCCCTTCATTCCAATCGCCAGGAGCAGATAGATCGAAAGCCCGGTGTAGAGTGCCTCGGGGACACGCAGGTCACTGCGCAGCCGCGCGGCGGTAATACCCAGCACAAACGCCAAGATCATGGGTGAAAGAAGATTCGCCTGCATCAAATGCCCGATTTCCATTGACAGTCATTCCTCAATTTGCTATAATTTTCTTACGCGATTATTATAGCACGAAAATAAATACATGACAATAGTATCGTGTATTTATTTTCAGGAGAGACTCAATGGCTTACCCTGAATCCTGGACATTTTTATCGAATCATTCGCATGTACTCGTCTGCCTGGCTGCGGAGCCGGATATCCGTGTGCGCGATGTCGCGGCGAGGGTTGGTATCACGGAACGTGCGGTGCAGCGTATTGTGACCGATCTGGTGGAGGCGGGCGTGCTCATACGCCTGCGTGAAGGGCGGCGTAACCACTACCAAATCGAGAGAAAAGTCTGCCTAAGGCACCCAATCGAGAAACATTGTGCAGTGGGCGATCTGCTGACGCTCATCTGTCCGCCTGAATGAGCATCGCTAGGTGTGGGAAGCCATCTTTTTTGCCGCCAGCACTTTAGTCTTTGCCGGTCTCCCGGTGTCGTAAACGACCAGGCGGGCACCGTCAAGCCGTTTGGAATTTACGTTTTTCGCTTCAGCGCGGGGAATCGCCACCGTGTCTGGGTTGCCGTCACTGATATATTCGTGAATTTTCCCCTGACTCATCTGTGCCAGAGCACGCTCTACCCAGCCGGGACCACAGCCGATCCGTGTGACCCGATCCGGATCAAACTTCTTGTCGGACCAGGCCCGGCTCGGACCGCCCCAGGCCATGAGAATACAGCGATTGTGGTACACGATATTGCCGAGGCGGCCATTCAGAAGGCGCGGCCACAGGGCATGGTTCTTAGGCGCGTCGCCGCCCGGCAATGCCATGGTGTCCATGACGACCCCAGGGACACGGTCAGCGACATACCGCTGACATTCCGCCATTTCCCAGTCAAGCTGAGCCGCGGGAAGACGCCCCATCAAACGGTGGGTTGTGGTATGGTTCGCGATCTCGAAGCCCTCCGAAGCTAGGTAACGCAGCTTCTTCGTCTCCGTTCCCGGCTGCCAGAAGGGAGCAGGGTTCCAGGCGGATTTGGGAAGGACATAGAAAGTAGCCCGGAGCGGCCAATCGTCATGACTCTTGTGAAACGCTTCCAATATTCCCAGGGCGCAGTTGGGATCGATCGTACCGTCCCTCAAATAACGGAACTGCGTTCCGCGTGCGTCATCGAAGGTGATCACAACCGGCGTTTTGCCGGCAGGAATATCGATATGTGCGGTCAGCACATCGCGCATATTTACCGGATACCAGTGTGCGGCATACATGAGGTCGAGGTGCTTACGAAAGGTTGCCGAGGCGATATTCAGCCCATTCGGATCGTACTTCCTGCCATGAAACGAAGGACCATTGATCGCATGGTACATAAGAATCGGAATCCGGCCCATCTCATTTGCGTGCAGAGCGGCAAGCTTGGCGGAAGAGAGGGGGGCCATCAGGGGGCGGGCGGCGGCAGCCACCTGCGGCTGAACTATCGGCGGCTGAACCGCCGCTGGGCGGGGAGTCACGGCTGCCTGACGCGGGGCGCAGGAGGCTGCCGAAAGCGCGGCAGCCGTGACAATGAGCAGGCGGAAGAGAGTTTTCACGTCATGGTCTCCATTGATCTAGACGTATTGTACCACAAGAAATACTGGCTTGCAAATTCAGTGGTCTTGCGGATGCTACGCGGCCGCCTCTTTCGATGGCCCCCAAAAAAAGCGTGCCGCGATGAAACTGCAGATGGCAAGTGCGAAGGACAATATTCCGTGTTTCGTGTGGTGATCAGAGGACCCAGCAGCATATCCAGGCAGGAAAGCCGGCAGGTGCCCTGCGCTTTGGGTCCAGTAGAGAACAGCGACGACGAGGAATAATATACCGACCAACACTGCGGCGGTGGTTGTGATTTGTTTTGATTGTTTGGTCTGCACGAATCGTATCTTTCTGCCTCTTGGCTAATCAGTGACAGTTAACAGGCCATAAGTCACCGAGGGAGTAACGGTCGGCTCGGTGATCACAACCGTATAGACGTTTCCACTTGAAATGGCAAGGGGAGTTGTGGGAACAAGCACGGTTCCCGTTCCTGCCGCATTAACCTGTATGGTTTGCCCGCCAGTAGGTACCGAAACATACGCCGTGACGGGGTTGACTGCCGGTGCAGTCGTACCGGGGGGAATGCTCACTGGAACTGTGGGGAACACGGGGTAAGCGACTGCGGCATACACTGTCTTCCCATTAATCAACACATCCACTGCACCGGCGTCAGGCGCAGCATTCAAAATGCGGATATTCGCCGAGCCGGAGGGCGGTGGAGCGTAGGGAGAAGAAAGCGAGTAGTTCTCGGCGGCTCCCCGGTCTCCGGTTACGACAGACTGCAGGAACTTCGGATCAGTGTTCTTGTTGGTAATATCCGTGCGTCCGATTAAATAGCCCGTATAGAAAGAGCCGTTATTGAGGACAAGTGTGGGGCCGACACGCAGCTGAACAAGCCCGCCCAAAGCGACATCAGTCGTGAAGCCGAATGTCGAGTCGCCTTTGCCGATAAAATTGTAATTGGAGACCTGGCCAACCGCAAGATTGCCGTCGATTGCTCCCCCGTTGACTGTTACGGACGCATTGCCTGCGTTGACGGCGACATTGACTGCTCGGATATGGGACGAATCGGTGCTGTTGCTGCTGCTGCCGCACCCCGTGCCGACCAGACCTGCAGCGATTACCGCGAACGCGATTGCCGCGCCTCGCTGCTGATGACTACGCATAAATATTTCTCCTCGTTAAGTATTCTTCAGTAATTTCAGACTTGCCAACCGTCTTTTTCGGGAGGGGAGGCACTTTTTGTGGGGGCGGCCTGCGCGGCATCGACGATGGAATAGATCCAATCCGCTGTCAAGACCGCGGAGACGATCCAAAAGCCGGGCGTGAAGTAATTGCGTCCTGTGCCGTGCGGCAGGATGGCGAGCAGTCCGAGGCCGACCAGAAAGATGCCGACTAGAACCGCGCCTTTACGAGTCTGCCCGCTGACGATCTGGCCCAGGCCGGGGCAGAGAAGCGAGCCAAAGACGCTCCACCGCGCGCTGCGCCTGCCGTCGTCCCCCCCGGAGAGTTTGACGAGGGACGTGTCAGACGACGCATAAGCGACTCCCAGCTTTTCCTGCCGCTGCTGCTCCGCTCGGCGCAGCGTGGCCCGCCCGAATTTCGCTTCGGCGGATACAGCTCCCGGCACTAACCGCAGTGCCGCTTGATACGCAGTGCCGGCGGCATCGAAATCGCCGCGCGAAGCTTCAATGTCCCCAAGCAGCTCCCAGGCTCCCGCATCTTCAGGGCGAGCGGTCAGGATCGCACGCACGGACTTCTCCGATTCTGCTGCCAGCCCACGGCGAAGCTGGATATGCGCAGTGGAAAGCTGGCGACCCGCTTCCTCCTCCGCCGCATAATCGCGTCGTGGTCGCTCAGGCAGCGGGGGCATGGTGATGCTCCACGTCGCTTTCGTCCGTGGCTTCGATGTCGCCCTCGGCTTCTTCGTCCTCGTCCTCTTCGTCGTCCTCGAATTCACCGATACCCATTCCGGCAAGTCGCTCCGGTTCACGCTCGGGCGGTGCCTGACCGGTCCAGAGCTTCTCGAGGCCGTAATAGCTGCGCTGCTCCTCCGCCATGACATGGACGATGTTATCGCCGTAGTCCAGCAGGATCCAGGTCGCTTCGCTGTAGCCTTCGATGCGCCGCTGCCGGATTCCCTGCTTTTCCATCGCTTCCATGATGCCGTCGGCGACAGAGCGGATGTGGATGTTGGATGTCCCCGAGCAAATAATAAAGAAGTCGGAGATCAGGGTCTTGCCGCGCAAGTCGAGTGCGGTAATATAATTGGCCTTTTTGTCTTCGGCTGCGCCCACAATGGCGTCGCGCCGTTCTTCCGATGTCAGAGTGCTTTCTTTCAACGCGATTTTTCCTCAATGCCTATGCAGTTACTTTGCTGGCAGTATACCCGCTACAACTACCGGATTCGACGGAATTTGCCGTATTGCGCGTATCCTGGCACGTTTTGTGCAAATAGGAAAGACAGGATGCGCAATCAAGAAAGCGAGTATATTAATGAAGTTCTCCAAAGCAGTGACGGGTTTGATGAGTGTTGTGGCATTGACGACGATCGCGGCAAGTGCATCGATGGCGGGTACGCCGGGCCGGTTCAGTTTCTCGACGGTGTTCTCGCCAAACATCATTAACTCTTCGGATCCAAGCGTTTTCGTGACGGTGCAAGACAATGTCACGCTAATCAACAAGGCGCCGACGAAAATCAACTTGAGCAATTTCACGGAAGTTGTTACGGGAGAAGTTCCATCCGAAGGCCCGGATGCCACGATCTCTCAGCCTTTTGTTCTCGACCTCAGCGTGACCCCGGATGGCGGCACGACGCAGACACAGCAGTTCAAGGGAGTCTATACCGACACCTTGATCAACCTGATTCAGACATCGTCCGATGTCACACTGACCGGACCGACCAGCTTGACCTACAATTTTGGTTCTCTCGGAAGCTATACGTTCGACAAGGTGACATTTTCCTCACCCGGCAACTCACTCTCCGAGACCCATGGCTCACTGGCGGCTTCGGTGACGTATGTACCCGCCGCAGCGGTTCCCGAGCCGGCGACAATCGCGCCGTTCGTCCTGGGCGGGATCGGCCTGATGGGGCTGGCGTTCCGCGCCCGCAGAGCCAAAGCGACTGGCAGCCGCGCCGCCTAGTTCGGAAATTTGAGAATGGAAAAGCGTGAGGGGGAATCCCCTCACGCTTTTTTTCTATTTTCGGTAGATGGATTGACAGTCATGTAATGTCGCTTCAGCGTGGGTAACGCAGTAGTAACCGCCGCATTCCGGGCAATAGTGCCGTTTGTGGGGCTTATCCACCTGATTTTGACACTGCACTGAGCAGTAATCACCGTTGCCCGCCGATTCCGCCGCTGAGTACACGATGAGCGGCAGCTTTCCGTAGCTGCATACCAGGCGCAGCACATCTTCATTCGCTCCATAGAGAGGAGGCGGTGGGGCATCCGCCGGGGTTAGTATCGGAGCCACCGCACTGTTCAGCGGTGCCAGCAGGTCCGCGAAAGAGAGTTCCAGACCTCCAATAAGCCTGCCTTCATTATCCAGGATACGTGCCATTTGTCTTTCCATTCTCGCCTTTGTGCCAGGCGCTCAGGATCATTGACTAGTTCTCCTCCATTGTATCGCATTTTAGGCGAAAAATCACCATATAAATTTCAGATCGCCGACACTTTAGTGTTACTGAAACACTTATGAAAATCGCGTCAATTTAAATACAATGTTCCAAATTATTTTCTGAAACTGATTGACATATTTCAGTTTAATTGCTATAATCGCGACGACAGCCAAATATTTGGCAGGAACAGCCGCGTGTTCCGTCCGGTTCTGCCCCCGTGCAGCACCTCGAAGTTCGGCCTAATGGAGAACTCGAATGCAACTTTCTCAGACCCCTCGGAAACGCTTTGGATACTCGATTGCTCGCTCGTTGAAGATCACCCTTCTTGTCGCTATCGCCGTTCTTAACCTCCTGGCGGGAGCCGCTAAGTCAGCATCCGCCGGCACTCCCACCTGGTTTGGTGTCAATATGGCCTGGAATAACTACGGGTCGGACTTCGGCAAAAATTTTTATTATGGCAGCGGTCCTACCTACAATGGCGCGACGATGGAGAGTTATCTGGCGGACATTCAAAGCAAGCACATGAACATTGTGCGCATTTGGACAATGGAGAATTTCTCCGGTCTGTCGTTCCAAAACAACAACCCCGACAATCCCTGCACTGGTGTTTCCTCGGCATTTGTCAACAACCTGACCGACTTCTGCCGCCGTGCCAGTAATCACGGCATTCTCGTCTACGTCACCTTTCTGACTTTCTCCGATATCCAGCAGCATCCCAAGGTCGTGACTACGAATCGCTGGGCTTTCGTGCAGAATGCCCTTGTCCCGGTCGCTCGCGCACTCGCCCCCTATGGTGTATGCTATGACCTGATGAACGAATGCAACTATTCCGGGTTGAGTTGGAATGACCTCCGCAACTACGGCAACGACGCGCGGATCGCACTGCACGGCATTTCCAGCCACTGGGTGACAATGAGCACCGACGATGCCAATGCGTTTGGGGGGAACTTCTGGAACACTGTCGGCGGCCTAGGATTTGACTTTTACGACTGCCACCGCTACAGCAACAGCGGGGCACCTTTGTTGGTGACTCCGTCACAGGTACTGGATGGCAAGCCGCTCTTTGTCGGCGAGTACGGTCCCAGCCAGCCGTCAAACTCAAACGCGCCATATCGCTGGTCGGGCAACAGCTATGTGGTAGACAACTTCTGCCAGGATGCCGCCTCTAAAAACTATTCCGGGATGTTAGCTTGGTCATACCTCTCCGATAATGCTACGGCACGGGATAATTTCGTGCTTCAAAACACATCCGAGCTGTGGACACTCAATTACTACGGCAGCCAGTGGGGCCGCTGACAGCCGGACTTTCTAAATTGCGACGAACTTGCCGGACATGAAGTGAGCATATCCGGCGGGCTTTTCTTCGCCGTGTCCCCGCCCACCTACACGAACTTTAAGTCTTCATATCTCTTCCCGAGAACTATTTCACTGTTTGCACCGAGCCACCGGTCCAGAACGGTCGCATAGACGGCCCGGAAGTCTGTGGAGTACTTCAAATCGCCCTGGTCTAAATCCGTAAGGCTGGGATAGGATCCATAGAGGCCGCCTTTGACGGGCTTGCCCAGCAGGAACATTTCCGAGGCAGTGCCGTGGTCCGTGCCGCCATTGGCATTTTCGTGGACTCGGCGGCCAAACTCGGAGAAGGCCAGTGTCAGCACATGGTCGCCGGCATTCATTTGCTCAACATCAGCTTGAAAGGCCGCCAGAGTATCGGAGACATCCTGCCAGAGCTGGCCATGACGCCGAAGCTGCTGAGCGTGCGTGTCGAAGCCGCCCGTCGAGATGTAATAGACCCGCGTCCCTAAGTCCGCCGCGACCAGCATGGCGACTTCCTGCATGCTCCGGCCAAATGCCGACTTGGGATACTGCACCGTGCTCTGGTACTTTTTAATCCCCTGTGTAATTTGGTCTGCGCTTTGATAAGTTTGCTGTGCCGTCTGCTGGAAGAAGTGGCCGTAGGGGGTATTGGTGTCTCCCATTTGTACCTGCTTCAGTGCGGCCGTGCAGGCATCGCCATCCGGGTTACGCGGGAAAACGACGCCGAAATTCGCCAGTCCCTGTATACTCGGAACGGCGGCGTGGGCACTGGTGAAGGCTTCGCTAGCCTCGCTGCCGATATTGATGCCTGTAAGCGGCGATGTCCGGCCCGTGCGGATGGCATCCAGGTAGCGTCCGACCCAGCCCTCGGAGGCCATTTTCTCCGGCTCCGCCGTCTGCCAGATTTCCATGGAGCGGAAATGGCTGCGGTTGGGGTTCGGATAGCCGACCCCCTGCACGATCGCCAGTCGGCCTTTGTCGTA
>JANXNV010000141.1 GCA_025353925.1 Armatimonadota bacterium
GAGAACGAGACGGACGCGATCTCACCGGCGACGATCGCATTCACGCCGAGGCTTTCCCCGAGGCGGCGGATGCTGGTCAGATTCAGCGGCGGGGTAAGGTTCTCAGACTGGATTCCGTTCAGCAGGTCCTGCCGGGGCAGGACAGCGTAACGGTTCAGCTTGGAAAGCTGGACCACGAAGGAGTCCGAGGCCAGTCGCCCGACATCGCCTCCCCCGTATCCGGATGGATTGGCGAAGTCTAGAATAGCCCACGTCGGCTGCCTGGCGGTCAAGCCCTGCGCCTGCGCCGCCGGTGCGGCAAACAGGAAAAGACAGAACACGGGCAGAACCATCAACGCCGAGAGCAGGGCGCTGATGAGCGGCGTGCTCCAATGCTGTTTCAATCGTTTCACTGAGTCACATTCCTCCTGAAAAGTACACCGTCTTGTGCGGCGTCAATCGTGATTTTCCAATAATGGCATCCTGTCCCGGCTTGGGGTCTGCCGGGACAAGGACCGGCTTATTTGCCGGTCGGGATCAGTACGGAGGTAGGCACAAAGACCTTGATCCAGTAAGCCTGGTAAGGCTGAAGCGTATCGGCTGCTCCGACGGCCTGATAAGCACTCCCATCGTAGCGATACAGTGTCGGCGATACCACATGGTTGCTGCTGCTGATCGCATCGGCGAAGGAGAGTGTCGTCGTTCCGGTATTAAACCGCAGGCTGGAGACAAGCACCCCGCTCGTGCTGGGGACACCGATCTGGTTCCAGAAGGGTTTCAGGGCCACGGAGACGGTCGCCCCGGTCGGCGAGGCACCGGCCTGGCTGAGAACTGCCCCATTCTTCAGGAAGACCCAGTAGCCGCTGCCAAGCCGGAAGGCATCGGCAGGCGGAGTGGGGTCGATTGCATAGGCACTGGCCGTCGGGTCCCAGACCGCGACATGGGAGCGGTTCCCGTTCGGCGTGGTTCCAGCCGCTGCCGTATTCAGTGCGCCAAACAGCGCATCGAAGCTGGAGCTGCTGTAGTCATACGGGGCGGACAGGAAGTTCAGCCCCGGCGGGAACGTATGCAGTGCCGGGAGGCCGGAAATCCCTGTGAAGTCCAGGCGGCTGAACGTATTCGCGACGATTGTCACGCTCAGGCTGCCCGCCGAAGTCCCATTTTTCGTCGCAGTGACGTTGTAGGTACCGGAGGCCAGCGTGATCGGTCCGTAGTTGATCGACCCGCTGCCGTCCGGAGCAGCCGCAGCCGCCCCAGTCGTCGTGGGCACGACTTGCCCTGTCACGGAGTTCGTGATCGTGATCGTCACTCCGGAGATCGGATTTGTGGAGCTGGTCCCCGTCACCAGACCGCCCAAAGTGCCATTTGAGACCGGTCCAAGCTGAATGTCTGGAACGGAGACGGTCGCTCCGCCGGTTACGACGACGCTGACCGGCACGCTGTTGCCGAAGCCGGGCGCAGTCGCCGTCACGGTGTACGTGCCGGCATTGACCGTGGTGGTGTAGGTGCCGCCAGTCCCAGTCGTCGCCGTCGCCACGACCGTCGCCGGGCTGCCGGAGATGAAGGAGACAGTCGCCCCCACGATGCCGTTGCCGCTGAGATCGATGACTCGGCCTGTGGCCGTACCCGGCCCGGGCTTCAGGACGAAGTTGACCGTCTGGCTGGAGCCGCCGGTTACTGTCACCGCCTGCGTGGCGGAGGTGCCGAAGCCAGGCGTTTTCGTCGCGATCCCCGTGTAAGTACCCTGCGGAACCGAGGGCAGAGAGTATTTGCCGTTGGTATCCGTTACTGCTGCCACGGTCTGCCCGTCTGTCGAAGTGAACAGGACGGACGCCCCGGAGACGGGGTTTGAGCCGTCCGTGACTGTCCCGCTCAAGGCACCTGGGGTCGCCTGGGTCAGGGTCAGGCTGGCCTGCTGCGAAGAGTCACCCTCGACGGTGAAGACGACGCCGGGGTTGGAAGCCGCACGGACATAACCGGTCCGGTAGGCCGCGAGCGTGTAGCTGCCCGGCTCCACACCGTCGATGTGGAAGTTGCCGCCGGAGTCAGTGATCGCGCTGAACGTCCCACGTCCCGGAATAGCCGGACCGAAGGCGGAGACAAGGTATACGGTCGCGCCGACGACCCCCGAGCCGACCACGCCGGTACCGCTGGTCGAGCGCACCGTTCCGAGAACAGTCCCGGTACGCAGGTAGCTGACGATGTTGTGCAGGATGTTCTGCCTCTGGTTGCGCGGCGAGTAGATGATCGGATTCGGCTTGAAGGCATTGGTCTGCTTGTAATACTCGGTGCTGAGTGCTTCCAGCCCGAATGTCGAGTAGACCACTTTGCTGCCGTTGCCGCCGGTTCCGGTATTGTCGGTGTAAATCAGTCCGACGCCGCCAGGTGCCGAGGCCGCATTGACGTCGCCGTTCTGAACCGGCGCGATCGGATTGGTGAACGGTGCCAGAGTGATGTCCGTATGTGCCCCGGCATTCGGCGTGATCGTGTCGATCGCGGCGACTACGGAGTTGAAGTTGTTGATCTGCTCCGGGAAAGGCTGGATATACGGCCCGAGCTGATCCAGCGAGCTGTCCGTGCGCCAGTTTCCTGACCATGCCGGCTCCGCATTGTAGGTCTGCTCGAAGATATTACCGTTGTAGTTGTTTGAGATCCGGATCGGACGCTGCGCCGTCGGTACAGTGGAGTAAGTACCGTCCGGGTTGATCTCCTCATAGATCCCTTGCAGGAACCCGTCATAGGCCGGATTGCTGCTGATGCGGTTGTCCACGACACTGGTACCGCTGACCGGAATGTGCGTTCCGCTGCGCGTCGATTTCAGCGTTGCCCCAAGCACGTCGGAGAGGAACCCACCCGCGGCATTGTTTGTCGTCCCGCCCTGAGTCAGCGCAGAGCCGACATCCTGACCGGAGACGCAGAGGCGTCCTCCGGCTTTGACATAGGACCGAAGAGAGGCCTGGGTCAGCGGGTCGATCAGTGTTCCCGGCCCCACCAGAAGATCGCCGGTGAAAGGAGAGATCCAGAGAATACAGCGATTGGCGACGGGCACGATGGCCGCTGCGATATTGACCTTCGTCGGCGCACCGGGATCGTTGACCGCCGGCTGTTTCTGCAGCACCGGCTCGTAAGCCTTGTAGACCGATTCCGGAACCGGGCCGCGTGCAAGAATACGCCAGAGGCTGTACTGCTGTGACCGTACGGCTGGGCGTCCATCGACCCGCCCATTGTCGTCGATGAAGTTGTCGTAATACGACCCGACACCGAGACCATTCAGAACCGGGAGGTCTCTCGCCGTGAACGTCCCTAGATCGGCAGGATTGTAGTAATTGTTAAGATCGAGTACCTCGTTCTGCGCCGCGTCGACATTCGCGCCGGGGAACACCGTATAGCGGTAAATGGCATTCGGAAGCAGATTGACATCGATGTCGGTGACGTAGGACTCTGCCCCGAACAGCTTCGGAACAAGGTTCAGCAGGCCGCGCTGACCACCAAAGGTGGATGCCGCAAACTTCTGCCCTAACGGATAATCGCCGACGACAAGAATGTCGTTGTTCGAAACAGTCGACGCCGTGCTAAATCCCCAGACATTATCGTAGATACGCCAATTGCCCTGGCCCTGGAAGCCAAACTTGGCGAATGCGGGCGGCACGGCCGTGTCGAAGGCGATGACATCGAGGTAATAGTCACTGGCCGAGGTCGGCGTTTTCCAGGTGACGGTGTAGAGAACGCCGCCCTGGTTATCCTGCGTGGCGGCCTTGGTGAGCTGCAGCCATTCCGCCGGAGTGCCGCCGGTGCCCGTCGTGGGGCGCGGCTGTCTAAAGAAGCCGCTGAACGGCTGCTGGTCGTCTACACCCGCCAGGTAATAAGGATCAACGTAATCGGTAGTCGCCGTATCGCCGGTTCCAGCCAGCGCGAACTGCGGGTTGACGACCTGGCATTCGAATTCCGGTCCCCATGGAATGAACTTGCTGGGATCGCCGCCAGGCAGGTTCAGAATCGGGTTCTTGTTGCCGTCCTGAATCGGGTTGCCCTTATCGTCGACCGGCTGCTGCGGATTGGTGCCGCCGCCGTCACGTCCGACGGAGATCGTATCGGACTTGTTGCCCGCAGGAGCGATGGGTGTCGGGCTGAAGCCTTCGACGCCTTCCACACCGCCCACGGAGCCACGCTGACGCCGAATATAATTGCCATTCTTGCCGGCAAAGAAGTTGAAACCAGCATAACCGCCGCCATTTATCAAGATGGAAGAGGAGCCGCTGTCGTAGTTCGGGCCGCGCTGGTTGTTGACCTGGAAGCGGTACTCGCTGTCTTTCGCGAAGACTTTATGCTCGATGCCCTGGGCATCCTGGTACTTGCTGTCCGGATCCTTGATCTGAATGTAGACGTTTGGCTTGCCGCCTGGACCACCTGTATTGTCAATCCCAGCCTCACGGCTGCTGAGGCGAACGGTGAAGGTCACCGGCTGCCCGGGAGTGATGCCAGTGCGCGTCGTGTTGCCGGCAGAGTCCGTCACATGAATAACTTCGTTGCCGCTGAAGGGCAGCAGGGTTGGCGGGTCGAGGTTCAGGAGCTGTGATTCGAGAATACTGACATAGTTTGCCCCGACAGTACCGGTCGTCCCGAGGCTGCCGCCGCGCGGGACGGAGATCGCCCGCTCGGCCGGCGCACCTGCGTTTGCCGGATCATTATAAGTGACGGTCCGGTTGGACGAGTAAGCAATGCTGAACACGGTGATAAACGGCGACCAGGTCGGATAGATATCATCGTAAACATTGCCGTTCGGCCCGGTCTGTGCGGCATTATCGTCCGTATTCAACTGGACCGCGGGGTTCGCGCCCGTTTCCGGGGTCACAGTTTCCGTGTACACCGCCGTCAGCTGATAGTAGTACTCCGTGTTCAGGAAGACCTGCGTATCGACGTAAGGAGGGGGATTCCCACCCGAACCCGGAATGACTGCGATCGGAACGGTTCCTTCCGACCCGGCCTGACTGACCGAGGGCGGCGTGTTGACGGAAGTCAGCGTGCCCGAAGAGCGGTAGAGATTGAAGCTGGTCGGGATGCTGTTGCCCCCGCCGGTCGTGAAGTTCAGCGTGATCTGCGGCTGTCCGCCGACGGTCCCGCCCAGAGCACTCGTGATTACCGGCGCGGCGAAGGTCGTGGACTGTGTCAGGTCGCCGAAGCCGCTGCTGACAAACCGCCCACTGCCTACCGGCGGGGTCTCGGCTCCGTCAGCGATGATCTCAATCGCCTGAACGATCGGCGGGTCGCCGGAGACCGGGTTGAAGGCGACGGTGACGCTGCCCTTCTGGGCAACGATCAATCCGGTGCCGTCGACAACTGCCTGTGTTGGAGCCTGGAAATTGAACGTGTCAACGACCGCCGTGTTCTGACCGGAGGTCGGTGCCGTATTGACCAGGGCTTTGTCGGCCCGGACGAAAGCATTCGCTGGAGTCGCTCCTGCGACCGGCGTATTCACGACGATCACGGTCTGAGATACCGTTGTATAGCCGGAGGCCGAGAATTGGAACGAGTAAGTGCCCGTCGGGAGCAGCGCAATGTAGTTTGCCGGTTTGCCGTCGCCATTGGGGGCGGCGGGCGTGTTGGCGGGCGTCCCGCTGGTCGTCGTCAAGATCGCGACGACGTTCGCCCCGCTCAGGACCTTGACAGTTCCTCCCGCAATCGGTAGGTTGGACACGGAGTCCGTCACCAGACCGGCGGCGGTCCCAGCCCCGGCACCGGTCGCAAGCGAGAAGCTCACTACATCCGGGGCGGCAGGCGTGTTCGCCGTAGTGACGGTCGTCTGCTTCGACTGCGTGGCTGTCAGCGAACCGGCACTCGGCGAGACGGTCACGTAGTAATTGCCCGGGGCAAGGGTTGCCGTATACTTGCCGTCGCTGCCGGTCGTGACACCGGCGGGGGTCGTGACAGCGGTGACTCCGGAGGTGACGTCAGTGAATGTGACGGGAGCGCCGACGACCGGAGAGCCGTTGGTATCCGTGACGGTCCCGGTGACAGTTCCCGTTCCTTGAGACAACACGAAGTCAGCCCGGGCTGAGGAGCCGCTGTTGACATTGACGACCACGGACTGCGGGCCATAGCCGGACCCGGCTGGCGGAGTCACCGTAACACGATAGGCCCCGCGGCTGACGACCCCGTTGTAGTTCGTCCCAGTAGCGGAGCTGGTGACAAGCGGACTCGGGGATGTTCCGACGGCGACTCCAGTGCCCGGATCGGCAACAGTGATTGTCGCTCCGGCAATCGGTGTCCCCGTGGCGGCATCCGTCACTAAACCGATCAGCTTACCAGGAGAAGACTGCGCCTGCTGAACGATGTCGATGCTGGTCGTCGGCTGCCCGGTCGCATCCGGGACTGTCTGAAGCTGACCGTTGATGGTTACGGTGAAAAGGCGGGCCTTCGGAACGTTGTTCTTCGGATCAGACAGGTGCAGACGGACTCGGTAGCGAGCCTGCGGTGTCAGATACTTGAAGTTGTACGAGAAGGTGCCGGAGACATCGGTGTTATAGACGGCGGGCGGCGTGCCCGGATCGTTGAGCGTGTTCGTGACAGGAGGGGTGGCGGGTGCATCCGCCGTGCCCCCGGTCAGGGTCACCGGGCGATTGCGCTGAGCCGCAAGCACCGCTACAGAGGCATAATCCGTCCCTGGGAAATTCGGATCACGGATCTCCGGTCCGCCGGAGTTGATCTGATAGATCGGCGCACTTGGAGCGACCGGAGTCGTCGCCGCTTCATTGGAAACGCCGCTCTGGCCGGTCGAGTCGATGTTCTGCAGGACCTGAAGGTAAAAGATGTCGTGGGGCGTCGCCGGGCCTGAACCGCGTGCGAACGCGATATATTCAGCACCGGGAGCCGGGTTAAGATACGGGTTGCGGCGAATCGGTGACCAGGCCGGGCCGTAGTTATCCAGACCCAATGCGGTGATCGGCTGCCCGACACCAGTCGCCGTATTGACGTTGGTGACGTTGGTAAAGCCAATCCGTCCGCCGCCGCCGACCAGGAAGATGTTCCGGTTGGCACCGGGGGTCCCTGTCAAAAGCGGCGAAGCATCGGGGTTCGAGGTGGGTGCCGTATTCGTCGGCGTCAGCTTGGCCGAGGTCGAAGAGAAGGCAATGAGCTGACCGTCCTGCGAGTAGGCCGGATCCTGGTCGTCTGCAGGACCATCCGTGATTTTGGCGGGCAGCGAAGTCGTCGCCTGACTGTAGCCACCCGTGCTGACATACAAGAAGTACAAGTGATAATGACCGGCGTAGACACCGGCAGTGCTCAGTGCCGAGAAGATGATCTCGTCCGAGTTGCTTGGGGAAAACGTAGGCCGCTGGACGCCGGAAAAGCCCGTGCCGCCTGCCGAGATCGCGCCTGGGTCGGTGCGTATGGTCGGTGAAGCCAGTGTAGCGACATTGATTGTCGCCGGGGTGAACGCTATCGTATACAGGTTTTGGATGCCGGGCGAGTTTGCGTCCGAGGTGAACGCAATCTGCTGGTTGTTGCCCGCGCTCAGAGCGGGAAAGAACTCGCCGCCGCCGGCGATGCCCGTGCTGTCGGTGAGCTGGATCGGCGCACCGCCACTGGCGGGAATAGCCCAGAGGTGGTAGCGGCTGCCAGGCGACCCGGCACTGTTGCGGTTCGACGAAAAGACAAGCATGGACTCATCCGCGGTCCAAACCGGCGTCAAGTTAGTCGGTGTCAGCGAAGGCCCCTGCGTTGGAGTAAAGCCGGGAGGAGGATTGAAGACGTCGAATGTCTGCACGGCCTCATTTACCTGGGCCACGCTGCCGCCTGTCGCGCGGCTAATCGCACCCGCCCGCATCAGGCCGGGCTTATTGTAGATAAAGCGGCCATCCGGCCCGCGCTGCGTGCTCGCGGGGATACCGGCGGCACGGAACGCAGCCGCCTGCGTCGCCGGGGGAACCAAAGCACGCAGGGCTGCACGGAGTGCGAGAGCCTGTCCAGTGCCGCTTCCGGTGCGCAGAGGGGTCGCCGACAAGTGGCCGGCGGCAAAAGTAATCGAAAGCAAAGCCGCCAGAAGTGACAGCAGGGTGACAAAGCGAATAGAACGTAAAAATTTCAAGCGAGTACAACCTCCTTGGTTGCGCACGGGGTGTTGGAGCCGTAAGCGACGAACCAGTGACGAAAATCAGAGTGTCTTAAGAAGTGTGTCTTAAAAGAGTGTCAGTGAATATGTCGACAATTCTCTGGGGGGTTGTTTCTTTCCATCGACCCGGTGTTCGTCCTCAAAAACTTGCGCGTAGCCCGGGACTGTCAAAGTTGACAGGAGGCTACGAGATGATTATAACACGCGGGAAGATTTTACGCAAGCAGTATTTTTTTCTGCCCTGTTCTCAAGAAATGGCAGGGGCGACTTTATCGCCCCTGCCTTTGTTCCCCGTACTCTTATGTTACTGTGTCGGCATCACAAGAGTGGCATCGACATTGGCCTTGATCCAGTAGGCCTGGTAGGGCAGCAGTGTGTCTGCCGCCGTTACCGGCTGATAACCGGACCCATCGAAGCGGTAGAGTGTCGGTGAGACGACATTATACCGGCTGCTCATGGCGTCGGCAAACGTGATGGTTCCGCCGCGTCCGTTGTCGAACAGCAGAGCCGAGACCTTGATGCCATTGACGTTCGGCACGCCGATCTGGTTCCAGAACGGATGCAGGCTCACCGTCAGGGTCGGCGAAGGCGGTGCCCCACCCTGTGTCGTGAAGCTGACCGGGTTCTTCAGGAAGATCCAGTAGCCGCCGCCCAGGCGGAACGAATCCGCAGGGAAGCTTGGGTCCACCGCATAAGCTGCAGTCACCGGGTTCCAGACCGCGACGTGGGAACGGTTGCCGTTTGGCGTTGTCCCCGCCGGTGCCGTGTTCAGATTGCCGAACAGCGTATCGAACGGCACCGAGCTGTAATCATACGGAGCGGACAGGAAGTTAAGACCAGCCGCAAACGTATGCAGTGCGGGCAGCCCGCCCAGTGCTCCCGTGAAGTCAAGCCGGTTGAACTTACCGCCCACGATGGTGACCGATTTCGCCGCAGATTTGCGCGGGCCTTTGCTGACGGTAACCGAGTAAGTTCCGTTCGAAAGCTGGCCCGAGTAGTTCAGCGGATTGCTGTCACCGCTCGGCGGCGGCGGCGTGGAGACCACACCCGCTGTCGAGAAGGTAGCAACCACCGTACCGGCACTGTCCGTGATCGTGACCGCAGCCCCGGCAATCGGATTGGTGCTGGAAGCATCCGTCACCAGTCCGCCCAGAGTGCCTATCGTGCTGACCAGCTTCAGGTCCAGCCGGACAAACGGTCCGTTGGTGACTGTCACCGGCGCACTCACCAGTGTCGCGTAGTTTCCCTTCGTCGCCGTGACGATGTATGTCCCCGGCGGCAGATCGGCAGAGTAATTGATTGGGCTGCCGTCCGGTCCTGTCGAAACCGCGACCGTCGTCAGCGGGCTGGGGAGGGTCGCAACCGTGGCCCCCGAGACCGAGTCTTTGAGCGTCAGTGTGACGCCTAGGATCGGCTGACCGGTCGTCGCATCCGTGACATAGCCGATGAGGGTCCCCTTCGGTGCCAGCGGGAAGTTCAATACGCGTGTGTCGCCTAACGCCAGCGTGATCGTCTGCGTGCTGTCGAAGTATCCGGTCGGAGCCGAGGCCGTGACCGAGTACGTGCCCGGAGGCAGCGGCCCGGAAGCGTAGGTGCCTCCGGCATTCGAGGTCACTGTGACCGGTGTTCCACCGGCCGTCGGGGTGAACGTCACTTTGACGTTTCCCAGCGGGGTACCGGTCGTGGCATCCGTAACCTGACCCGTGACTGTCGGCAGGATCGGAGCCAGAGCGAAGTTGACCACGCTGTTGACTCCGGGGCTGACGGTAACGGTCTGCGGCGCGGAGTCTGTGTAGCCGGGCTTGCTCGTCGCCGTCCCGATATAAGTCGCGGCTTTGACCGCGAGGAGTGAGTAGGCACCACTCGTATCTGTAGTCGCAGTGTAAGTCTGCGTCTTATCGGATGAGACGAAGGTGACCGTCGCCCCAGAGATCGGGTTACCCGCCGTGTCACTGACGGTCCCGGAGAGGCTGCCCGGCTGAACCGACGTCAGCACGATATTCTGCCCGGTCAGCGCGTCCCCATTATACATGGTGAACGTCGTCACGGGAGGCGTTGTTGCCGTCGCAGGCGTTTTCACCAATCGGGCCGAAGTGTATCCTGCCAGCGACGCGACCACAATATAGGTGCCGCCTGAAGGAATGACAAACGTGGCGGTGCTATATGTCCCATCCGCCGCCGAAAGTACCGAGCCGACCACCGCCCCAGTCGACCCGTCAGGGTTCGCCACATAGACCGTGACGGCGGCTCTCGGCAAGGGTTTTCCGGCCCCATCCGAAATCGTCCCCGCGAAGCTCGGCGGGATCGTCGTCACGACAAAGTTCACCGGTCCAGTCGTCGCTCCGGACGTCACGGTGACGGTCTGCGGCGTGGACGAGCTGGACTGCGGGCGGCCATTCGGGTTGTTTGGCCCGACTGCCGTGCCGCTGTACGTGCCCGGAGGTGCGGAGACGGTGAAGTTACCGCCGAAGTCCGTCGTGATCGGTACCACCGTGCCGTCAGCCGTAGTGAAGGTGACCTTCGCCCCGCTGACCGGTGCTCCCGCTTGATCTTTCACCGTGCCGGTAATCGTCCCCGGCGGGATCGGCACGAGGCCGATATCCTTGTTAATGTAAATCCCGCCCAGGTAGACCACCTGCGTGAAGGAGGCGGACGTATAGCCTGCCTTGGTGACGGAGATCGTGTAGGTCGTTGGCGTCTGAGCCGCCGGGATGCCGACGATGGAGTATTTCCCATCCGCTCCGGCTTTGCCGACGACCGCATTCCCGGCCCCGTCCAGGACCGGCTTGCCCTTGCTGTCCAGCACGGCCAGGACCGCCCCAGCAACTTTCGCCCCACCTGCGTCCGTATTGCCGATGGTGTTGTCGAAGATACGCCCACTGATCGTCGCGAGGATCGGAGTCAGCGTAAACGTCACCGGCACGCCGCCCTGCGCCGAGCCATCACCGGTCGTCGTATTGGGCAGCACGCTCACAGTCGTCGCGTACGGCGGATCCGCTGCAGCGGCGGCAAGGTACTCCGGAGTCCCTTGGTCCGGGTTGTTCGGTCCGGTCGCGGAGCCGGAGTAGTCTGTCACCGGAACGCTTGGCAGGAAGTAGTTCCCGGCGGGCTGCAGCGGATTGGTACCGTCGAAGGTCGTGGTCGCCTTCACGATTGTCTTGTCTTTCGATAGGAAGCTGACAGTCGCGCCGACGACCGGCTTGTTCGCCGTATCGTGGACGTTCCCTGTAATGCTGCCCGGCGGCTGCGGCGTAATCGTCAGCGAAGCGTTAGCACTCGCATCCCCTTCTACAAGGAAGTCGACGCCTGCATTGGAAGCGGCATGTGCGTAACCCGGCTTGTAAGCCGCCAGCGTGTACGTTCCCGGCTCAACTCCGAGGATGGAGTAGCGGCCATCTGAGGAAGTGGTCGCGCTGAATGTCACACGGGTCGGCGGCGTCTGCCCCGTCGCTGAGACGAGGTAGACAGTCACTCCCGGCACGCCCTGACCGGCACCGGCACCAGTTCCCGCCGTCTGCGTGATGACACCACTGACACTGCCCGTTCGCAGGTAGCCAACGATGTTGTGCAGGATGTTCGCCCGCGAGTTGCGCGGCGCGACAGTCGGAACATAGGTGATCAGCGGTGGGCTTGGCGGAGTCCCGGTACTCGGGTTGGAGCCATCCGACGAATAGGCATCGTTGCTCAGTGCTTCGAGGCCGAAACCAGCATAGACGGTGCGTCCGCCCGTCCCGCCATCCGGCAGCTTACCGCTCCCCTTCGGATTGTAAGGGTCATCATGGATAACCATGGCGGTCGCGCCGCCAGTGTACGTCATAACGACGGAGGAGGTCTTCGTCGCGGTCAGTGTGTCCGGCTGGCCCAGCAGGTTCGCACCCTTAAAGCCCGTCGGGGAGAAGAAGGAGCGCTGACTGAGTGCCGAGTCTGAGGCGAAGTTCGCATCATTACTCAAAGCACCGCTGATCTCGAGACGGCTTTTGAATGGCTCACCGCCGAATGGCAGAAAACTAATCTGCTGATCAGGGATATTGCCTGTGACCACCGGGTACGACATGAAGCCATTTTGCGCCGCAGGAGTACCATCAAATGTGGGGTAGTTTGTAATTCGGTTGGCCGTCGCGGCAAGTTGAAACACCGACGTGCCAGTCGAAGCTAAACTTGCACCCAGAACATCGGACAGGAACCCGCCCGCGCCATTGGCGACCGAGCCGCCTGTGGTCAGGGTCGAGCCGACATCCTGGCCGGTGACGAACAGCCGTCCGCCGCCCTGGACGAAGCCGCGCAGGATTGTCTGAGTGCTCTGCCGATCCGGGGCACCAGGCCGATTGAAAGCACCCGGATCGTCGATCGTGCCGGGGTCAGCCAGCAGATCACCCGTGTAGGGCGAGATCCAGAGGACGCAGCGGTGCGCGTCCAGCACATCCGCAGCCGGGACGTTCGTATAAGGAGCAGTGGCGGCCTGTTTGTCAATGACAGCAGGCTGCGTCTGCTTCGTCGGCAGGTACGAGTTCAGGATGGACTGCGGCAGTGGGCCGCGCGAAAGAATCCGCCAGATGCTGTATTTCTGCGACGCGACGAACGGCCGCCCATCTACACGACCATTGTCATTGATAATGTTGTCAATGTACGAACCGACTCCCAAGCCGTTGAGCCAGGGAAGCCTGAACGGTGCAATCGCGGGAGCGAACTTGGTGTCCGGCGGGTTGGCAAGATTGATTGGATAACCGGCATAAACTGAGTCCGGCAGGATATTGACGTCGACATCGGTTATCTGTGACTCCGCTCCGTAGAGCTTGGGAACCAGGTTCAGGTTACCGTTTGTACCGCCGAAAGTCGAAGAAGCGAACTTCTGACCCAGCGTGTTGTCGCTGACCACCAAAATGTCGTTGCTGCCGATAGACGTATTCGTACTGAAGCCACCGACGTTATCGTAGATGCGCCAGTTGACTTTCTTCCCAGCGTAGAGTACTGGTGCCCCTGCTAAGTTCGGGAATACCGCCTTGTCAAACGCGATGACGTCCACGTAGAAGTCGCTGCCTGAGGCGGGCGTCTGCCAGGAGACCGTGTAAAGAGTACCGCCCAGGTGATCCTGCTTGGCATCTACGACACGCGTCATCTGCAGCCACTCGGCGTTCGCACCGCCTGCATTACTGGTCGGACGCTGCTTGTTCTGCCCACTGAACGGGACCTGGTCATCGACCCCAGCCAGCCAGTACGGAGTGGCATAGTCGCTCGCCGAAGAATCCAGAGGCGCATTCGCCCCGGCTCCGGTCCTAAATTGAGGGTTCAGGAATTGGCACTCATATTCCGGTCCCCAGGCCGTGAACAATGCAGGATCGGAAGGGTAGCGCTGGAGCGGGTCCGCTGCTACAGTTGCGTTGGGGTTCGTCCCGCCGCCGTCCTTGCCGACAAAAATTGTAGTCGGTGTCTGGTTGTTGCCGTTTTGCTGATAGAAGCCGCCATGTGCGCCGCGAGGAAAGACAGCGTTGCCAGGATTCAAACCGAACGTTGGGTATAAATCACGCAGTGTGGGCGTCTGAAAACCATCCATACTCAATATCGTGAAGAAAGGCGGGGCGAAGTTGACTGTATCAGAGGTAATATCGTTCGCCGGATGATTAGCCTGTGTTGGGTAGAAGTCGTCCCGTGCAAAGACCTTGTGCTCGATGCCCTGAGCATCCTGGTACTTGCTGTTCGGGTTCTTGATCTGTACGAAAACCTGCGGCTTGGTCGCGTCGGAGCCGCCAATGCCAAAGCTCGGATCTGAACCGGAACCGGTATCGTTGATACCCGACTCACGGTCACTCATCCGGACGGTCAGAGTCACTGACTGGCCAGGGTTGATGCCAGTCTTGGTGGGAGTGCCCGTGACAGGGTTCGGATCCGGGTTCGACCCATTGAGTCCCGCCTGGACATGGACGATCTCATCCGCGCTGAAGCGCAGCAATGTCGGCGGGTTCAGGTTTAGCACCTGCGACTGCATGATACCGATATAAGTGGAAGCAATCTTATAGCTGCCGGTGGCGGTGGTACTGGTGACGGTACCGTTTGCGCCGACCGAAAAGGCCGTTTCAGAGGGGAAGCCGGTCGCAGGATCGTTGTAGGTCACAGTACGCCCACCGAATGCAAAGGCATTATTCAGCGTGCCGCTCAGAGGATTGGCGCCGCGGACGCTGCCGGCTTCGTAGGCGATGCTGAAGATCGAGCGGAAGGGCGACCAGGTGGGATACACGTCGTCGTAGCTGTTGGGCTGCGCCGTCGTGGGTGCCCCGTTATCATCCGTGTTCAGCTTGACGACGAGATTTGTCGTCGTGCCGGGCGTCGTGGAAGGCGGGATCGGCCTGGTGGCGACCGTGCTGCCCTCCGGCGAGATCGTCTGACCACCACCCACCGAGTTGATTCCGCTGACCGTCTGCAGATAGTAGATGTCGTGGGTTGTACTTGGTGCTGTAGCGCGGGCGAATGCCAGGTACTCGAAGCCAGGATCGGTATTCGTGTACTGGTTGAAAGTGACCGAGCTCCAGGCCGGGCCGTAGTTATCGGTATTCGCCGCCGTCGTGATCTTGCCGCCCACCCCTTGAAGCTGCGTAGGGACCGTGCCGAGACCCGGCGAGGAGACACCGGTGCCGCCGCCGCCGCCGATTAGGAACACGTTGCGCAAACCACTCCCATTGGGGGCACTGGTCGTCGACTGCGTGGAATTCGGATTCGAGCTGGACGGGCTGCCCGTATTGGTCAGCCCAGTCGTCGTCGAAGCGAACGCGATAAACTGACCATCTTTCGAGAATGCCGGGTCGGTATCTTCCGCCGGGCCGTCGGTCAGCTTGGCGGGCAGAGACGTGTTGTTCTGGTCGAAGCCGCCGGTGCTCAGGTACAGATAGTAGATATGATTGTGTCCGGCATTCAAGCCGGTGACACTGTGCGCGGAGAAAACGACCAGGTCATTGTTGCTGGGCGAGAAGGTCGGGCGCTGCACCTGATCAAAGCCAGTGTTAGGGTTTCCGGCACCGTCATTGCCGCGATTTGTGTACGGCAGTATAAGCGTGGGATCGCTGACGTTGATGATCGAGGCGGGCGCATTGTTGCTGGCAGTCAGGACACTATACGAAAACAGGATCACATACAAATTTTGCCGGGCCGCAACCGTGGCATCACCGGGAGTCTGGGCATCGGATGTGAACGCAATCCGGTTATCCGCAGAGACCATAGCCGGGAAGAACTCACCGCCGCTGCCAGGGCCGGTACTGGTCGTAATCTGGTAGGCTTCGCCGCCGTTGACGGAGATCGCCCAGAGGTGGAAACGGTGGTCCGCCTGAATGCCGCCCTGGAGGGTGCGGTCCGATGAGAAGATAATGAAAGACTCATCCTGTGACCAGACCGGGGTCAGGTTCAGCGGGGTCAAGTTATCCAGGTAGATCGGAGGCAGGGCCGGATTGTTGGTCGGGGCAGCCGGGGTGCCATAGCCGACCAAAGGCTGGAAGGCGGGAGGCGGATTAAAGAGATCAAACGTTTGTACGGAGCCGGGAATCGGAACGGTGCTGCTCGCCGCACCCGTCCCCCGGCTGATCGCCCCCGAGCGCATCATCTGACGCGGCAGCAGGGCCTTCCCACCGGGGGTATGCTGTACTGCCGAAGTCACATTTGCGGGCGACGCCGCATTCTGCGACGCGGCCATCCGCAGGGCAATTCGCAGAGCCAGGGCCTGGCCGGTGTCACCGGAGGCCGCCTGAAGACTGGACTGACCGGCAAATGCCAGCAGACCGGCGAGAACGAAGAATAGCCGGAAGGCGCGTGCGGCGCCGATGGAAGCAGTGCGTGGTGCGTTCAAAGAGTACAACCTCCCTGGTTGTGAGAGATGCCCAACGGTTTAGACGAGGGCATGCAGGACAAAATGTTCAGGTGGGGATAGACTATTTCAAGGCGGCGGCAGGTCGGATCGCCTGCGGCTCGAGTGTGATCGAAATTCAGGATTGAAACGTTGGTGCTCATCTTTCTCAGAGGACACTGGTCTTGATTATAACACACTGCCTATGTTTTGGCAAGCGGTTTTTATAAGAATTCCAAAACTGTTATTTTGCCGTAATAAAAAGACAAATGCATTGGACGTGTTTACAGACCATACACTTTTGAGCCGCTGCGGTCGAAAAGCCTTCAATTATCTGCGGTTAGCAAAAATTTATTTTTTTCAGGAGGAGCACGATGCCGGTTTTCCACTTCCCCGTACAAAAATTAGGGCCAAAAGCGTCCCCGCCGAAACCAGGATCGACGCCGCGACAAAGGGGGCGATGTGCCCGATCCGGGCGTAAAGCTGCGTCCCAAGCACTACCCCGAACAGTGCCCCTACTCCCTGGGCCGTGCTGACCGCCGCGAAGACCGTCCCACGCTGCTTCTCGCCGCCCAGCTCCGTCAAAAGTGCAAGCCAGGCCGGGAACGCCAGCACGAAGCCAGCCCCCATCACGCCCGCCGAGACCATAAATCCGGCGATCCCTGCTCCGAAATGGTGCAGGACCGGGATGCCCCAGATGCCGATGGCGCAGAGCACAAAGCCCAGGCGAACGCACTTCGTCTTGCCCCAGATGTCTGCAAGATGCCCCGCAGGTACAGCGATCAGCGCAATCCCCACCATCGGTCCCAGCACCAGCAGCCCAAACGCACTCTCCGACAGGCCGTATTCGTCGAGGGCGAACTTCTTCACCAGCAGCGAGATGCAGCCGATCCCCAGGAAAGTCACGAATGCCAGGCCCAGGAACTGCGGCACCGTGCGCAGCGCGGCGACAAAACCGCCCCAGGTGATTGCCTCCTCATGCCCCGCGTCCGGCGATTGGTGCTTCCAGGCACGGACCCGCCCGCGCACCGACAAAGCGGCGATGGCGGCGATTCCAAACAGCACACTCGCCAGAATAAACGATGGATGGTAATACTCGGGCTGAAAGGCCAGTTTGACCACCGGCACCGACGACACCGCCGGGGCAATATGCTCAATCGCGTGCGTGTGCGCATGGAGCTTTGCCCCTAGCTTATGCATCTGCTCACCCAGCGACGCTTTGTGCGTGAAAAGCGGCCCAAAGTTATCGTCGACAAACCCGCCGATCAAAAAGCTAAGAGCCAGCCCAAGCATATACACAACGTTCAAAACGCCCATGGCCGCCCCACGCTTCTTCTCCACTACCACATCACCGACATAGGCATAGAGCGCGGGCCAAAGGGCCGCCTGCCCGATACCGTCGAGGGCACGCAGAAAGCCGAAGACGATCAGTGTGATAATCGCCGTCGCCGCCGCCGGGTCATATTTTGTCGTAATCAGGATCAAAGGGGTAAAAACTGAGATGAGTGCCCCGCCCAGCATCAGCGGCTTGCGCCCGAACTTGTCTCCCAGCACGCCAAGAGGCGATTTGAAGAGAACTTCACTGATGAAAAACGGCACCATCAGAAAGCCGAGGACCGATGTGCTGATCTTCAGCCCCTGCGTGAAATAGATCGGCAAAGCGGAGTTGTTCAGCACCGAGATGCCCAGCTCCGCACAAGCGGCGATCAGGACGACCGGCAGCACCGCCGCCAGCCAGCCCTTCTCTTTTGGAGAAGAACTGACCGGGTCAGATGCGGGGACGTGGGAGGAAGGTTGGTTCATAGAGGACTAGTATACCGGATTTTATTCCGGCACGACAATGTCCACACCGAGACCCTTCAGGGCCGACTCCAGTGCATGACCATTTTGGTTATAACCCACGCTGGAGGCCGCGACTTTGCCGTCTTTATCGATCACATACTGCGTCGGGATGCCGCTGACATTGTACAGGTGGCTCGCGATGCTGGTGCCGTTATCCCGGCCCGCCGGATCGAAGACTGTTGGGAACAGGTAAACCGCTTTCTTCGCCGTGATCCATTTGTCATAGGAAGCTTTGTCGTCCCACACGCAGACGCCCAGCACGGCGACATCCTTATCTTTGACCTGCTCGTAGACTTTCTCCAAATGCGGCATGGACATCTGGCAGGGGCCGCACCAAGTAGACCAGAAATCCAGCACGACCGGCTTGCCTTTGTAGTCGGAGAGGTGGACGGTCTTGCCGTCCGGGGTCGTCGCCGCAAAATCCGGGGCTTCTGTCCCGACCGCCAGCAGCTTGGGCCGGTTAGCCTCTGCCGCAGCTTCCGCCGCCTGCATCACCTTCATGCGCTTCGCACGAGCGGCAGCCGCCATGACCGGCGAAGTCCCGCCGCCGCCTTTGGGCCCAAACAAGATATAGCGATTGTACATCAACCCGCTGGTCGGCGGTACGAAGACCCCGAGAAAGGCGGCGGTTTTTCCGTTGTAGCGCACGACATCGCTCTTCTGCCAGTCGCCCACATACAAATTCCCGTCTGGCCCGAAAGTCAGGCCACCGACATTGCTAAGATGCGGCCCATGTGCGGCAAACACCCGCTTGAACGCCCCAGTTTTCGTGTATTCCAACACACCCGAGGCTCCGCCGACGTACAGGGTGCCGTCAGGGGCAAACGCGATATTTTGCGGGTCGACAAGGCCGCCGCTGCCCTTCTTGACGAAGGTGCCCAGTGATGCACCTGTTTTCCCATCAAAGCGCAAAACAGTGTTTGCATCGTTGTTCGTGACGAACAGATTTCCGTCTGGTCCAAACGTGATATCACCGGCATAGACCATACCGCCGCTGCCATTCCGAACGAATATGCCTTTCGAGGCACCCGTCTTGCCGGAAAAGCGGCGGATGTCATGAGTCGTTTCGCTGCTGACGAACAGGTCGCCGTCGGGTCCGAACGCCATGCAAACCGGTCGACGCAGGCCGCCTCGCCCTGAAGGAATAAACGTGCCCAGACTTTTGCCCGTCGCCGGATTGAAACGCAGAATCGCACCGTCCATGATCGATGTGACATACAAGTTGTGGTCCGGCCCAATCGCCAGCCCAACCGGGGTTAAGTTCGCCCCCAGAACGGCCAGGACTTTGCCTGAAGCCCCGTCGCAGCGCATGATGGAGCCGTCGCCGACATTTGCGACGTAAAGTGCCGAGTTTGCCCGCGTCAGATGCGGCGGTTTTGCGGGTTCCGCCGCCCGTGCCGCCGTGAGTGGAAGGAGTGAAAGTGCAGAAAGCAGCAGAGGCCGAATGAGTCGGTGAGACATGTCGAAGTTCCTCCTGTGTGATTGACTGGTGTTAGTACGGAATTTTGCACGTTTGGTTTCGGCAGGGCGAAAAATAGTTCATTCCCTCGTCATCCGCACCTCACGGCCCGTCTCGGCAGAAAGATACAGCGCGTCTAAAATACGCGTCACCATCAGCCCTTCCTCACCGGGAACAGGTACGGGAGTATCATTGATAACCGCCTGAACAAACTCCCGCAGCTCAGCATCGTGGGTCATGATCTTCGGCAGGAACGCCAGCGCGGTATCGGTCAGCGTTCCGCTTTCCTCGCGAAAGACCCGCGTCGCCTCTTCGTTGGCCGGCTCCAGGTAAGCCCCACCCTCTGTACCGAACAAACTGGTGTGAAACTGGTTCTCGGCTAGATTCGCCGCAAACGACGACTCCAAAGAAAGGGTCGCACCGTCGGCAAACCGAATAAAACCTGCTGCGAAGTCCTCCACCGTGTACGTCTTCGGATCCCACTGCCCGGCCAGCCCCAGAACGCCTTCCCGCGTACCGAACTTGACATAGGTTTGGCCCGTTACTGAGACCGGCTCCGGGTAGCCCATCAGCCACAGGGTCAGATCCAAAATATGCACCCCGATATCGATTAGCGGCCCCCCACCCTGTTTGTCCTTTTGAGTGAATGTTCCCCATCCGGGGATGCCGCGCCGCCGCAGGGCATGCGCACGGGCGTAATAGATCTCGCCCAGCTTGCCGTCCTCGACAAACCGCTTGACTGCCTGCGGCCCCGAACCAAACCGCGTATTCAGTGCAACCTGGAACTTCTTCCCGGCAGCGTGCCCCGCCGCCACCATCGCCGCTCCCTCGACGGCATTGATCGCCAGCGGCTTCTCGCAGATGACATGCTTCCCCGCCGCAAACGAATCGATCACCGGCTGATGGTGCCGGTAGTTCGGCGTGCAGACATCCACCGCATCGATCTCGTCCAGCTCCAGCATCTGCGTATAATCCGTAAATGTCCGCGTCACCCCAAATTTGGCCGACGCCGCCGAAAGGGCCGCCTCGTCAATATCGCAGATCGCAATAATCTCGACCAGGCCCTCTTCCTGCATCTTCAGATACGCCGGTAGATGTGTTTTCTGCCCAATATAGCCCGTGCCGATCAAAGCAATGCCCACTGGTTTCTTCATACTGCCGACCTGTTCGCCGCAAACGCGGGGTATTCCTGCTCGCTTCAACCAATAGGCGATCCCATTGTGGGAGCAAGGTATAATCATAATATGCGCATCATCGCCAGAAGTACATTACGGGATTTCTGGGAAATACATGCGGACTCGGAGGACGCGTTAAGAGCGTGGTATCAAGATACGAGTCAAGCACAATGGAAGACGCCGGAGGATATCAAAAGCAATTATGCCAGTGCCGGCATCATTGTTGGTAACCGCATTGTATTCAACATCAAGGGCAATCATTATCGGCTCATCGTCGCAATCAACTATCAGTTTGGGATTGTCTATATTCGCTTCATCGGTACGCATCGACAGCATGACAAAGTGAATGCGGCTTCGATATAAAGGGCAAAATTATGAGTGATTTCACGGCTCTACGGTCCTTGAAGACGGAAATGGACCACAAAGAGGCATTAAGAGAAATCGAACACCTCTTCGACGCTTCCCCGGAGACTCCTGAGGGTGACCGGTTGGACGTTCTCACCCTGCTGGTCGAGGCTTACGAGCAGCAGCATCACGCCATCCTGCCACCGGATCCGGTGGTCGCGCTGGAATATTATATGGAGAGTCGCGGGTTGACCCGGCGGGATCTAGAGCCATATCTCGGGAGCCGCGCCCGGGTGGCGGAAGTTCTAAATCGCAGACGCGGACTGACAATCGAGATGATTCGTCGTTTACATGACGGCTTAGGCATCTCTGCTGAGGTTCTGATCCGGCCTTATCCGCTGCGTCGACGGTCTGTTACTGAGGTACAGCCAGCGTCAACCGCCACCTTGTCGGCGGCGTAGCCGGCGAGACAAAGAAACGCCCGCCGGTATCACCAGCGGGCGTCTCACCTACTTCTTCTCATCACTTCTTCCGCAAACGCCGGAACAGCTCGGCAGGTTTGATCTTGCGCGGACGCAGCCATTTCGGAGGCCGCAGCAGGGCGGGCAAAGGGCTTTTGGAGGCTGTTGCCGTCACGATTATGTAAAATGCGGCTGCCAGTGCGAGGTAACCGAAGAAAAACCAGAGGACCATCGATGGTACCGCCTTTCTCAGGAATGTTATCCCAATTCGCCGACAACTATGCCGACACTCTTGTTCCCAGTATGTCCTGGTTGCGAGAGAACTAAACGCTTTCCAGCATTAATGCCGGTGTCAAATCCGTCGGCTGCCAGCCGCTGGCCGTGTATTCGGTCCAGATGCGCTCGTAAACAGACTCCGTCTGAGCGGCGATGGTCTCCCAGTTGAAGGTCTCCAAAACACGTGCGTGGGCGGACGCCACCAGGCGGCTGGCGGTCTCCGGCTCGTGCAGCAGCTTCAGCAGGCCGTCCGCCAGAGAGTTCGGGTTTCCGGCATAGGTGGTGATCCCCGTGACGCCGTTCTCCACGACTTCCGGCAGGCCCCCGGCATCGGAGACGACCACGGGCAGACCCGCCGCCATAGCCTCCAAAGCGACGATGCCGAACGGCTCATACAGGCTTGGGAAGCAGGCGATATCGCTGACAGCGTAGATCTTCATCAGGTCTTCGTCGGGCACAAAGCCCGCGAAGTAGACGTGCCGCTCCATGCCCAGATAGGCCGCCAGGTTGACTAGGTGCTCCCGCTGCCCGCCGCCGCAGATCAGCAGCTTGGCATCGTGATAACCCCAGCGCACTTTCGGCAGGGCTTCAATGAGGATTTGGACGCCCTTCTCACGCACCATCCGGCCCACGAAGAAGATGATCTTTTCCTCCGGGGCGGCGTAACGGGCACGGAAGGCGGCTTTCTCCTCCGGCGTGAACTGCGGAAGCTGGAACTTGGCGGCCTCGACACCGTTCGGGACGACATCCATTTTGCCCCAGGGCGTATGCAGGGCGTGCTCGCACTCACGCTTCATAAATTCGGTGCAGACGATCACCCGCCAGGCTTCGTTCTGCAGCTGCCACTCGACCGAGTTGATATATTCCTGGGTAGGGCCTTTGATGCCGCTGTTACGGCCATACTCCGTGGCATGGATCGTGGCGGTCAGCGGCAGATGATATTTGTGCTTCAGCGACGCGGCGGCAAAATGTGTCAGCCAGTCGTGGGCGTGCAGGAGCAGGGGGGCGTCGGCATCCAGCTCCAGCAACTCAGGAATCAGCGTGTCGGCCCGGTCCAGCATGGCATCGTTGAGAAGCTGCACCCAATGGATGAAATCGTTGCCCGGCCCCGACGGCGTCACGCGGTACAGATGGATTCCGTCAACGACTTCCTCTTCCGCCGCTCCCGGATGCTCGCAGGTAATGACATGCACTTCGACGCCCAGCGTGACCAGCCCGTGGGCCAGCCCGTACACATGCGGCGAGATGCCGCCAACGATTTTGGGAGGATACTCCCAGCTCAGCATAATGACGCGCATGATTTCTCCTTACACACCCAAACTATATCGACTTGCTTCGAGAAGGCATGAACGCAGCGGGCGGCAAACCCGCGAATGCCTCCCTGACAGTCAAACACGGCTCTGTTCGGAAAAGATGAGCTTCACCGCTATGAGTCGGCAATGGCGGGTTGACCCGACCCATACGAGAGCCAACAAAAAATAATCGTTTACGCTTTTGTGCTGCCCCGAAGTCGGAGGCAAGCAAGGTACAAACTGTCATATTGTAACCCATCCCGCGCATTTTCTCAATTATATCGCGGTAGAGCCAGCCGCCTCCGAGACCCGTGAGATTCGGAACGTTCTCCATCACAAAATACGTTGGACCTAGACGCTCCACGAATCTTAAAAAATGAGACACCATATTGCCACGTTCATCGCTCAATCCCTTTTGTTTTCCAGCTTGGCTAAATGCCTGACAAGGAGGACCGCCGTACACGATATCAGGCACCTGAGCCTCGCCACTTAAACGACTCCAATGTTCTAGTGGATCTTCGATTTTGGCTACATCTGTTGCAATCGCGCTGGCACCAAACCCATAATAACCATTGAGGGTGCAACAAGCATCGGCCCAATATTCCGAGACGACTTTTGTTTCGATGCGCCTATCGCCAAGCGTAGCTTGACCGGCTCCAATATCCATGCCCCCTGCCCCGCTGAAAAGGCTGAGACCTTTCAAAGGCCGATTGGGTAAGTTGTTGTCTTGGGCGTGGATTAAGATTGCTTGAAACACGGCTCGCGCGAGCGGCACCGGAACGGCGTTGCCGACCTGAAGCTGAGTGCTAGTCAGAGTTCCTTCAAATTGAAGACTATCCGGGAATCCTTGCAGCCGCGCAGCTTCGCGAACAGTGATGAACCTATTCTCAAACGGGTGAACGAACTTATTGAAAATATACGCAGTGACTGTCAGCGACGGTGCATCCGGGTCGAGCCTGATTATTCGGAGGTTCGGCCCGCCCTTGCGCGTGGAATCTTCTTTCACATAAAACCGGAAGCTTTTATGCCAAAGCTCCTCGGGAAGATCCTGCATCTTTTGGCCGATTCCCAGAGCATCAATACGCTGCTGCACCTCACAGCCAACCTGCCGAGCAATATGATTGGTAACTATTGGTATGTCTTCGCGCGCCAAAGTCTGATCAGAATTGGAAGACATCACTAATCCATTCATCCCTTGAATGACTCCTTGTAAACGAGAGAATGCCGTCAAAAAGATTATACAGCTGTTTGTCAGGTGGCAACTCTCCCGCTCTCTTCGCCAGACATGTTGAATCCTGCGTCCAAACAACGTCTTGAAAATCTTGAAGGTACGACGCGTAATGCCTTACAGCATGAATATTAGAGATTATGGCCGTCTTAACGATATAACTGGTTTTCGGCTTCGCAGCGGTGGCAATCTTGAGAACTTGATAAGTTGCCTTTTTAATATCGTCAGTTCTGTCCATGCCGACACTTGTTTTAGAATCGGATATAGTTTTTCCTTCTGGCCATTTCGATGGTTTGGGCTTGGGTGCCCCGCAGGCACCTGTCAGCCAAAACACAGCATCAATTGGGTCTTTACGCCCATTGCCGTATGACGTGTAGGCCCGTGCCCAGAACTGGAAGTAGGACTTCAAGTGTAATTCATTGTTAACCAAGACGCGCCGCACCTGTTCCCGTGCCCAATCCAATCTGTTGGACTGCGCTAGAGGAGACAGAGGCAAAAGTTTCATGTCCCAACCTGCCGCACTGTTGGTTCTTGCGACAGGTAGCATAATATTCAGAGAAGTAAAAGCCAAAGCAGTATTGTCCGTACCTGCATGAAGGCGCGGAACCACTTGACCCAGCGCATCATTTTCAGTTTGCAGCTCAGTTATCACAGCCAATGGCAACACGGTGAGAGGCGCGGCTTTTGCCTCAGCCAGTAGGACTATTTTGTTGCTTTCGTCGTACATGATTACATCAACAGGTTCCGAGGCAATGTACACTTTGATGTTTTTCTCATCACGCTCAAACAGGCAACTCAAAAACACGCACAACAACCGGCGTGTGGTCCTACCAATTTGCCCCGAAGGAGGTTTACTAGCCGGGTGATAGTGAAAATCACCGGTCAGAAGACACCTTGAACAGGCATTCGCCCCAAAATTGTAAATAAGCAGGGGAGTATTTTCAGGGCAGTAAAGCCAACCTGTGTTTGTCACAGCGGCGTAATACTCCATCGATACAAACAGATCAAATGCGGCGGCCAATGATTGCCCGACTTCTGTTCTGCTTTCAACAGCGTATTCGTGCGCTCGCTCGATAAGGAGGTTTACTAACTCGCGCTCATCATCAGTGACACGAATTTTGATCGCTTTATCTAATTGAGTTTTTACCCACTCGTCTGGATTGTCTGTAAGAAGTGACAGTTCATCTTCTTCCTGAACTTCGCTTTCGTCTGTTGTCATGTTAGCCAAATTTAAAATCTAAGCCCTCTACTCCGCCCGGTGCCCGATATCCGTCCGAAAATGCATATGGTCGAAGGAAATACTCTTGACGGCGGCATACGCTCGTGCCCGGGCCTGCGTGAAGTCGTCGCCGATTGCGCTTACACCCAGAACGCGCCCGCCGTTGGTCAAAATCTGCCCGTCTTCGCCTAGCTTTGTCCCGGCATGGAACGCCACGACATCAGACAGGTGCGCGACCTGCTCCAGACCTTCAATCGGCAGGTCGGTTGCGTAGGCCCCCGGATAGCCGCCCGATGCCAGCACGACGCATACGGCACTCTGCGGCTTCCAGCGCACCTCCACCTCATCCAGGTGGGCGTCGGTGACTCCCATCAAAATATCCACGAGGTCCGTTTCCAGCAGCGGCAGCACGACCTGTGTCTCCGGGTCACCGAAGCGGCAGTTAAATTCCAGCGTCTTCAGAGACCCGTCTTTGCCGATCATAATCCCGGCATACAAGACGCCTTTGTACGGGATCCCCGACTCACGGATGGCCTCAACGACGGGCCGCAGAATCTGCTCGACCGCCTGCTGATAGATCTCGGGAGTCACGAGAGGCACCGGAGCATAGCAGCCCATCCCACCTGTATTCGGGCCTTCATCACCGTCCAAAGCCCGTTTGTGGTCTTGGACGGCGAGCATGGGAATAATCGTCGTTCCGTCAGTGAAGGCCATCAGGGAGGCTTCTTCGCCCTCCAAGAACTCTTCCACCACGACCGTATCCCCTGACGCCCCGAAGATCCGATCCGACATGATCTTTCGGAGTGCCTCCTGCGCCTCGGCATCGGTGCGGCAGATAAAGACGCCTTTGCCCGCCGCTTCACCGTCAGCTTTGACGACCAGCGGTGCCAGCGGCTGGGCATCGAAATGGGATTTGAGGTAGTAGGAGGCCGCTTCCGGTGATGTAAATGCCGCAAAGCTGGCGGTGGGGATTCCATAGCGGAGCATCAAGCCCTTGGCATACGCTTTCGAGCCTTCCAGTTGGGCAGGCTCGCGGGCCGGGCCGAAAATGCGCAGGCCGCGCTGCTCGAATAGGTCCACGATTCCCGCGATTAGCGGGATCTCCGGGCCGACCACAGTCAGGTCGATGCCGTTTTCAATCGCGAAATCCAGCAGACCATTGCTGTCTGTGATCGCCAGCGGGACACACTCCGCCAGCTGCGCGATCCCGGCATTGCCCGGAGCGCAGAAGATCTTGCTGACCTGCTGACTCTGCGCCAGTTTCCAGACTAGTGCATGTTCGCGCCCGCCTCCTCCGATGACCAGAATCTTCAGCATGAACTCTCTTTCTCAAAAACCCGTCAGCACTAGAAGCCCGTCGGCTCATCCGTGCGCGTCAGGTCCAAATCGACGAACTTCGCATACTCCGCCATGAACCCGACTTTGACCATGCCCGTCGGCCCGTTCCGGTGCTTACCGACAATAATCTCCGTCTCCTCCATCATCAGCCGCTCCGGTTTTTCCGCCCCTTCGGTATTGTAAGCTTCTTTCATCTTATAGTACGCTTCTCGGTACAAAAAGCACACCATATCCGCCTCTGCCTCGATTGAGCCACTGTTGTGCGCGACGATCCCGTTCGCCAGAAAATTGGCACACCCCGGAACCGTAATATCAAAAACCTCTTCTTCTCCGGCAGGCGCGATGCTCTTGATCTCTTCCCAGAGCAGATCGCTGTTCGCCCAGACGCTCAAAATCTCGTCCTTCAAAATCTCAGCAAACTTCGCGCAGGAATCACGGCGAGGACGCTTGCCCTGCGGCTTCCAGTATAGTCGCGCTCCAGGCTCGAGCTTGCGCCCCTGCCGGCGAAGGTGCTTAGTCTTGTCGTCAAGCAGCGCAGAAACTTCGGGCGGCAGTCCGAACAGGCTGCCGTTGGTAACGCCCTCCGCGAGATCGCCGACCATACGGTCCAGCAAGGTACCTTTCCGGCCCCCTGGCTTGACGCTGTCGGCAAATCGCTTCATATTGTCTGCGAAACCGGCGACCGATATTCGGTAGATCAATTGTGTGGCTTTGGCACTGAGGTAGCCATTATTGACTGTTGCAATCACGCCAAGTTTCAGGAGAAGTGTTTGCACATCTTCCGCCAGGCGGCGGCTGACCGTATCGAAGTGGACGAACCACCCCCGCCCCGGGGTATGTTTAACGCATCCATCCGCCGACAAGTACCCAGCGAGAAAGTGAGAGGCACCGGTTTGGCCTGCTTCCCACACCCAAGATGGCACCAGCTTGGTATTATCTTTCTGGCCAAAAACACCAATTTCGCGCAGCCATTCTCGCAAAGGATTTCCAAACGGCTTTCCGTAACCGTTTTCCTGCACACAGGTGAAGTCGCCCTCCTGATAAGTCCCGTAAGAGTTTTTCTCGTGCCAGACGACACCAGGAAAGTGCCGCCCCACGATTCCGATCGCGTCAGCGACTACTGCCGGGTCGGAGCCGCAGAAACCCACGGCTCGATGTCTTTGGAAAGTCCCGTCCCCCACGAGGTAGCCCAGTAAACGGCAAAGATCGTCACGCTCTGGTTTTTCCATGCCATGTTCAGGCAGCCGCATCGCTGTCGCGATAATGTCGCCCGGCACGAGTTCTTCTACTCGCTTCCAGCCTTGCGCCGTCAGCAAAGGATGATTTGCGGTCGCAGTAATGCTCCGGCCAGTACGCGTTTGGAGTGTGAAGACGGGTTTCACTCCGGTTGACCAGACACGCGCTACTTCGAACGCGCGAATCTTCTGGCGGCTGTCCATTGCCAAGACATGACTTCCTGCTTTGATCTTGTTGATAGGAACGAGATCGCCGGTGTCCGCATCCATTAATCGCGTACTGCCTGCGACGCACTCGCGCAAGTCCGAAAGCATCGGACGCTTGTTCTCGCGGCTCTCCACGGCGCGGGAGAGCTGAGAGAGGGCAATCACCGGGACTTTCAATTCACGGCCCAGGGATTTCAGGCCGCGGGCGATTTCGCCGATTTCCTGGACCCGGTTTTCCGTCTTGCGATGGGAGCGCATGAGCTGAAGGTAGTCTACGATGATCAGGCCCAGCCCGTTGTGCTCGGCCATCAGGCGGCGGCACTTGGCCCGCATGGTCAGGGCCGACGTGTCCGTTGCATCGTCGATGAAGATCGGCGCATCGTACATATTCTGGACGACTTTTGCCAGATCGCCCCACTCATCTTCCGTCAAGTGCCCCGTCCGCAGCTTATGCGAGTTAATCTGTGCCTGTGAACACAGCATCCGCAGCGCAAGCTGCTCTTTCGACATTTCCAGCGAGAAGATCGCCACCGGCTTTTTCTCGTTCAGCGCAACGTGCTCGGCGATGGAGAGGCAAAGACTCGTTTTCCCCATACTCGGCCGGGCAGCCACAATGATCAAATCCGTACTCTGCAAACCCGACGTGATCATGTCGAAGTCGTGGATCCCCGTGGGAAGGCCGGAGATCTGGGCCTTCGTCTCCATCAGCTCTTCGGCTTTTTCGTAGACTTCGTAGAGGAGGGTGCGGAGCTGGGAGAAGTAGGCCACGGTGCGCTGCTGAGAGACGCTGAAGATGGACCGCTCGGCTTCATCCAGCACTTCGCCGACATCCTCCACCTCGCCCCGGGCACTGCCAATGATTTCCAACGAGGCGGAGATCAGGCGGCGCAGGGTCGCTTTTTCTTCGACAATCTTGGCATAGTACTCGACATTCGCGGCGGTGGGCACCGTGTCGAACAGGGATGTCAAATAGGCAATCCCGCCGATCGCGTCCAGCTTATCCTGGTTCTTCAGCTCGTTCTGGACCGTGATAAAGTCCACCGGCTCGTCCCGCTCGGCCAGCAGGGAGATGACATCGAACAGTGTTTGGTGCGCATCCCGGTAGAAGTCTTCTTTTTCCAGAATCTCGAAGACTTTTTCGACCGCCGTCCGCTCGATCAGCATCGCGCCGAGTGTCGACTGCTCCGCCTCGATGGAATGCGGCGGAACCAGTGCGCCCAGCGGCCCGCCGCCGCCTTCACTGCCGAAGGCATTGCCGCCGAAGCCGCCCCCGTTCCGGCTGCCGGAACGTCCGCGTTTGTCAAAATCATTGCGTTCTGGCATGGGTACTCGTAAGGGACATGGCACGCCATGTCCCTCGGGGGAAAGAGAAGTGATTATTCCGCGACGACGGCGACTTTGAGCGGCACGGTGACGTCGCGGTGGAGCTTGATGGGGACGTCGTACTCGCCGACGGCTTTGATGGGGTCGAGCAGGCCGATTTTGCGCTTGTCCAGCTTGATGGACAGGTCGCGGGCCACGGCTTCGGCAATATCGGAGGCGGTCACGCGGCCATACAGGCGGCTATTGTCACCGGCTTTGACGCGCAGGGTGACGGTCTTCTCATTCAGCAGACCAGCGGTGACGTTCGCTTCCTGAAGCTGCTTTTCGGTGCGCCGCTCTTCGAGGGCCAGCTTGGCCTGAAGGTTCTTGAGTGCGCCGCCGCCGGCTTCGACGGCCAGTTTGCGGGGAAGCAGATAATTGCGGGCAAATCCGTCGGCGACCGCGACGACTTCGCCCTGTTTGCCTTGATGTTCAATGTCCTGTAAGAGTATGACTTTCATGTGTGATCTTCTTTCGTATGCGTGATGGTATTTCTAAAAGTGCTGTAAAACTAGCGTGACTGCCGATATTCGAGGCCGACTAAGCCGCCCCCGTGCCGGGTCAGATCCTCACCGCCGAGGACAAATGCGATCTCCGGGGCCAGCTTGATGACGCCCCGGGCATCCAAGTGAAAATTATTCGGGTCGTACAGATCGAACGAGAGCGTCACCGGCCGCCCCAGGCCATAATCGCCGCCGACCGACAGCTTCGAAGCATACAGACCGGCCCGTGCATCCAGCAGACCGCTTTTTCCGATCCCCCGGCCCGCCTGCAAAATCAATTTATTGCTGTCCCCAAAGCCGTAAATGCCTGCCCGGGCGAACGAGACCGGAGAGACCCCCAGCGGAACCACCGCATCCAGGTCGGTGCGGAAGTGGTTCGTGCGCGTATTCAGCAGCAGATCGACGCGCGGCGCATAGAACGGAGCACCCTGAGAGGGAGAAACTTTTATCTGCGGCGTCTCCGGCAGGATCACGGTGGCCCCGCCCGGCCCCAAGACGACGGCGGCTGTCTTTTTACGCCCGCCCGCCAGCTTGTTCAGCCGCTCGATCAAAAACTTGGCCTGTTCGCTGCTGTCCCGGATATTCTCCACCGTCTCGCGCAGATTGCTCTGGACCTTCGGGTCGGTGGTCAGGCTCTGAAAGCTGCCCGCGACCGCGCTGAGCTTATCCGTCGTGGTCTTCAAATTCGCGATTGACGCCGCCAGGTTTTCCGCTCCGCCGTTTTTGAGAACGCCGTTGGCCTGCCCCGTGATCCCCGCCACGGCGGAGGTCGTGTCATTCAGGTTGCGGATAATCGCATTGATCTGCGACTTATTCTCACGCGTCGTGTCCCGGATCGTCGCCGTGGTCTGCGCGATGTTGTCGATGGAGACCTGCGTTCCCACCCGCGTCTGGTTCAGCAGTAGCTTGACCTGGGCATTATCTTCCAGCAGCAGATCGTTCAAATGGTTCGTCAGCTTCAGGCCGTTCGCCGACGCCGCATTTACGTTATCAAGCGTTTGTACCAGCGTCCCATGAATCTTCGGGTCATTCGCCGCAGTGTTGGCGGAATCGAGCAGCCGGTTGACTTTTTTGGTGGTCAGCGTGACCTGATCCAGCAGACCGGTGGCTTTGTCGAAGGAGGCCGTCAAATCCCCGGAGTTGTCGCCCTTGAGGATCGCTCCCTCGCGGATGGGGGGCAGCAGTGCCGCGCTGGCTGGCGGGACGACTGTCACCGTACCACTTGTGCCCAGCAGCGGTGTATTAATCATAAACCGCGACCCTACCGGAATATGCACATCCTGGCCGTTCAGCTTGTCTTTAATTTGCAGCTTAAGATCGGCCTTTTGATCCGCAGTCAGCCGGACCGTCTCGACTTTGCCGATCTGTACCCCGGCCAGCGTCACCGGCGTTTCCGCCGTCACCCCCCGAGCGTTGTCAAAGATCACGTCCATTGTGTAAGTGTGGGCACTGCTCAAACTTCCGTGCAGGAAAACGTACATCGTGCCGAACAAGACAGACGCAACGGCCGCAACCGCTCCGACCCTGCCCGCATTTCCTAGTGTCGCCATAAATACAAAACCCGTTTCCCGCGCAAGACAAAGTCGCTCACAGCAAAAAACTAACGCCGCGCCACTTCAATCGGCCCCTGAGACTTGCCCTCGATAAACTGCCGAACAATCGGGTTATCGCAGTTTTGAATCTGCTCCGGCGTGCCCGTTGCCAGCACCTGCCCCTCATGGAGCATCGCGATCTTATCACTGATCCGAAAGATACTTGTGATGTTGTGCGACACGACGATACTGGTCACTCCCAGCGTGTCGCGCATCTGCATAATCAGCTCATCCACGACGCTCGCGATCACCGGGTCTAGGCCCGAAGTCGGCTCGTCGTAAAGCAAAATCTCCGGCGACAGCGCAATCGCCCGGGCCAGACCTACCCGCTTCGCCATGCCCCCGGAAAGCTGCGACGGAAACAGCTGCTCGGTCCCCGGCATGCCCACCAGGGCCAGCTTCTCCGCCACCATCTTTTTAATCTCGTCAATCGGCAGGCGGCGGCGGCGGCGCAGGCCGAAGGCGACATTCTCGAACACCGACAGCGAATCAAAGAGGGCGGCGTACTGAAAGACCATGCCCATGCGCTCGCGCACGGTGTTCAGCTCGCTTTCTTTCATGCCGACAATCTGTGATCCGCCGATCCGTATCTCGCCGGAGCTGGCTTCGGTCAGGCCACCGATGCAGTGCAGCAGAGTCGTTTTGCCGCACCCGGACATGCCCATCACGCACAAAATCTCGCCAGGCGGCACACCCAGGGTCACGCCCTTCAGCACCTGCTTATCACCGACCGTGTAGCGCAGGTCGCGCACTTCGATCCACGCCGGCTCATGCCACTGCGTGTCCGTGCCGCTTTCTTCCGCCAGTGCCTCTGGTCTCAAAATGTCACCGTGACGCTGAACATGAAGTACGTCAGCACAAAGTTCGCGAGATAAATCAAAACAATCGACAGCACGACAGCATTGGTGGTGGCCCGGCCTACTTCGGTCGCCCCACCGCGTGTCGCTAGGCCCTGATGGCAGCCAACCAGCGCGATAATCAGTCCAAACACAATGGTCTTGATGATCCCCTTGACAAAGTCCATCGGATCGATGAACTGCTTCATGGAGTTCAAGTAAGTTGTCGGCAGCACGCCTTCAGATTTCGAGAGCAGGTACCCGCCGTAAATCCCCCCCGCATCGGCCAGAGCGCACACCAGCGGGACCATGATCACGGCCGCTAAAATGCGCGGAACCACCAGGTACTGGATCGGGCTGACCGCCAAAGCGCGGAGGGCGTCGATCTGCTCCGAGACCTTCATCGTCCCCAGCTCCGCCGCAATCGCCGACCCCGCCCGTGCCGCCACGACCACTCCCGTCAGCACCGGCCCCAGCTCCCGCGCAATCGCCAGGGCTACGACTGCCCCGGTAAAGCCCTCTGCCCCGTACTGCTTCAGAAACGGCGCGAAATATAGGGCCAGCACCGCTCCCGAGGTGGTCGTGGTCAGCAGTGCAATCGAGACTGAGTTCACTCCCAGCGACGCCATCTGCTCCAAAAGGTCTTTGGCATTGACCCCCCCGCGCATGGCCTTGATCGCCTGCCAGAGCAGAATCAGGAACTCGCCCAGGAAAGTCAGCACCACGACAAACGGATTCAATGCTGCTTTGAGCGGGCGAATATCTGCCAGAAGCGTAGCCGGATTGCACGGAACCGGAGAGGCTGTTGTTTCGTTCGCCATAACTTAACACTTGCGGAATTTGCCCAAGGTTCAACGCGATGCACCGTGAAATCCACCGTAGTATACTGGTTTCCACCCGGCAGAGTCAAGCAAAGCCCCGAACGCACAACAGCATTCGGGGCTTTTCCAGGTATTCCGAGAGTATCCGGTCACTGTCAGGCGTGGCGGCTTTTTTTGCGTGTAACGACCATTCCGCCCAGGCCGAGTGCGAGGAGCAGGCCTAGAGCCACGGTCGAAGAGGCTTCCGGCACTGCCGCAGGAAGAAATCCGAGGCCGTGCGGGCTGGAACCGGCCGCAAACAGGCCGCCGCTGATCGAGGTCACCACGCCGGTCGTCAGATTCACCGAGTCCAGAGAGTTGGTGCTGCCGATGGAGGAGTAGGCTCCGCCCGGCGTGAAATCGCCTGTGACGGAGTAAATGGTGTTGTTCGCCGTATCGGCCACCAGCAGACGGTCAGTGGTGTTTTTGGCGAAAACGGTGTCATCAAGGCCATCCACCCCGGCTCCAGCGGCGTCGGTTAGATTGACGAAGCTGATCTGCTGGGAGTCCGTGCCCGGATTCTTAACCATGGTGAGCGACCCGTCATCGCCGCTGGTCAGCAGCAGGCTGCCGTCGGGGGCCAGGCCGAGGGAGTCGGGGTCATTGGCAACAATCGTCTGCCCGGTCACACCAGTAGCGGTGTTGGTGCCGGTCGCGTTGAAGGCCAGCACCGAAGTCAGCCCGACAATCCCCGCACCCAGCGTGGCCTGGTAAATGATCGGCGTGCCGGCATCAGTCGATGTGCCGGGATTGGTATAGCTGAGATAGACTTTGCCGCCGATAAAGGCGACATCATCGAAGCCGCGCGTCGGCGACGGCGACGCATAGATATATTTGACCGTCATGCCGTTCGTCGGGTCGATAGTTTGCAGGCGCGAGTTGCCGTCCTGATTTTGCAGTACCCAGAGCAGGCCGGTGTCGGCATTGTAACGCAGGCCGTCAACGCTGCCCAGCGCACTGAAGCTGTTCACGAGGTTCCCCGAGAAGTCGTACTCGGCGAGTGTAGAAGCGCCCCCTGTGCCCAGTGGCTTGCTGGACGAGGCCCCATTGCCGTACTCGACAAAAACGTGGTCGCCGCCGACCGTGATCGAGTCAGGCTTGCTGGCACTGACATCGGCCCCGGTGGCAAACACGGTCGCTGTGAAACCGGGTGCGGCGTGGCTCGCCGACGCGAGTGCCAGTAAGCCGACAGCCGCTAAGGCCGCCGAGAGCTGCGCTGTTTTGCGCATGGTCTTGTTGATGGTCATCTTTCATTCTCCTCAAACAAAACGGGAATGCCACCGCGAGGATATTCTCGCTTCTGGCCCCGCAAGTATACAGGGTGTTTGTTAAGCGAAGATTAAGGAGCCAACATGATAGCTTAACACGAAGTATAATGAGCAAAAACTGGTCATATTAGGTATAATGCTTCTTGTTATGTCAAGAAATCCTATCACACCACTGCCCCGTCTCGGGAGGCGTCTGGTAGCATTCGGAGAAAACCTCCGTCTTGCGCGGCTACGCCGCAGGCTCACGGCTTCCCAAGTGGCGGAGAGGGCGGGCGTCTCAACGCGAACACTCTCCGCCGCCGAACATGGCGACGCGGGGGTGTCCCTGGGCGTCTACGCTAACGTTCTGTTCGTGCTGGGTCTCGATAGTGACCTGGAGGCTCTTGGGCGTGACGATGAGTTCGGACGCAGGCTGCAGGATGCGGGGCTGCTCATTCCCAGGCGCGTCCGCCGCAAGGCCGGCGGCGAGAGCCACACGGTAAGTGTGGAGAAGGGCAGTCAGGAGGCTGAAGCGTGAGGCGAGTGGAACAGCGTGCGATAGAGGTGTGGGCGGAATGGGATGATCTGGGATCAGCCAAGCGTATGGGCATACTTTACACGACGCCAGCGCGGTCGAAGGAAGTATTTTCGTTCGAATATGATGCCAATTGGCTTAAGGGTGAGTATGCACTGAGTCTCGACCCATCCCTTCAATTCGTCGCAGGAGCACAATACCCGGCGCACGATCAGAAGAACTTTGGCCTATTTCTCGATTCCTCACCAGACCGATGGGGCCGCAAACTGATGGAACGGCGCGAGGCGATGGTGAGCAGGGCCGAAGGGCGGCCTGAGCGTGCGCTCCATGAGTCTGATTACCTGCTCGGCGTGTATGACGGGCATCGGATGGGCGGGCTGCGGTTCCGCCTCGACACGGGCGGCTCTTTTCTTGACGACAACAGCAAGCTCGCTTCCCCACCCTGGACTTCGCTGCGCGACCTGGAGTACGCCAGCCTTCAGATCGAGGGGCGGGACGCGGAGCAGGCGTCCGACTACGGCAAGTGGCTCAGGGCGCTGATCGCGCCAGGCGGTTCCCTCGGCGGCGCACGGCCCAAGGCGGGGGTGCTGGATGAGCGGGGGCACCTCTGGATCGCCAAGTTCCCCAGTCGCAGCGACGACTACGACGTGGGGGCGTGGGAGTATTTGGTAACCCAGCTTGGCCGCCGAGCGGGCGTTGTCAGTGCAGACGCGATGGTGCGCCGCTTTAACACGGAGCATCATACATTCCTGAGCAAACGCTTCGACCGAACGGGGAGCGGTGGGCGGCGGCACTTCGCGTCGGCGATGACACTGCTGGACTACCGTGACGGCGACGACGCGTCCGCTGGCGTCAGCTACCTGGAGATCGCCGAACTCATCATACGGCGGGGCGCAGGGCCAGCACGGGACCTGGAACAATTGTGGAGGCGCATCGTGTTCTCCATCTGCGTGACGAACGTGGACGATCACCTCAGGAATCATGGGTTCATCCTGGAACCCGAAGGCTGGTGCCTGTCCCCCGCCTATGACATCAACCCCGTACGCAGTGGCGACGGTCTCAAGCTCAACATCAGTGAAACGGACAACGCGCTGAGCCTCGAACTTGCCAGAGAAGTGAGTGAACAGTTTCGCGTGGGGGACCCAGACGCCATCATTGACGAGGTTGTGACGGCAGTCAAAAAATGGCGGGAAATAGCTGCCGAACTAAGGCTGCCGCAGAGGGAGCAAGATCGGATGGAGTCGGCCTTTCGCGCCACCGCCGCTGACGATTGACTGGAAGTAATCGGCAGAAAGGCCGAGGCAGGAATTCGCGCACCTCAAGCCGAACTGTGCCGCCATGTTGACAAATGATGAAGCATTGCAAATATTTAAAGACTCCGGTGCCCTTTTAGAAGGCCACTTTTTGCTGGCCTCGGGCTACCACAGCGGCGTCTATTTGGAGAAGTTCCAGGTGCTGCAGTTCCCACACTATGTCGAGCGGCTTTGCAAGGAGATCGCTGAGCGGTTTGCCGCAGATGAAGTCCAGGTGGTGGTCGGCCCTACGACGGGCGGGGTGCTGCTGGCCTATGAAGTCGCCAAGAATCTCGGGGTGCGCGGCATCTTTGCCGAGCGCGGCGACGACGGCAAAGGGCGCGTCCTGCGCCGGGGCTTCGAGATCCGCGAAGGCGAGAATGTCCTGCTGGTCGACGATATTCTCACCACCGGAGGCAGCATCCGGGACACGATGGAGGTCATTGAAGGCTACCAGGGCAATCTGGTCGGCATCGGCGTCCTGGCCGACCGCAGCGGCGGCACGATTGATTTCGGCGTCCCGCTCGAAGCCCTCCTCAGCCTGAACGTCGAGAAGTTCGCCCCGGATGACCTCCCGGACTGGCTGGCTAAAATCCCGCTGACGGAGCGAGGGAGTACGAACCATTTGAAGCAGTAGGGGCGCTGCTTGCTGCGCCCTCTTGCTTGAAAAGAAAGACAACCCATGAAACAAAACGTGCTCCTCGTAACTACCCTGCTTGGCGGCGTGCTGGCCGGAGCCGGATTGACTTCCCTGCGGCTGACACCGACGGCTCAGGCCGCTCCGGCTCCAGCAGCTACCTCGACGGCCCCACTGGCGGAAATGCTCGGAGGGAAAACCTACCCGCGCACCCTGAAAGCCGAGCAGATCGACTCGGCATTTCACCTGCTGGGACTGATTGATGCCCAGGGGCAGTCGAATCTGTACGCGACGCGCGGCGAGACCACTGCCGTCGGCGGGGAAACGTTTCTGGTCTGCTACAGCGTTGCAACTACCAATTCGCCGACGCGTCCGCCGCAGCCGAAAGCCGGAGCCACCGCCAATCTGGTGTTCATCAACCTGCGAGCCGTACAGGCCCTCGGCGGCATCGTTCCCATCGCCCCACCGGAGTCAATCGCTCCGGCAGTTCCCTGAAGCTGTTAAGTTCGGAAGTTAGAAAGCAAGACCATTTTTATGAAGCAAGTGACGTTTTGGCGGCAAGCCGTTCATTTAGTAGGCATTGCCGGGGTATTGATCACGGCGGCACACTCCGCCTCGGCGGAACGCGGCCTGAATCTGAGCGCGATGGATACACGGGTCAAGCCTTGTGACGATTTTTTTCGATACGCGAATGGGAGCTGGCTGGACCATGCCGTCATCCCCGCGGACAAGACCGGCGACGGAGTTTGGACTGAGGTTGGAGAACACAATTTAGGCATTTTGCATGAAGTCGCCACAGCGGCAGCCTCGGATAAAGCGGAGAGAGTGACAAGCTCGCGCGGGAAGGTCGGCAGCTTCTATCGCAGCGGCATGGATGAGCAGCGGATCGAAAAAGACGGCATTCAGCCGCTGGTGTCCGAGTTCGCCCGGATCGATGCCATCCAGACCGTCCCCGCCCTGGAAGCGGAGATCGGACACCTGCACCGGCTGACCATCCCCGTGGCACTCAGCTTCTCCGTCGGCCAGGACGATAAAAACAGTGCCCAGATGATTCCCCTGCTTTCCCAGGGCGGGCTGGACCTGCCGGAGCGCGGCTACTACTTTCGCACCGATGCCGAGACGGCGGGGATACGGCAGTCGTTTTTAACCCATATGACAGCCATGTTTGGTCTGCTTGGGGAGACACCGACTAAGGCCAGGTTGGATGCACAGACTGTCATGGCACTCGAAACCCGTCTGGCGCAAGTGTCTAAGACGCCGACGGAGCAGCGGGACCCGCAGGCCAATTACCACAAGATGACCCTGCCTGAGCTGAACGCTCTGTCTCCCGGCACGGATTGGCAGCCGTATTTTATCGCACTCGGCCTGCCCAATCCGGGGGGGATGGATGTCACCCAGCCACAGTTCTTCGCCGCGCTCGGGCCGCAGCTTACGCAGACGCCGCTGGCGGATTGGAAAACGTACCTGCGCTGGAGTCTGATTTCTTCGGAATCTCCGCGTCTCAGCAAGGCATTTGTCGATGAAGATTTCCACTTCACCCATACCGTGCTGAACGGTGTGCCGCAGATCCGGCCGCGCTGGAAGCGCGTGGTAGAAGCCGCTGATGTCTCGCTTGGGGATGCCCTGGGCCAGCTTTACGTCGCGCAGGCCTTTTCGCCGTCTGCCCGGGCGCAGGTGCTGGACATGGTTCACAATCTGCAATTTGCGCTCAAAGCGCGGATTCAAACCCTACCCTGGATGGCTCCGAACACCAAAGCTCAGGCTCTGGCGAAAATGGGCACCATGGCCGCCAAAGTCGGCTACCCGGACCAGTGGCGGGATTACTCGAAGCTGGATGTCAGCAGCCCGACCTACGTGGTCAACGGCATGCACGCGGACGAGTTTGAGTTCCAGCGCAGCCTCGACAAGATTGGGAAGCCTGTGGACCGCAGCGAATGGGGCATGACCCCGCCGACGGTCAATGCCTATTACAGCGATGAGATGAACGACATCAATTTCCCGGCGGGGATTTTGCAGCCGCCGTTTTTTCAGCCGCAATTCGATGATGCCGTCAACTACGGCGACACCGGAGCGACCATCGGCCACGAGATGACCCACGGCTTCGATGACCAGGGCCGGCAGTACGATTCCACAGGCAGCCTGCATGACTGGTGGACCGCCGCCGATGCGAAAGACTTTGACAGCCGCGCTTTGGGGATCGTCGCCCAATATTCCGCTTATGAGCCGCTTCCGGGTGTCCATATCAACGGCTCGCTGACACAGGGAGAGAACATCGCGGACATCGGCGGCCTGAAGATCGCCTATCTGGCGTTTGAGAGAGCCGCTGCCGGGAAGCCGCGCGTCAAGATCGACGGCTTCACCCCCGAGCAGCGGTTCTTCATCGCCTACGCCCAGAGCTGGCGGGTCAAAGAGCGGCCGGAAGCCGTCAAAGTCTCCCTGCTCTCCGATCCGCATTCTCCTCCGGCCTTCCGGGTCAACGGCACCGTCGCCAACCTGCCCGAGTTCCGCCAAGCCTTCGGCTGCCCGCCCGACCCAAAGGCCAGCCCGACAGCGATTTGGTGAAATAGGTCAATGATATTAAGCGCGAGTCAGGTACGGGGCGCAACCGGCATTAAAATGCCGGTCTATCCGGAGAAAGTGTCTCTGACACTGCAGACCAAAGACAGATAAGAGGGCGTAGACGGAGATAAGAGGGCGCGGCAAGCAGCGCACCCTACGGGCTGGAAAGACTATCCCAGTCACGGAGTGACTTTCTCCGGGTAGACCGGCATTTTAATGCCGGTTTCTCCACGCTCGCTCTGCCCTCAATCCTTACTGTACAGTTGGCAAAAAACAAACCATGATCGCTGTCGAAAACGTCTCGAAAACTTACAGCGGCCAGACCGCCCTTGCGCCGACGACCCTTGCTCTCGCCCCAGGCCGGACCACCGTGCTGATCGGCCCCAGCGGGTGCGGCAAGTCCACGCTGCTGCGCCTGCTGATTGGATTGATCTCGCCGGACAGCGGCACCGTGACTGTCGGCGGCGAAATATTGACTCCGCAGACAGTCGAAAAGCGGCGGCATGAGATCGGCTATGTCATTCAGGACGGCGGCCTCTTCCCGCATCTGACGGCGGCGCAGAACGTCGCCCTGCTGGCCCGCTTTCTGGGCCGCTCCGAAAGCGGCGTTCAGGAGCGTATTACCGAGCTTTCCAGTTTAGTCCAGCTTCCTGCTGATGCTTTGTCACGCTATCCCAACAACCTCTCTGGCGGTCAACGGCAGCGAGTCGGCCTGATGCGGGCACTGATGCTCGACCCACCCCTTCTCCTTCTCGATGAACCACTGGGAGCGCTGGACCCGATCACCCGCAGCGAGCTTCAATCCCAGCTCAAAGACATTTTCGCCCGCCTGGAAAAGACCGTCGTGCTGGTGACCCATGACATGGGCGAAGCGGCCTATTTCGGCGACACGATTGTCCTGATGCGGGCGGGCAAGATCGTGCAGACGGGAACGCTGGAAGACCTCTTGCAGCGGCCCGCCGAAAAGTACGTCACCGACTTCATCCGCGCCCAGCGGTCCCCGCTGCCGCCGATGCCGGAAGCCGCCAGTGAGGAGCGGAATTGACCAAAGCACTCGCCGTTTTATTGCTTCTGCTGCCGAGCGCATTGTATGCCCAGACCCTCACCGTCGGCTCGAAGCGGTTCGCCGAGTCGCGCATTTTAGGTGAGATTGTCACCCAGACCACCACCGCAGTCGGAGAAGCCCATGCCGATCACAAGTCGGGTTTGGGGAACACGGGGATCGTTTTCGCGGCCCTGCAAAGCGGCAGCATCGATGTCTATCCTGAGTACACCGGCACAATCACGCAGGAGCTTTTGAAGACCAAAGAAACTCTGGATCTGCCCGCGATGAACAACCGCCTTGCCGCGCTCGGCCTGGCCGCAGGAGTTCCGCTGGGCTTCAACGATACCTACGCTCTCGCAATGCGTGACGACCAGGCACAGAAGCTGGGCATCCGTACGCTCTCCGATCTGGCGAAGCACCCGGAGCTGAAGCTCGGTCTGTCGCAGGAGTTTCTGAAGCGGGCCGACGGCTGGCCGGGGGTCAAAGCCGCCTACAGCCTGCCCTTCGAGTCGCCGCAGGGCCTCGATCACGGCCTGGCCTACGAGGCCATTGCGGGCGGGCAGATCGAAGTCACGGATATTTACTCCACCGACTCGAAGATCGCCAAATACAAGCTGCGGGTCCTCACCGACGACAAGCACTACTTCCCCGCCTACGACGCCGTGCTGCTGTACCGCAAAGATGTTCCCACCAGACTGCCGCGCACCTGGGCCGCGCTGCAAAAGCTTTCAGGCCGGATCACCGCGCTGCAGATGATCGCTTTGAACGCCCGGGTTGAGCTTCAGGGCATGACCCCGCCCGTGGTCGCCGCCGGGTTTCTGTCAGGTAAGACTGCTCCCACAGAGGCGGCATACCCCCCCGGCTTCTGGGCGACGCTGTTCGCCAAAGACTTCTGGCCGGAGACGCGCCAGCACCTTTTTCTGGTGTTCGTCTCGCTGGCCCTGAGTATTCTGGTCGCCGTGCCGCTGGGCATCTGGGCCGCCCGGACTCCCGCCGCCGCCCAGCCGATTCTGAGCATCACCGGCCTGATCCAGACCATCCCGTCCTTGGCACTGCTGGCGTTTCTGATTCCCCTGCTGCACCGGATCGGGCCGCTGCCCGCGATTGTCGCGCTCTTTCTCTACTCACTGCTGCCGATCGTCCGCAACACCTACACCGGCCTGACCGACATCTCGCCTTCCCTGCGCGAGTCGGCACTTGCCCTGGGCCTGCCGCCGCTCGCCCGTCTGCGCCTGATCGAGCTGCCGCTGGCCGCCCGCGCCATCTTCGCCGGGATCAAGACCGCTGCCGTGATCAATGTCGGCACGGCCACTATCGCCGCCTTCATCGGCGCGGGCGGCTACGGCAACCGAATCAGCCAGGGCCTCGAAAACAACAACGATCTCCTGCTCCTCTCCGGTGCCATCCCCGCCGCCGCTTTGGCCCTCTTGGTTCAATGGGGCTTTGATCTGCTGGATAAGGCCGTGGTGCCGAAGGGGCTGCGGTGAGGAAGCGAGTATTGAGTTGTGTCATCGCAGTGGGCTTTTCTTTTAGGAAGCATTATGTCAACTATGCATACCGTAGCCGAGCAATGGGCTATGATAGTCCAATTTTATGAAGAAATCCATCCGGCCCATCGCCAAACGCCAATGACCGCCCTGGTTTTCGCAGTCGCCGAAGCAGGGATCACGAATGGTGTTTGGCCCAGCCATTCGCAACACTGCGGTATCAATTTCGGCAAATGCGTGAAATGGGGGTCGAAGCAATTTAATAATTGATGTTACGCAGGAGGACTGGAGAGAGCAGGAGGACTGGAGAGAGTCAAGACGTGGAACTGAAGTTCACCGCTGTGGGGCGCGGACGCCTAGTTTCGACCTGCGTCGAAAAGGAGGGGAACAGAACAGGACCCAATCGTAATGACCTACTCTTGTCCCGGCGAAGGCCGCGACTGGGCGTTTCGCCCCACAGCGGTGGATTTCAATCCCACGTGCTTCCTCTGCCCGGATGGAATGAACTTTGCACATAGTAATTCATTAATAATTTCCAATCAACACACTAGGAGTCCTCCCATAGCCGCTTATTATATCACCATAAACATAAAGTCCTCTGATCCCGCCGCGGTACGCACGGCAATCACAGCACTCTTCACCGGCAAAGGCTTTTCTCTGCTCAGCGACGAGGCGGCCTCGCTCGTGGTGGAGGACGAAGACAAGCTGCCGGAGGGAGAGGACTGGTACGGAGCCATTGTCAGCGGGGCGACGAAGCACGGCTGGGTCTCCGTCTATGTGGATGACTGGGCGGACAGCGGGCTGCTGGCGAAAGGGCTGTCGGCGGCACTGTCTGCCCCGGTGCTGGAAGTCTGGGTGGCCGAGGATATTCACTGGGGTTATACCTACTACGAGAACGGCGCGGTGCTGGACCGCTTTGCCGACGATCCGGCTCAGGTTATTGAGACGCCCGAGGAAGCCGCGCTGTATGCGGGCCAGGCGGATATTCTGAAGCCTATTCTTCGATTCCCATCGGCTTTCGATCCGCTGCTTCAAGACGCGCAAAGCAAAGCGGGCCAGTTCGCCGGGGAGCCGCTGGACGGCGTCGCGGCGGCGGTCGGGCTGCCGTTTGAGCATCTTTTCACGGGTTACGATTATTTCTTTGACGATGACCCGGAAGATTATGCCGACGATTTGGAGCAGTGGCCGGAATTCCGGCATCTGGCGTTTCAGACGCCTCCGGGCCGGGAGACACTGGCGGAGTGAGTCAAACCAAAACGCTGCGGCACCGGAAGCGTCAGCTCGGCCAGTTTTTGACACCCCCAGAGACGGCGCGGCGGCTGGTGTCGGACTTCGAATTCACCGTTACCGACCGCGTCTTGGAGCCGAGCCTGGGCTGCGGCGCGTTTATCCTGCCGCTGATTGAGAAGTTTCTGCCCCTATACGACGGTCCTACTGCGGGCCGTTTGGACCAGATACTGACCCGCAATCTTTACGGCGTCGAAATCGACGCTGTACTTCTGGAGGAGTGCCTGGCGAGTATCGAAAGCCGCTGGGGACACCGCCCGGCGCGGCACAACTTTGCCCACGCTGACTTCTTCGCGGCGGCATTCCCCCACCCCTTCGACTATATTCTCGGCAATCCGCCCTTCGGCGGCACCATCGACCCGGCCATCCAAGATAAGCTCGATCGGGAGCTAGGTCGGCGCGGCGGTCTCAAAATCAAGAAAGAAACCTATGCGTTTTTTCTCGTTAAGTCCCTGGACCTGCTGAAACCGGGGGGCCGCCTGCGCTTTATTTGCAGCGATACGTTCCTGACCATCAACACCATGCAGGGCCTGCGGCGGCTGCTTCTGGACACGGGGGCGGCGCGGGTCGAGCGGCTGGAAGTGTTTTCAGACGAAACAAAGTACGCCATGGTCGTGCTGGATTACGCCAAAACAGGTCTGGCGGACAGCGTTATTGTGGACGGTAAGAGGATCCCACGAGAGCAAATCGCGCTCACGGGCAACCACTCCTGGCAGATTTCGGACGAGTACGCCCCCTATTTCGCCGGGCCGAAGCTGGGAGATTTTCTCGTCGCCACCAGCGGGATGACGGTCGGGGCAAATGCACTGTTCGTGCGACCCATCATCGACGGCAAGCTAGTCGAGCCGTACGAGTTCAGCTACTATGAGGAGCTGATTACGCTGAAACGGGAGGTCGAGCGGGCACGTTTGGGCTTTATCGCCCCGAGTAAGCGGGCGGAGATTGCAGCGCGGGAGTGCCGGGGAGAGACGCGCCGTAATGTTCGCATTGCGCCGCGCATCCTACCGCTTGAAGTCGCCCTGCCCCACCCCGACTACCGCTACTACAACAAAGCCGCCCATACTCTAATTTCCGCCCCGCCGACCCATGCGATTTACTGGAAAGACGAAGGTGACGCGGTGCTGACATTTAAGAAAAACGGTAATTGGTACCTGCATGGGGTCGGCGGCCAGAAGTTTTTCGGGCGGGAGGGCTTGACCTGGCAGCTCATTTCTCAGACTCTGAATGTCCGTCATCTGCCGCCGGGCTACGTTCTGGACAGCGGAGCACCCTGCGCGTTTCTGCGAGAGGGTATTTCAGAAGACGAGCTGGATTTCATACTTGGCTGGACGCTGTCGCCGCTCTGTCAAAGTCTGCTGAAAGACGTGATCAACCACACGAAAAACATTCAGAGCAAGGACTTCGAGCGGCTGCCATATCCGTTTTGGGTGTCGGCAGAAGTCAAGCAAGAAGTGATAAGTCGGGTGAAACTGATGTTGAAAGAAGCACAGGCGGGGCGGGTGTTCGGCTGGGCCGGTGGGGAGATTATGGCGGTGGGGAATTTGTTTGAGCGAGCACATTAAAGCGTCCGCCGCATCAAAAAATGCGGTATTCCTGCATCGTCGAACTCTTCGCCCTCGGCGGCATACCCTAGCCGGGCGTAAAACGGCACGGCGTAGGTCTGCGCATCCAGCACGGACTCGGTGAAGCCGCGCCGCTTCGCTTCGTCGATGACCGCCAACATCAGCACCAGGCCGAGGCCTCGGCCCCGCGCTTCCTTCACAACGGCGACCCGGCCGATCTTTGCGAGGCCGTGTTTATCCAGCAGCCGGGCCGTGCCCAGGGGCGTTTCTCCGTCACGCAGCAGGAAGTGGGTGGCGACTGCATCGTATTCGTCCATCTCCAGCTCCAGCGGAACTTGCTGCTCCTCAACAAAAACACTCGTGCGGATAGCGAAGCACAGCGTGAACTCCTCCGGCGAATCAACGATTTTGGTTGTCACGGACATAAGCGTTTAATCCAGGAACCGAAACTTCAGCAAAGCCCAGGCCGCGTCGACCGCATCCCGCCAGCCGATCTTTTTGCCCTGCGCCTCCGTGCGAGGATGGTAATGGATCGGCAGCTCGTAGATTTTGTACCCGCGCTTGATCGCTTTGGCCGTTACTTCCGGGCAAAAGTCGAACTTGGCGCAGCGCAGGGGGATGGACTCGAGTGCGGAGCGGCGGAACATTTTGTAGCAGGTCGCCTCATCGGTGATCTGCGTGCCGAACAGCAGATTGGTCAGCCAGGGGAGCAGGCGGCGGGCGTAATAGAACTTATCGCGGGGGCCTTCGTCGTTTAGGCGCGAAGCGGTGCGGGAGAGGCGCGTGCCGTAAACAATCGCCGCTCCGGAGTCGATCCGGGCCAGCATAGGCACGAAATCGCGCGGATCGTACTCGCAGTCGGCATCCTGGATCACCACCACGTCCCCGGTCGCCTGTGCCAGTGCCAGCCGGATCGCTGCGCCCTTGCCGGCATTTTGAGGCGCATAAACGATTTTCAGATGCGGGTCATGGGCCGTTTCCAAAGCCTGCAGCCGCCGCCGCGTGTCGTCGGTCGAGCCGTCGTCCACAACGATCAGTTCCAGGGGGATCGGCAGCGCGAGAACCGCCGCAATGATCCTCTCCACCGTCGCTTCTTCGTTGTAGACCGGCATGAGTACGGAGAGGCGGGGGGTCATAATGAACTTATTATACCAGAATTCCCTTCCCGCACGAGTATGCCTGCTTGACAATGGAACGGCGGAACCCCATAATACGTTAGAGGTATTATGGCGACTACTCCCACACAAAAACGACCCGGCACGCGGCGACCGGCGGCACCGCCCCGGCGAAAACGCTCCCCGTTCTGGTCGCGCGTCAAAGCGTTCTTCCAGATCATCACGTTTTTCTCCTGCCTCGCGATCGTCACCCTGATTGTCTGGCTCGTGCTGCGGCTGGAGCAGGCTCCGCGCACCATCGACCTGAACACGACGCCGCTGGGGATCACCTACATCTACTCTTCGGATGGAGTGAAGCTGGCTGAGTTTTTCCGGGAGCGGCGCAAAGTCGTTTCTATTGACGATATGCCGAAATATCTTCAGGATGCCACCGTGGCCTTCGAGGACAAGCGGTTTTACACCCACGCCGGCGTCGATTTTCGCGGCATTGCCCGTGCCCTGTCCAGCAACATCTCCCATGGCGATCTCAAAGGCGAAGGCGGCAGCACGATCACGCAGCAGCTGGCCCGGAACATGGGGATCGAGGGGCTGGATCGCCGGAAGTCGGTCGGACGAAAGTTCAATGAGTGGATCGTCGCGCATCAGATCGAGAACAGCTACAGCAAGTCGGAGATCCTGGCGATGTACCTCAACCAGGTGAACTACGGCAGCGGAGCCTACGGCGTGGAAGCCGCCGCGGAAGTCTACTTTAATAAGCACGTCAAACAGCTGGACCTCGCCCAGTGCGCCCTGCTGGCGGGCCTGCCGAACCGCCCGACGGAATACACTCCCTACAAAGATATGGACGCCGCCAAGGGCCAGCGCAAACGCGTCCTGGAACAGATGCTGGACCAGAAGAAGATTACGCCGGAACAGTTCCAGAAGGCCGTTGCCGAGCCGATCAAACTGGCTGGGATGAAGGCTCCGGCTCAAGGGACGCAGATCGATCATGCCCCCTACTTTGTGAATTATGTCACCGACCAGCTCCGCCGCAAGTATGGAAACGATCGGCTGTTCGAGGGCAATCTCAAGATTTACACGACACTCAACTGGCAGATGCAGCAGGCCGCCGAGGAAGAGCTGGTGCGCGGGATTCGTGAGGCGAACGGCTACGGCGCGAACCAGGGCGCACTGGTCTGCCTCGACCCCAAAACCGGCGAAATCAAAGCCATGGTGGGCGGGGTGGACTACAAGAAGAACCAGATCAATTACGCGACCCATGGCCGTCAGCCTGGCTCGGCATTTAAAGCCGTGGTCTACGCGGCGGCGATCAACGACGGCTCCGTGAAGGAGACCTCCGAAGTCTACGACGGCCCCCGGCGGGGCGACGGCTTCTGGCTGCCGCATGACGATACGCCCTATTCTTACCGATCCGTGGACCTGCGGACCGCCATGGCCTACTCTATTAATGTCCCCGCCGTGCGCGTCATCCATTTGATCGGGCCGCAGACCGCGATTCGCTACGCCCGCATGATGGGTGTCCGGTCCAACACACCCCTGGACCCGGTGCTGTCACTGGCACTCGGCTCCAGCCCGGTCTCCCCGCTGGAAATGGCGAGTGTCTATTCGACCTTTCCCGCCGGCGGCAACCACCCGGAACCCTCCGCCTGGACCCGGCTGGCTGATGCCCAGGACAATGTGATCGAGGATGTCCCCCCGGCCATCGAGACCCACGTGCTGCAAAAAGAGACCGTGACCCAGCTTGACGATATGCTGCGGGCAGTCGTCACTCAGGACGGCGGCACGGGCCGCATGGTCGCCCAGTATATCCCGGAAGCACGCGGCAAGACAGGCACCACTCAGGAGCACAAAGACGTCTGGTTTGTCGGGTATTCTCCGACCCTCGTCACCGCCGTTTGGGCCGGGCATCCGATTGTCAAATCGAAGACCCAGAAAGCCGCCTACGGCCAGCCGATGGAATCGAACGCTTTCGGCGGCACCGTGTGCGCCCCGATCTGGGGCCGCTTCATGGCCCGCGCCCAGCCGATCTTCCAGGCGGCCGTCGCCAAAGAGGCGGCCCAGGCGGCGAAAGCCAAGGCCAAGCTTGCTCCCGTTCTGAGACCCGCGACCAATACCGACACGTCGGACAGCTCTGCGGATGCCTCCGTACCTGCCCCGCGTGAACGCCGCCGACGCCCCGCCCCGCCGCATGACAACGGCGACGGCACCGTCACGGTGAATGTCGACGATACCAGCGGCCTGCTCGCCCCCGAAGGCTCGAGTGCCTCTCATCCTGAAACGTTCAGCACCGGCACGGAGCCGTCAACCCTGTCGCCGCAGTACACGGCCACGCCGACCGATGCCACCGGCGGCAGCACGGATACCGGAACCTCCAGCAGCGGCACACCCCCCTCCGACACGCCTCGGACCCCACGCCGTCGCCGCCACGCCTCCCGCGACACCGTGACCCTGATGATCAATCCCGAGGACGGCATGCTGGCGACCAAGTGGTGCCCGCAGCAGGTCTCGCAGACGTTCACGCGCGGGGAGGGGCCGCATCGCTACAGCACCATGTACTCGGCTCCGCCGGGAGAGCAGTAAACCAAAAAGCACCCATGAGCAAGTCAATGACTTTTGCGATGCCAACAAACCAAACTGGTAGCCAAGGCAGCTCAGGGCATTCAGACCCGGCATTGAAATACCGGTCTACTCGGAGAAAGTGCCTCCGGCACTGAAGACCGAGAGGGCGAATACAAAGGGCGGAGGTGACTAAGAGGGCGCAGCGAGCAGCGCACCCTACGGACGTGGAAAGAAATATCCCAGTCACGCAGTGACTTTCTCCGGGTAGTCCGGCATTTCAATGCCGGTTCCGGAGACCGAAAGTAGACGGTGCAGATCGTTGGCCGCCCCCTCCCCGGCGGGTGGGACGACCGTAAAGAAAGCAGCAGGAGTTAAGAATGGGAAAGGAGCGGATGGCGGCGTTTAGTGACGGCGTACTGGCGATTATCATTACGATCATGGTATTGGAATTCAAAGTGCCGCACGGGACCGACATGTCCGCCTTACGCCCTTTGATCCCGACGTTTCTGAGCTATGTCCTGAGTCTTATCTACATTGGGATTCACTGGAACAACCATCACTACCTGCTGGCGGTCACGGAGCGGGTGAGCGGGGCGATTTTGTGGGCGAATACGCACCTGCTGTTCTGGCTGTCCCTGATTCCGATCACGACGGCATGGATGGGCGAAAACCACTTCGCCCCCGCACCGACGGCGGTGTACGGGATCGTGCTGCTGGCGGCGGCGATTGCCTACGGAATACTGCAGCACATGATTTTGCACATTGAAGGACCAAAATCGCTGCTGGCATCGGCCCTGGGACGTGACATCAAAGGCAAAGTTTCGCCGGCCCTTTATTTTTGCGCCGTGGTGTTTGCGTTTTGGAAACCCTGGATCGCCGAGATCTTTTACGTGCTCGTCGCATTCATGTGGCTTGTCCCGGACCGCCGAATCGAGCGCAGCATTGTCTCCTCACGAGAAATTCATTCATGATCCGCACTCCCCCCAACCCCCTGCGCCGCTCTGAAGGAGCCGGTCAGCCCCCGCCCTCTCGGCGTCAGGAGCAGAAGACTGCTTCTCAGCGGGCGATTGGCTTCGGCCTAGTCATTGGGCTGCTCTTTCTGGCACTGCTGACTCGGCTCTGGTACCTGCAGGTGGTCCACGGCGACGATTTCCGGGAGGCGGCTCAGGCCAACCAGTCCCGGCATGTCCGTACCACCGCTCCGCGCGGGGTTATCACCGACCGCCATGGCGTACTGCTGGCGGCAAACCGGCCCCGGCTGGCCCTGTATGCGACCCCCGATGTGGCAAAGAATCCTCTTGTTCTCTCCCGGCTGAGTGCGCTGATCGGCATCCCGGCGGAGGAGATCAAGCAGACGATCCTGGACACGAAGCAGAACCCTTACGACCCCCTGCGGATCGCCCTGGATGTGCCGATGGAGACGGTGACGCAGATCGAAGAGAATAAGCCGTTCCTGCCTGGTGTCAGCACCCAGCCGGAACCCGTGCGCTGGTATCCGCGCGGGTCGCTGGCGGCGCATCTGCTGGGGACGATGGGCCGGATCAACGACACGGAGTGGAAATCCAGGCGCGTCGCCGGGTACAGCAGCGACGATTTTCTGGGCAAAACCGGGATCGAATCGGCGTTCGAACATTACCTGCGCGGCAAGCCCGGCGGCACCGATGTCCAAATCGACGCGCATGGGCGCATGCTGCGGACACTCAATGCCGCTGATCCCGCGCCCGGCGGGACAGTGACTCTGACCGTGGATGCGGGTGTGCAGGCTGCCGCTGAGCGTGTCTTCAAAGAACACGGCTTCATTGGTGCGGCAGTGGCGATCAACCCGCAGACCGGAGCCGTTCTGGCCATGGCCTCCGCCCCGACATTCGACCCGGACCAGTTCGCAAAAGGCATCACGGCGGCCAACTGGAAGCCGCTGCACGACAGCCCCGCGCACCCTTTGATCAACCGCACTCTTGATGCCATGTACCCCCCCGGGTCGACCTTCAAGCCGGTTGTCGCCTGTGCGGGCCTGGAGACGGGGGCGATTACGACCGGCAGCAGTGTCTACTGCCCGGGGTCATACCATCTGGGCCGCGCCCGATTCGGCTGCTGGACACGGCACGACGGCACGGGCTTTGTTAAGGCCATCGCTCAATCCTGTGACGTGTTTTTCTATGTCGCCGGACAGAAGATCGGGCCGGACCGGATGTCGTTTTATTCCAAGCAGTTCGGGCTGGCCGAAAAGACCGGGATCGACCTGGGCGGCGAGGACATCGGCTCCATCCCCTCCCCTGCCTGGAAAGCGAAGCACTTCAAGCGGTTAGGTCCGCAGTTTTCGACGTGGTTCGGCGGGGACACGCTGCACATGTCGATTGGGCAGGGGGACGTGCTGACGACCCCGCTGCAAATGGCCCGGGTAGCGGCGACTCTGGCGAACGGCGGCAAAGTCCTGCAGCCGTATACGGTTGAGAGGATCACCGACGGCACCGCGGCGGGGCAGGTGCTGTATCGCGGCACTCCGAAGCTTGTTCGGCGGGTCCCGATCAGCCCCGTCAACATGGAGGCGGTGCGCTCAGCCATGCGGGCGACGGTGACGAACGGTACGGGCAAAGTAGTCAACTTCCCCGGGGTCGCCGTCGCCGCAAAAACCGGCTCGGCGCAGACCCACGGCACGGCCAAAACCCATGGCCTGTTTATCTGCTTCGCCCCCTATGACCACCCGACCATTGCGATCGCGGCGATTGTCGAGCATGGCGGACACGGCGGCGACACGGCGGGAAAGGTCGCCCGGGCGATGCTGCTGGCCCATTTCCACCTAAAAGATACCGGAGGAACATCAGGCCGGAGCGACTAGTGCTTATTTTGATATTTTGCAATTACAGTAATCTTGCAAGTTGGCACGGAATTTGATATAACAGGATAGTATCTCGCGCCGTGAACTCACCGTTCAGGAAACACTGCAGTCACTCCTATGCCTAGCCCTAAGAAACTCGGTCCCTTCAAAACACTCGAAAAGTCCACCGCCCTTGCCTGGAAGCATCTTAGCCGCAGCCTCAGCCGCAGTCATCGGGACAACATCCGGGATATCAAGTCTCTGAAGCAGGACCAGGTCAACAATGCCCGCTGGCAGGTAAAACACTTATTCACGACCTATCAGGCCACGCTCTGGCGGCGGATCGCACTGCTGATGGGAGCGGTCACCGTCGCCGCACTGGCGGGCATGGCTTTGATGTATTTCCGCTTCACTCCCGCCCGTCCTCTGGTCACGATCGGGAACCATGTCATTCAGCGGAAAGAATATCTGGCGAAGCTCGATGAAGCGGCAGGCCAGTCCGTGCTGACCAAGATCGTGTTCGCCGACCTCGTCCGTCAGGCTGCCCTAAAAGCTGGAGCGATGCCGACAGCGGCCCAGATCGATGCTCGTTTTGCAGATATGCAGCGGCACGGACAGGCAATGCCGACCGGGGCGGCACTGGCTTCGTTCCGCGAAGACACGACCCTCGATATGGCGATGGAAAACCTGCGGATCGCCGGAGTCACCGTCTCGCCTACCGAGATCGCCCAGATTTATGCCAAAAATAAAGCCCTGCTTACCGAGCCGGCGCAGGTGCAGTCGATTTTAGTCGTCACTCCCAGCAGCTTCGGGGCGCAGAACGCCACCGCCCTGCTCACCCAGGGCAAGACCGCCGCCCAGATCGCGGCAGTGCCGGAGATGCATGTGGACGGCGAAGACGGCTTCCATATCAACATGAATTCCCTCCCAGGACCCCTGCACAAGAAAATCGTCCAGACAGCGCTCGAGATGTCGTCCGGCCAGATCACGTCGGTGCCGGTCGGAACGGGATATCTGGTGATCAAGTGCCTGCAGAAGACTCCCGCCCACCTGCCCTCCCTGCCGGAAATCCAGGAGAAGCTGACCCGGGCCGTGAAGCTGCAAAAAGCACCGTCCGCCAGTGTCGAAATGGCGAAGCTGTACAAGGCCAACAAGCCAAGCTTCGACATGGACCGCTACGCCGCTTACTTTGCCGGGATCGACCATGCCGAAGTGACCGCCTCCGCCGACGCTCCGAAGACGACGGCGGTTCCCAAGACGACGGCGGACCCGCGCTAAGATGACACCACTTCTGGACCGCCCGAATACCCCGCAGGCGGCCCCTGCCCGCCACGACCCCTTCACGAGGCTGCTGCTGCTGGTCGGCTTGGGCCTGCTGCTGGCGGTCTCCTGGCCGATCCCGATCCACCTGTACCGCGAATATACGGCGTTTGAATCCTACTACTCCTATGGGCCGGTCATTCCCTTTCTTGCGTGCTTCATGCTCTGGCATCGCCGCACCGCCCTGGCTCAGGCCGTGCAGAAACCCTGCCTGGCGGCCCTGGCGGTCCTGGTGCCTGCTCTGGCCCTGCTGATCTGGTCCAGCGGGCAGGAGCTGGCCTGGGTCATGGACAACACGTTTTTTGTCTGCCTTTACAGCGGCCTCTGGCTGGTACTGGGGACGCAGTGGATCTGGGCCGCCGCCTTCCCGCTTGCCTTCCTGCTCTGGATGGCTCCTCTGCCCGGACCCCTGCTTAACGATGCCACGTACGGCAGCCAGCACTTCTGCACCCTTGCCGCCGCGCAGATGCTGCATTTCTTCGGCTTCCACCCGGTGGTCACCGGCAGCATCATTCAGCTTGACAACTTTTCACTTTTCGTCGATGTCCCCTGCTCGGGCCTGAAGAACCTGCTCTCGCTGATGATGATCAGTGCGGCGTTCGCCTACCTGCTCGACGGCTCCACCGCAAAGCGGGTGCTGCTGTTCTTGTTTAGCGTGCCGCTCAGCATTGCCGTGAACGTCACCCGCTTGACCTTGCTGGGGGTAGTCGGCGAGTGCTTTGGAACTCATGCCGCGCATGTGTTTCACGACTGGGATGGTCTCCTCAGCCTCGTGCTGGGCGTGACCGCCCTCTTTTGGTTTGCTCGGAGGATTGGATGTCGAACATTCGCTGGGTGGCCGCTGTTCTAGTGCTCGCCCTGGTTGCCGCACTCGCCGTCAAAATGCATTGGAAGCCGTACCAGAGTACCGTCGTGCCTCTGAAGGAGGCGGATGTCCCGCTAACCGTGGCCGGGTATACCGCGCCGCCGGACGGCGAGTGGAACCACGCGCAGGAAGCTTCTGCCGAGCAGTTTATCCAGCAATCGAAGGTCGTCGCCCGGGTCTACCGCAGCGGAGGCGATGAAATCAGCTTCCTGCTGGTCAGCGGCAGCGGGCGCACCGCCCTGCATGACCCCCGCCTCTGCTTGACCGGCTCAGGCTGGCGGCTTTCCGATGCCCATACGGAGGCATTGCCGGGCACGCCCATCGTCATGCAGCAGAACGAAGCCGCGACCGTTACCGCACTGCCGGACACGTCGCTGACCTACTTCTACATCGTCAAAGGCCGCGCCATCAGCAGCCCGACCGAGATCCGGATCGCCCTCCTCGGCAGCTCCCTGCTGGGCCGCGACAGTGCCCCCGTCTATTTCTTCCGCTTCATTCAGCCGATCAGCCCGGACCCGGCTCAGGCCAAGCTCAATCGTGCCCACATGCTCGCCTTCGCCGCCGAGATGTGGCGGCAAATGCAGCCGAAGCTGCGCTCCGCCTAGCGGATCAGCTTTTTGGAGAACAGCTTTTTGAGGAGCGCATCCCAGTGTATCCGCAGCAGGGCGTAATAAGTGCGCCGGGAGATCGTTGACGGCTCCGTCTCCTCAAATCGCGCGAAGTAGTAATGGGTGATCAGCCAGCGCGGGGTCGGTACAAAGATGCGCCTGAGCATGTTCGCACGGGCCGACGGGGTCTCCAGAAAAAACAGCAGCAGAGGGAGCCGAAGCCTCTCCGTCCGCGCTTCGTCTCGAATACGAGCGAGCGTCAGCCGCTCCAGCCGGTTCCGCCCGAAGCACGGGGCGAGGTCGTCCAGCACCGCCGCCGGGATTGCTGTCCCGAGCAGCTTGTGCGCGGCAGTCAGCCCCGCAAAGCACGCCGCGCCTGCCCGTGCCCGCTTCGCGGCCCTGGTCAGCAGGGGCCAGTCCACCTCACCGCTCAGGCAGACCTGATGAATATCGCGCAGCGACAGCGGGGCGGCCAGCGTATGACACGCCAGATGCAGGCACAGATGCAGGAGCTGGTCCGCCGTCCCCAGCACCCGCGCTTCTTCGCCCGCTAAAGTCACCGAACGCGCCCGGTCCCAGGTCCCCACCTCCTCAAACTGCACCACTCCAAAAAAGAGCGGGTTGTTGATCAGCTCCGTGTGCAGCTCCACCACCACCGGCCCGCGCTCGGTATGCTTGAAAAAGTTCGTCTGGCAATACCTGCCGGCGACGAGATCCTCCCACTGCGCTTCCTCCGGGCTATACCCCAGCCGTTCCAGCAGCGTCCGGGCCTGAGCGATCTCCGACTTCCGCACCAGCACGTCCAAATCCCCAAATCGCCGCTGGCTCGGGCGCGAGTAAACCGTTTCCGCCAGCGCGGCCCCCTTCAAAACCATCACGTCGAGGGTGTCTGCACGGAACACCTGCAGCAGCTCCGCGAGATGCGGACGGAAAAACGCAAATTGGACCAGTGCCTGGATTTCGTCATCGGGAGAGATAGGCGTCATACGCAATGGAGGAGAGTTTAGAGTGCAAAAGCCCCCCTGCTCCCGAAAATGGGGGCAGGGAGACGAAATAGCCGATTTCTAGAATTGACCTGCGAGGTCAGCGCATTTTCCACGTATCATTTGAAGACCGGCACAGCAAGGGCGGGTCGGCAGCAGATACGTCTGTCCACGCTTGGCACAGGAGATAGACATCGCCATTGCGGGAGTAGGCGCGACGATGCTTTGTACAACTGGCAGCAGCAGAGTCATTCCGCCGACCAGAGCCGCCTTTTTCAGCATCTGACGCCGTGTAATATTCTTCGCTTCTTCGGGCCGGACAAGGGTCCCCTCCAGAAGCCGCTCTTTGTCCAGACGATCCAGCGCGAGCCAGACGATCTCTTCCGTGACCGGTGCTCCCATCTCCCCTTGAAGAAAGGCTGCCAGATCGGCGACTGTGTTCTGCCCGTCGCAGTGCTTCCAGATGAGAGCCGCCGTGTGATTGAGCCGATGGACGTGGTTACGCTTTTCATCGTAAACGACAGTTTCATCGCCAAGTTCTTGGACTACAAGATTTTCCTGTCGTGCTTTTGGTGTCATAGTGTGAGTCCTTTATTGTATCGGTTTTCTGCCGACTAAACTTAAACCTATAAAGTCTGCGTTGACTTTCGTTTGCGGGAGACTAAAATTAGGCCGCCGAACAACAGTGTCCCTAAACCGAATCCGGTCATCGTCGAGGCTTCCGGGACCGCCGCACCGACAGTTAAAGGGCCTGAATAGAAATCGTTACTGCCGTTGTTAGGCTTGATACCAACGGCCGTTGAAAAGCTGCTGATGATTACCTTAGTGATCTCAGGACCGACCGTGGATTCCGCTCCGATGAATACGGATTTGCCGGGATTGACATTATTGACAACCGTCGGTGTCGTGAACGTGCCCAGCAATATGTTCGACGCATCGTACACACTAAAGGTAAATGAGTACACATCAACGCGGGCACTCTGAGCTTGAAGGCCAAAGGCACCCACACCAGAATTGAAATCGATTTCGACTGGCCCATTCGGATTATGTGTCGTCTTGCTGTCAAACGAGTCCAGCAAATTTGTGCCGACAGGAAAATCAAGATGTCCGTCGTTTTGGAATGTCTCAAACATCTGCTCAGGGCCGACCGCGGTCGTTTTAAACGTGATATTCGTTGAGCCTGCTGTCGTAAGATACGGCGAAGGAAGGTACCCCGTTGCAGGATCGCCGAGAGAATACGGGGCCGTGGTCACTCCACCAGAAATTTGGGCAGAAGTCCCGGTAAGGGGATTGAACTGTATCACCCCCGCATGCGCCGCCGTGCCGCTCAGAGCGACCAGCGAACCCAGGGCGACACTGGCCTGCAGAGAAATCATAAGCGCGTTTTTGTGTTTGTGATGAAACATGATAGACCTTTTCTCACTTTAGAGACGAACAGTGATTGATTTGAATAACTACGGCTGGGCAAAAATCCAGGCCGTGACTTGCTCGGCCTCACCCCGTTTGCTCTTAACTGCCTCTGCGCTCAGCGCGACTGTGTGCAGTATTTCCATCGTGACCTGCGGCTGCGAGCGCACCTGTACGGTGTTGTCCAGCAGCAGCAGCAGTGTTTCCGCCGGCGTCAGCACGCGCGGACGCCAGCGCGAACCGGCCTTATATTCCGTCCCGACGACCAGACTAACCGGCAGCGGCTCGGTCCCTGCCGTCCCGCCCAGCGACTCAGCGGTGACGGGTCCAAGCGGCTGCCCCGCGCCGTCGCGCAGGGCTAATGCCCGCGCGTACGGGTAAACCCGGCCCTCCGTGTCCAGCAGCGCATACTCATCGGAGTAGTAAGTCGCCCCCGCCCGCATCAGTGACGCTACCAAACTGGTCTTCCCGCTGAAGCTTCGGCCCGGAATGAGTACCGCTTGTCCGCGGACAGCCACCACCCCGGCATGCACAAAAAGCCGCGTTTTCGCCTGCGCGGCGACCTGCGCGTGCAGATCAGATTCGAGTATCTCTAAAACTTCATCCAGATCCTGCGTCCGCGCGATGCGGCCCACGCCCGAATACAGCACATGGTAGCAGCGAACACGGGCATCGGTACTAGGTTCCGCCACTTTCAGCGAATACAGCCCTTCGACCAGAGGCGAGTCCTGTACCGACCATCCCGGCGGGAGCAGATTGGCGACACGCGCGAGGACGGAAGCGTCATTGACCCGCACGCCAAGCTTCACCCCATAGGCATCAAATACCAGTCCCGCGTTCCAGCCCAGCGAATCCAGCCGTTCCCAGCACGGTGGACAGTCACCCTTCCAATCAATTTGCGGCAGCATTAATTCATACAACTATTTCTACTGTATTGCACTGCTGCAAGATTTGTGCCAAAACACTGATAAAAGGAGCCTTAGCATAAAAAACTTCATCATTTAAAGCCGTGGCACGGGCAATACCGTCATGGTGCGGTAAATTACCCACAAAGCAGCACCCGTGAATGTCAAGGCGATTGTAATTCTCCCAAGCAGCATTGCAGGATTGCTCGAAGCAGTTGCCACGTCGCGCTC
>JANXNV010000163.1 GCA_025353925.1 Armatimonadota bacterium
GCTGGAGTACCAAAACATGCTGACCCTTCGCAAGCGCGGCTTTACGCTTATTGAGCTGCTCGTCGTCATCGCCATTATCGCGATTCTTGCCGCCATTCTTTTCCCCGTCTTCCAATCCGTGCGCGAAAATGCTCGGCGGACGATGTGTTCCTCCAACATGAAACAGATTGGACTGGGCTTCTTAATGTATGCTCAGGACTACGATGAAACCATCGTCTCCGCATACCGTTACGGATATGTTATTACGACAACAAACCCTCCGACGAATGCTTTGGACCCATACGTTAAACGTGCCAAGTCCAAGGGAAGCAATGTTTGGGTTTGTCCCGACCAGAGTGCCGCCCCGCCAAGTACTGCCCCGCTGTATTTGCAGTTTGTCAAAAGCTACAGCATGAATAGCTTTCTCGTTGGCAGTGGACAAACATGTACCTCTGGCTGTTCGGCACCCAAAGTGGTTGTGAATGATCCCGATTCTTTCTATCCTCGTGTTTCTGATGAAACACTGGACTATTCCAAGCAGCCATCCGCTGCCGGCGTGGGGAGCGGCGGCGCACCTACCGACAAGATGCTGTACTATCAAAACAATCCTGTCAGCCTGGCGAGAATATCATCTCCGGCAAATACCTGCTTAGTTTTTGAGTGTATATACGAAGACTCCAGCCAAGGAAACTACGCAGGCAGCAACACTTATAATTGTGGGTCATGGATGATGGTCAAAGGCTTCTGGAATAATTCGACGCTGGCTAGGAAGTATTTTAACGCTGGGGCCAACTATCCGCTGGAAACCCCAGACAAGCCTCAGCACAATGGCAGAGCAAATTATGCCTTCTGTGATGGTCATGTCAAAAGCCGTATCCCTGAAAAGCAAGGATATGACATTACGCAGGACCCCAATCAGATTTGGACACTGCAAGCAGGGCGTGACGGCACACCTTTCGCTGCCAATCCCAACTAACCTGCATCCAGTAAAACAGCGAACAAAAAAAACCGCAGGATGATTTCATCCTGCGGCTTTTTTTGTTTTACTTTAGCCACCTGGTTTGTGGTAGCCCGCAGCAATTGCGTCGGCTTCCGACTTGAAGTAGACGCGGTTCTTTGCTGCGGGCAGGCGCGTGTCTCCCGGCAGGTGATAGACATGGCTGCGTTGGTTGCCGATGATCTGGCCGTCGGCGATCGATACCGGGGCGGCAGTCGCGGGAACTGGCGACGGCGAGAGCGGAGTCAGGGGCGCGGTGACCGGCGGGAAGGTCTGTGCGTTCAGCAGGTCCGCCAGCCGCAGACCGGCTAGGGCGATCTGCCGGTTCCCAACTCGGTGCATATTCGGGAGATAGCCGTTCGGCAGGGTCACCTCGGCTTTGCCGTCGCCTGTTGGGGTGAACTGCAGGGTCAGGTTATTATAAACATGCTGCTTCGCGAGAATGCTCCCCTCCACGATCCATTCATGCACTCCGGGATGGGCCGTGATCTGCGGATAAGTGTTCCGGCGAAACGCCGGAGCTTCCAATCCGGCGGCGAACTTTTCGATCTCGCGTGGGTTTTGCGTGCTGCCGAGAACATCGTCCCAAAGAGCGTGCAGCTTGTGCGGATTGGCCCGCGACTCCAGCGGGTCGGAGGCGACGGCCCCAGCAGCGAGCGACTCCGAGTTACCGCCCCGGTCGCCGGAGGGGAACAGCGGGGAAAACAGGGCGGCATCGTGGAGCGGCATATGGACATCGCCTACCAGGTGCTCGATCCAGCAGAGTGCCACGCCCCGCTCGGCGTCGCTGGCCGTGGGCGCGGTCAGCAGCGCGGTCTCTGCAAGTATCTGCGTCTCGGCATTGGGCTTGACGATCAGCAGCGCGTTCGGGTCCGGAGTGTAGCCGGGGGCGATGATCGGGATGTCGATGTAATGCCAGGTCGGGCGGTCGTCGGGGGTCTTGCGAATGTCGTCGGGCCAGGTCGCCGCCTTCATAAACGCATACCGGGCGCGGTCGGTGTATCCGGCGGGCATCTGGCTGACCCAGAGGCCGTAATCGCGCTGGCGGGTGAGCAGGGCATCGACAGCGGCCCGAGTCTTCGGCGTGAGAGCGTCGTAGGCTATATCGGCGACTGTCATATGTCCGGTGCTGTTCCAGGCGAGTACAGGTGCCGCCAGCCCGACTAAAAGGACCGCGGACAGCAGTGCATAAGCGTTACGTTTTGAGTGCATTTGGTTCTTTCTTGTGAGAGCATTTTACCCTGTGCCAATACCGAAAACGCGCCTTCTCGAAGTGAGAAGGCGCGTTTCAACGGTAATGCCTTGAAGCTGGCTTAGGAAGCGTCGGCGGCGGTCCGCTTGCGGCGAGCGACGACACCGGCGGTCAGGCCGAGGGCCAGAAGGGCACCGAGGGAGAGGGCCGAGGAGGCTTCCGGGACGGCTCCGGCGGTGCTGGTGAAGCTCAGGCTGGGAGCGGTCGTGCCGGTGGAGCCGAAGAAGGTGGCGGTGGTGGAGGACGCCGGGTCCGCGCCCAGGGCCAGCCGCAGTGTTCCGGCGTTGACTTCATTGACGAACAAGGCACGTGCGGCTGCATTCGGGAGAGTGAGCGTATACGTATCGACCTGGCCAGTGCCTGTGGCTCCGGTCGAGTTGAACGTAAATGTGCCCAGGTTATAGAGTGTGCCGAGCTGGGCACCGATCCCGTCGCTTGCCAGAGTGCCGTCATACTTAAGGCCGCTGGTGGCCGTGCCCGCACCGCTCGCCAGGAAGACATCGAAATTGCCGGGGGCAGTGAACGCGGCGTTGGACTCGGTGAGGGCCAGAGTGACATTGCTGATCGTGCTGCCGTTCGCAACGGACAGGGGCGCGAAGTCGGCGACGCCAAAGGTCCCGAAGCCGGTCGTGTTTCCTTCGACATTCATGAACTTGGTGCCGTTGGCACCGGTCCGCGGCCCGGCCTTGTTGATGGTCGCAGAGATGGTCGAAGCGAGGGTCTGGGTCTGCGCCATCGCAGCAGTCATGCTGACGGCGGCCAGGGCAAGGGTGGCTCCGGCCTGAATGGCGTGGGAGCGTGTCATTTTGAACATGGAGAAGTTCCTTTCCGAAAAGAGCGCAAAATAGGTGCTTAATACTACAGTTGTAATTATGGCTTCTCACTGTTAAGGGAGTATTATGTGAACATTAAGTTTGCGTTAAGGATCTGCCTCCGCCTGTGTTCACCTTTTTTTCATATTCAGCGGGTAAAACAGTTCTACCATGCGTATTTTATTGGTGGAAGATGAAGCGTCAATTGCAGACGTGGTTGCACGTGGCCTGACACAGGCGGGCTACTCGGTGGAAATCGCGGCGACGGGTCAGGCCGGGCTGGAAAAGGCGGAGACGGGGCTGTATGCGCTAATTCTGCTGGATATCATGCTGCCGGGCCTCGACGGCTGGGAGGTCTGCGACCGCCTGCGTGCCCGGAAGATCACGACCCCAATCCTGATGCTGACGGCACGGGATGCCGTCTCGGACCGGGTGCGCGGGCTGGAAACGGGGGCCGACGATTACCTGCCCAAGCCCTTTGACTTTGCCGAGCTGCTGGCCCGGATCCGCGCCCTGCTGCGACGGGACCGCCTGCACAAAACGCGCGTCATCCAGGTGGGGGATCTGACCGTTGACACAAGCCAGCGTCAGGTCACCCGGGCGGGCCAGGAGATTCCGCTGACCCCGCGCGAGTATTCCCTGCTGGAAGCACTGGCCGGGCATGAAGGTCAAACCCTCACACGGGAAGTGATCCTAGAGCGTGTCTGGCTCGACGAAGAGAGCTGTTCCAATACCGTAGATGCCTATATTCACCTGCTGCGGCGCAAGATCGACGCCGAGCATTCGGTGAAGCTCCTGCACACGGTGTATGGGGTCGGCTACCGGCTTTGCGTTCTCCCGGCCCTGATGCCGAAGGCGGCCCCATGAACTTCTCCCTGCGCTCCGTTCGGGCAAAGCTGACGCTTTGGAATGTCGGCATCTTGGCGCTGACGCTGATTGTGCTGGGGTTCGCGTTCCGTCTGCGGATGGAGTACACTGGCCTCGCAGAAGTCGACCGCACGCTGGCCGGGGCCGCCCACTCTATGCGGGAGATGGAGAGCCGCCGCCCGCCCCCCCGAGAAGCAAATAGTCCGTCAGAGGCACATGATCCGCCGGATCAAAGAGGCGAGCCAAGGTTTGGCCCGCGCCATCGCCCCGGCGGGCCGCTCAGCGCATTTCAGCCCCGGTTCCTTGACCTAAAGGGCGAGACACTGTTTGGTCCGCCCGACGAACGTCGGCAGAAACTGCCGCCCTGGGACCCCGCCGGTTTTGCACAAGCGGCGAGGGGCCGGGAGGTTTCCTCGACCATCCGCAGCGGCACGATCCCGCTGCGCGTTCTCTCCGTGCCGGTGCGACGGGACGGCAAGATACTCGGGGTCGCGCAGCTTACCTCTTCGCTGGCTCCGCTTGAGCTGGAGCTGGGACGGCTAACCCGGACCTTGTTGACACTGATTCCGCTGGCGCTCTTGATTGCGGGTCTCGGGGGGGCGTTCCTGACCGGCCGCGCACTGCGTCCTGCGCGGGAGCTGGGACAGGCGGCAGGCCGGATCGAGGCGTCGGACCTTTCGCGCCGTCTCCCTTCCAGTGGCGGAGATGAGTTCGCCGCACTCGCGGCAACGTTCAACAGCATGCTGTCGCGGCTGGAATCGGCGTTCCATGCCCTCGAAGCGGCGTACGAGCAGCAGCGGCAGTTCACTGCCGATGCGTCGCATGAGCTGCGGACCCCGCTGACCATCATCAAGGCCAATACCAGCCTGGCCCTGCTGAACGGCGGTACGGCGGCTGACTACCGCTGCGCTTTGGAAGCCGCCGATGCCGGGGCCGACCGGACGATCCGGCTCATTCAGGATCTTCTCCTGCTGGCCCGTGCCGACTCTGGGGAAGATCTGATGCGCTGGGAAAGGGTGCCGCTCGGAATGCTTCTCACGCAGGCCGCCGAGGCTGCCCGAGCCGCCCGAAAGCAGTTCTCTGCCCCGGTGCATCTTCCCGCGACCGACTTGATCGTCTCCGGCGATGAAGACTCCCTGCGCCGCTTCTTCTCCAACCTGCTGGAAAACGCGCTGCGCCATACCCCGCCTGACGGGGCGGTTACGGTGTCTGCGGAGCGTCAGGGAGCCGCAATCGTGGTGCGGATCGCCGACACGGGGGAGGGGATCACCCCGGTACACTTGCCGCGCCTCTTCGACCGCTTCTACCGGGCCGACTCCGCCCGCTCCGGCACGACCGGCGGCACGGGTTTGGGCCTCGCGATCTGCCGCAGCATCGCCGAAGCCCATGGCGGGGCGATCACGCTGGAGAGTGTCGTGGGTATGGGGACAACAGTCACGGTGAGACTGGCTGGCGATTGAAACGGATACTTCCCGTAGGGGCGGGGGCAAGCCCCGCCCCTACGGGGTGAGTACTTATGGCACAGAGACTGTGACAGACTGTGTGACACTATTCCCGGCACGGTCCACGGCCTGCACTTCGACCTTGTGGCTGCCGGAGGTGAGCGTCGGCAGGACCAGTGTCCAGGCTTCGGAGGTCGAGTCGAACAGGCCGTCGTCTGCGGCGGCGGCGATAGTATCGCCGCCGTCGACCCGGCCCTGCACAGCCCGAATAAAGGCGAGGCCAGTCACGGCAGTGCCGGGGAGTGTCACGGATTTGTCGGTGCCGATGGCGGGGGAGCCGAGCTTCAGCTTCGGCACGGTGTTCGCGATTAGGAACGGACTGGAGACCGTCTTACTGGCCAGAGCATCGGTTGGATTACTGGGCTTGTCACTGGCGATCACCTGGATCTGATAGGTGCCGTCGGCGACTTCTGTGGTGTCCCAGGAGTAAGACGTCTCTTTCAGGTTCTGCGCCGGTTTGCCGGCCGTATCCGTGCTGAATTTTGCCTCGGACTTTGCGGCTGCCGCGACCTGAGCGGCGATCTGCGCTTTGACGGCGGGCGGCACATCCGTCAGCTTGTCCAGGTTGGCCTGGGACTGCGCGGCGGCATCTTTGGGAGCTTTTGCCCCGTTTGGCAACGCCCGCTTTTTGATCGGTGTCCAGGTCTTGCCGCCGTCGCTCGAATAGGAAACATCATAGGCCATCGTGTCTTTTTCCGGATCGGCGGCCATCCATTGCAGCAGGGCTGCTTTGGAAAGGGCATCGCCGCCGGTCGGCTTCACGACCATCACCACCGGAGCGCGGTTACGCGGCAGGTAATACAGCGAAACATCGCGCAGCTTCGGGGCGACCTCCGCCACCGGGCCGGACAGAAGTGCCTGGTACTGGATGAAGCGGGCGGACGGCGAGGTGACGGTCTGGCCGCTTGACCTGGTGTAGACCGCCGACCAGGGACTCCAAGAGTCGTCGGGCCGCTCGACATCGCCGGTGCGTGTCTGCAAAGTCACCGACGAGTTGATCGGCGTGTCCACCGTCCAGGCCAGCGTTCCCCAGCGCGACTTGCCGCCGGTATCATGGACGGTGCTTTGGAAACTGCCTTTCAGCGGCAGACCGCTCGCAGCATTCGCGGCGATTTTGTAAACGCTCCCGACCGTTCCCGTTCCCGCATACACCGCACTCCCCGCCGGGTCCAAAGCTAGGCTCAGGAACTGCTCATCGGCCTGGGCGACAAACGATTGCACGGTCTCGTCGGGGTTGATTTTATAGACGGTGCTGCCCGACGACGCGTACACGCTGTCAGCGGCATCGGCTTTCAGGCAGGAAATCCCCGGGGCGGCGCGGCCCAAAAGCCGTTTGCCGGTGCCGTCGGGTGCAACCCGGTACACCGTTCCGATGGAACCTGTGCCGACATAGACATTGCCGGAAGAGTCCGTCGCCAGAGCCGAGATATTCGGCTCGACAGCATCATAGAAGACGCTGCTTTTGCCGTCCGGCGTGATCTTGTAAACGATGCCGTCCGGGGCACTCCCTGCGTAGACGTTCCCCACTTTGTCGGCGGCGAGAGAGAGGATATGAGGCTCGGGGGAGGTGAAGAGCAGCTGGGTTGTCTTATCGGGCCGCAGCAGGTAGACGCGCCCAACTCCGCCACCGGTCGCAATGTACAGGCCACGGCTGACCGCATCGTAGGCGAGAGCCGTGACATATTTCTCCTTCGTCGTGAAAACCTTTTCCCCTTTGCCGCTGGGAGTAACGACATAGACTTGGCCATGCGGCGCGGTTCCAGCATATAGGGCACCGCCGAGGCCGAGTGCCAGCGCGGTCACTTCCAGCTCGCCGGTTTTGTAAAACAGGGTCACTTTCCCGGCAGCATCCATCTTGTAGATATTACCACCATCGCCGGTCGCCAGATAGACAGTGCCCGTGCCGTCGGGCTGAATGGCCCAGACGTAGCTGGTGGGCGTGTCGACGACTTTTATTAGCGACGGCGAAAGGCGCACATCGCCCAGGCTGGTCACGGCAACGTTCTGCAAAGTCCCCGCCGCAAACTCACTCATGGTCGCCTGCCGCCAGATCGAGGGCAGACGGCCCACGGGCTTGATGACGGTGGTGTCGGCTGCCGGAATCGGGGTGTCACTTGCTGGGGCGGGGCTTGCCCCCGCCCTCTTGGTTGTCTCAGATTTGGCGTTCGCTGAAGACGAAGAATTAGGAGCAGATAAGAGGGCAAGCCCCGCCCCTACGGGGTTGATGAAGATGGGGCGAGTGAAGCCTATGGGCATCGCCAGCAGCCGGGCACTTTCCTCGTCCGCGTCGCCGCCGGAGGAGAGCGGCGTCGGTCCTGCACTCTCAGCGGGCGTCGCCGTCGTGTCGGGCGCACTGCCGGACGTGGCGGTGCCGCTGGTGGAAGCCGCAGACCGGGGAGCTTCTGAAACATCTTTTTTGCGGACGGTGACACTCAGTGACTGGCTGCCGGTGACGATGTACGGCACGGGCTGCGTCACTTTCACGTCATCGCGCTCCGTCCGCAGGCCCGTAGAGCGATTGGACTGCATGACGGCGGCCAAAGTCGGCGGCAGGCCGGAGAGCTTTTCGCCGCGCAGGCTGATGGCCGAGGTCGGCAGGATCAGACGGGCGACCAAATCGTCGTTGTGCGGCTTTTCGACCCACTGCTTGGCGAGCTGGGAAACATTCGACGCGAGCTCCGTCGGCTCCGAAGAACGGCCCGTCAGCAGGGATAGAATACTCACCCCGCCTCCTCCTCCGCCCGAACCGCCGCCCTGGACTGCCAGGGAGAGGGTACCATCGGGCGTGGACTGCGGGATCTTCACGGAGATCATCCGGGTATACAGCGGCTGCTTGTAGGGTTTTAAGACGACACCGACATCGACGGTGTCGCCGGGGGCAAATTTCGTCTGCTTGACAAACAGGTGGTCGATCTCCGCCGTATCGTGCCGGTTCTGGATCGTCACGCTCATCTTGACGCCCTTGACGGCCAGCGGATAAAACGGGTTCGCGGAAAGCAGGCGCAGCAGACCGTCCAGATCGCCGATCGCGGTCTGATCGATCCCCAGTGCGTCGTAGAACGTATTCGTCCGCTTGAGGTGGCCGATCTCCTCGACATCCACATCCAGAGTCACCTGAGCCATTGAGTCCCCCGGCTGCCCGTGGACCTGCTGAATGGCGGCGTCGGCGACCTGCGAGATGAGCGGACCGGTCAGCAGAGGATGGTTGATGATTTGAACCGCGAAGTTCTTACGGCGTTTGATGGATTGGTCGTTCACGGAGACGGTCACCGGAATCATCTGCGGCATGGGGCCGATCACGCCGCCGACGGAGAAGGGCCGGTCTTGAAAAATGCGCCCGACGGTCTTGATCGGCGAGCCGAACTTGACCGACGACTGATACGACGGGTAAATATCCACCACATAGGCCGTGGTCAGGGCGGCGTCGATCGGCCCGAGGCTGGTGAACGGATGCCCAAAGAGCAGCAGGCGGTTGCCGTCGCGGTAGGTGACCGTGCCCGTCGCCGTCATGTCGATATCGCCTTGCACCAGCGAGACGCCCACCGCCGAGCCGGGAACCAGGGTCGCGCCCTGGGCCAGGGGGTTAAACTCCGTACTTGCCCCGGAGCCACCTCCCGCCATGACACTGAAATGGAACGGCCCGAGTGCATTCTGCAGCCGTGAGATGCCGCGCGAGTTCATGCCGCTGACAGTCAGGGGCATGTCCAGCACGCCGTACGAAGACTGCCGACCAGGTGCCTGCATTCCTTGAGCCATCTCCGCTGGGGCGGCACTGAGGCTGGAGGGCTTTGCGGGAAGGTCGGGACTCCAGGCGTCGAACATGGCTTCGATCGGGGTCGCGAAGCCGATGGGGTCCCGCGCGAAGTCGTTGCCCAGCGAGATCGCTCCGACCAGCCGCCCTCCTATGTAGATGGGACTGCCGCTCATGCCGTGCGCGATTCCCAGGGCGCGGGTGACGGGCGGACCGTCGGTCGCCCGGAACATGATGTAGTCCTTGCCTTCGTTAAACTTGGAGACGATCCCCAGTATCTCGATGCCGAACTTGGAGATCTTCGTGCCCTTGAAGACTGTCAGAGCATAGCCGCGCATGCCGGGCCGCAGCTCGCCGACGCGCATGAACTTTTTGGAGTCCCATTTCAGCCGCTGGCTCGGAGCCGGATGCGAAATCGGAACAGCCGGCCGGGCGTCAGCGGTTTGTCCGGCAGTAATGCTGACCGCAAGCGCGGCGGAGAGAGCGAAACGGGAGAATTGCTTCATAGAACCAGAGAATTGCTTCATAAGTGGGGGGTGCTCTTAGAAATCGGACTTTTATATATGGGATACTAAATCTACGCGCTTTTCGCGTACACTTGTTCCGGGTCGAACTGAGCCTCGGTAATCGTCTGCCACTCGCCGCTCTCGCTCGTCACTTCCCGGTAATAACAGGTCGGGTGGCCCGTGTGGCAGGTCGCCCCGATGGGCCGCGCCAGCACGAGCAGCGAGTCATCGTTGCAGTTGACACGCAGGGAGACGAATTCGAGCACGTTCCCGCTGGTCTCGCCTTTAGTCCAAAGCTTCTGCCGGGAACGGGTCCAGAACGTCACTTTGCCCTCGCGCAGCGTCTTTTCCAGCGCGGCCCGGTTCATAAAGCCCAGCATGAGAACTTCCTTCGTCTCGGAATCCTGCACAACCGCCGGGACCAGCCCCTCCGGGGCCTTGTCCCAGCTGATTTCATCTACTATACTCATAGGTTACACTCGCAAGAATATCTTTCTTCGATACAGCTCCAGCAGCACCAGCCAGACAACGCCCAGATAGGCCAGCGTGTAAATCCAGCCGCCCCAGTAGGGGCCGTAGTGCGCGACTGATGCATGCAGCCAGGTCTGCTCCAATGTCTCGCGGACGCCGCTCGGCATTCGCCAGGTCCATTCGCGCAGGATCAGGACCTTGACCAAAATCGGCCCGACATACGCCGCAATTGCGTTCGAACCGTAGATGGTCAGCGGGAACACCAGCCAGCGCAGCGGCGGCCACTTCGGCCCTGCGACATCCACCAGTGCATAGAGGGCCGTCAGCACAACACCGCCAAGGCCTGCGGTCAGCAGAATATACGAGGCAGTCCAGACCGGTTTGTTATACGGCAGAGAAAAGTGCCACGCCCAGCCGAGACCCATCAAAGCCGCGCTTGCCAGCAGAAGAAACGGAATCTTCGGCAGCGGCTTAATCTCCCACCGCAGCAGGTCCCCAAAGGCCGACCCGATCAGCACCAGTGCGGCGGTCGGCACGACCGAAATCAGGCCGTCCAGGTGCAGCGGCGACAGGTACGTCCGGGTCAGATGCTGAATCAGGTTGGCATCCTCGCGGAACACTCCCACTCCGAGGCCCGGCACCGGCAGGAACTGGATCGCCGCCCCGTGCAGCAGGAGCAAACCCGCCGCGACCGCCATCCGCCGGGAGAGGGGCAGGGCGTAAAGCAGCGACGCCGTGCCGTACGCCAGCCCGATCAACTGCAGCACGTTCAAATCGAAGACGGGCCGTTTAGCCAAGCTTGAGTCGATCAGGCAGCCGAGAGACACCAGGGATAAGACCCGGCCCAAAATCTTCAGATCCGCCCGCCAGAGCGGGATTTCTTTCTTCTTGGCACTGGCCGCCGAATAGGAGATCGCAACACCGACGATCAGCAGAAACCAGGGGAAGATCACATCAGCGAAACGGACGCCGCCGTTCCAGGGCGCGTGTGTGAGCTGCGCCGGGGTTCGCGAGTCCAGGGCGATGTTGTTGACCAGCAGCATCCCGGCGATGGTCAGGCCGCGAAACGCATCCAGCGAAAGCAGTCTCACGCCAGCCAGTGCCGCAGAGCCGCCGCGACCAGGCCCAGGGTCAGCACCAGCGGCGGGGCGCACCCGCTGCCCTTCGAGTAGGACACCTGGCCTTTGACATCGTGCCGGGGGTTGACCGCCGGAGGCGGCTGGGAGTAATCGGGGGCGGAGATGGCAAACTTTTCCGGGGACCGGCTGCCGCGCCAGACATACAGGGCGGCGCCGGAATTGCTGGGCGCATAGTTGGAGGTGAGCTGGAACAGTGCTTCGCCGTCTTCGGTATCAATCCGCCCACCTTCCCAGCGCAGCCAGCTCGACCCGGACTCGTCGGTAACCCAGCGCACGGCGGCCCATCCCGGCGGGGTCATTTCATTGGTAACGGCTTCGGGATACTTGATACTGCCCGCCGCCCCGCTGAAGAAATACGGCCCGATGTCTAGGCGTGTGATCCCCGTCCCATTGGTCTCTTCGGCGATGTGCAGCTCATACATAAATCCCGTCACGACCTGCTGAGTCTCGATATAGGGAGCGGTTAGCGACGGCATATTAGAGGCGGTCTCCTGGATGTTTCGATCAATCAGTTTCTTAATCAGAGCTATTGTACCAGATTCCAGCGCGGTTTTCCCCGGAGATAAGGTGATGTGCAGTATGGAACAATAGTCTATTGCACTGCGCCTCATCCGCCATAATGATTACTAACAGCACTCGCTTTGCACCGCTCCTGGCTTGCATAGATAGATTTCGGCATTATTTTGACTGCAACTGAAAAACTCTCTGGGACCCATCGGTATCACGTTCTCTCGTGGCTTGTCATCGCCGGGGTAATCGTGCCCGTTCTCCTGCTTGCCTGTGCGCTGCATCAAAATCGTCGGGCTGCGCATCAGTTCGAGGATGTCAATCGCAGCGGCTCTCTGCGCTACCGCAGCTACCGGGTCGCTGAGCTGATGGACCATGGCGAAGACCCCGGCCCCGAACTTCAGGAAATGGCTGCGGTCCGTGAAAGCCTGCGGGCTGCTTACCCCCAGGCCGTTGCCGGGACAGATTCCTCCTGGCAGCAGTTTTCAAACCGGATCTCCACGGACGGATACGCCGAGTGGGAGACGACGACCCGGATGGCACAAGCTTCCGATCATCTGACCGCCGCGATCGAAGCGCAGGCGCAGAGCCAGGAAAAGCGCGTCTCGCTCCTGCTGGGCATCGGCCTTTTGGGACTGGCGGTTTCTCTGCTGGGGACTTCCCGGCTGCTGTGCAACTTGAGGCTGTCGCGCGAAAGGCAGAGCCGTCTGACTGCCATACTTGATGCCTCGACGGACCTGATCAGTCTGGCGGACGCGAGCGGTCATTATTCCTATCTCAACGATGCTTTCCGCAAGTTTTTAACTTTGGACGACAATGCCGATATTGCCCCGCTGCATGTTCTCGACGGCCATGTGCCGTGGTCACGGGAGCGGCTGCAGTACGAAGCCTGGCCGGCGGTTCTCCGGGATGGTTTCTGGCAGGGCGAAGTGGCGATCCGTTCCGGAGATAACCGAGAGATTCCCCTGTCCCTGCTGCTGCTGACCCACCGGGCCGAGGATGGGTCCGTCAAATACCTTTCCACGATCGCCCGTGACATCACCGACCGCAAGACGGCGGAAGATGCGCTGCGACGCAGTGAAGCTCGTCTGCGCCGTCTGCATGAGGTGACCACAGCGCGGGCATTGACGCTGGCGGAGAAAATGGAGAGTATTCTGCATCTCGGGCAGGAGTTCTTCGGCCTGGAGGTCGGCTTTGTCGCGCAGGTGGAGGCAGGCAAATTCACGGTTCTGCACTCCCTGGACCCGAATTATCTGCACTCGAGCGGCTTCACTTGCGATCTGCCGCAGACTTACTGCTCGCGCGTGATTGCATCCGGAGAAGTTCAGGCCGTCGCCTGTGCGTCTGCCTCGGACTGGCGCGATTTGCCCGCCTACTCCCTCTTTGGCCTGGAAGCCTATATTGGGGCACCCCTCTGGGTCAATGACGTGCTGGCGGGAACCCTGTGCTTCTCGAGTAAAGCTTCCCGCCCGGAAGAGTTTGCGGATTCCGACCTGGAGATCCTGCGCCTGATGGCGCAGTGGATCAGCGGCGAGATGGCGCGGGAAGAGGATGGAAAACGGATCGAGGCGTACAGCGTCGTTCTGAAATTCCAAATGGTGGAGCTGGAAAAAGCGAACTTCGAGCTGGCGACGCTGGCGACCCAGGACGGACTCACGGGAATCCTGAACCATCGCACGTTCCAGGAACGGCTGTCGGAGGAGGTCTTGCGAGCGGCTCGCTACGGAACACCGCTGTCGCTGGTGATGCTGGATGTCGATTCGTTCAAGCACTATAACGATTCATTTGGGCACCCGGCGGGGGACATTGTGCTGAGGGCAGTCGCGAACCTGCTGGGGGAAAACGCCCGCGAGACAGACATGGTCGCCCGCTACGGCGGCGAAGAATTCGTCCTGCTCCTGCCGCAAACCGATTCACGCGGGGCTGAAACGATTGCCGAGCGTGTTCGCCGCGCCATTGAGCTGGCACCCTGGCCTCAGCGCTGCGTTACGGCCTCCCTCGGCGTCGCCGTTCTGACCCCGGCCATGAAAGACGGCGGGGATCTGATCGCCGCCGCGGACACCGCCCTGTACCGGTCGAAATCCGGCGGGCGAAACCGCGTCACGGTCGCGGACTCTGCTATCCCCGCTGATACGCCTCTCCGAGTGCTGCAGGCGGGGCACTTCGAAGCCGGGAGCGCAGCAGTAAAGCCGCCAGGGTGAGGACGTAGGGCAGGGCGAGGAAAAACTGGTAGGGGAAGCGGGTGCCGGCGGCCTGAAACTGGTATTGCAGGGCGAAGGCCAGGCCGAAGAGAAAGGCGGCTCCGGCGACGCCGAAGGGGTTCCAGCGGCCTAAAATCACGACGGCCAGGGCGACAAAGCCGCGTCCGGCACTCATGTTTTCCACAAAGCCGTTGGTGTAGCCGATGCTCAGGTACGCTCCCGCCAGACCCGCCAACGCTCCGCCCGCCAGGGTCGCACCGACCCGCACTCGTTCGACCCGCACTCCCGCCCCGTCCGCTGCTTCCGGGTACTCCCCGGCCGCACGCAGGCGCAGACCGGCGCGGGTCCGAAAGAGGAATAGCCAGCAGAGCGGAACCAGTACCCAGGCCACCCAGCCGAGAATGTTCTGCTCGAGAAAAGCCGAAGCGATTTGTGCCGCCCAGGGCGGCTGGGTATCGCGCGGATGCAGAAAAGGAAGTGTCAGGGGCGCGAAGGCCGTCACTGAGGCCCCGCTGAGCTGGGGCAAGGCCCGGAAGAAGACGCCGGTCAGTCCCAGTGCCAGGATATTGGTCGCTGTGCCGACCACCACTTGGTCCGCTCCCAGAACCACGGCGAGACCGGCAAACAGAGCCGCCAGGGTCATCCCCGCAAGGACAGCCGCCCCCGCACCGAGCCAGGGACTATGGCTGAGGCAGGTGACCGCGAACCCGGCGAGTGCACCGCCCAGAATCATTCCCTCGATCCCGACATTGATCACCCCCGACTTTTCCGCCAGTGTCTCGCCCAGGGCGGCCAGAAGCAGCGGCACGGCGAGCCGAATGCCCGTGAATAGAAGGCCGACAAAAATCACGCCCCAGACCGCCCCGTGCATTTGTGCTGGTCCTGCCCTAGTCTTTGCGCTTCTGGGCGACTTCCGCCAGATGCTTTGCTTCGTCCGCCTCGATATCCGCCAAACTCTTCCGAACCGGCTCGGCGGGGGCTTCCAGAACGGCCTCCATCGGGGAGAGATCGCCGACTGCGACCAGCAGCGTGTAGCGCAGGGCAAACTTCTTCTCGCCTGCGCTTAGCTTATTACGCGCTTCGTCGGAGAGGCCGTCCAGCCACTTCTGGCGCATCGCATCCGTGCCTTTGGTATGCCGCGTGCGGATTTCGGGGGGCATACTGGCCGCATCGATGGTGACGGCGGCGGTACCGTCGGGATAGATTTTTGCGACTTGGCCCGTCAGCCCGCTGTAATAGGGGTAGAATAGACCTGACTTCAGGTCGGCGGCATTGGATTCGCGCTCGGCCAATCGGACCGGGGTGCTTTCGGTCAGTGTGTTTGACATGGAGTGGTTTTTCTTTCAGTGGTTCTCGGGTAAACAAGATCAGGGTCAAAAATTATGTTATATGTTACCATCGCGGGCGAAATTCTCTTGGTGCTGGCACTGGTCGGTCTGGTCGGCGTGCTGGTCTGGATGGTGATGACCGCGCTGCGCCTCAAAAACGCGGCGGTCACGAATGCCGGACGTCTTTACAAACGCCCCCTGAACGCCGGGAAAAACCTCGTTACGACCGGCAAAGGGATCGTTCAGCAGGAGACCGTGCGTGTCAAGCATGTTGTCGCGACCGTCAAAACGACTTCCGGGGCCGTGATGCAGTCGGCGACCCAGATCAAGGAAGTCGCACAAACCGTGCATCCTGAAGATCTGAAACCCGCCTTGGCTCTCCTCAAAAATGCGTCCAGTGCCTTGAAGATCGCCGCGAACATCTCGCGGGTGGCCAGCCGGGACGCGCACTAAAGACTGAGTTTCAAGACTGAAAACTAAAGCAGCGGTGCCAGCTCGCTGGTAATCTGGGCGGCGTTGCTCGGATTGCTTGAGGGATTGTCGCTAAGTATTCCATGGCTGTCAACGCTGACGCCAAGGTCAGCGATTTTTTGTGCCGCTGGAGATCGATCCTCAAGGGGAACATCGAGGTTCACGATTTCAGCGGACAGTTTGCCCCCGCTTTTCGTCACAATGTCCCGAACCGCCTGAATGGGTGTCGCCAGAGTTTCCGGATGGGCTTGGTTCGCCTCGTCGTACACCCAGCCGACCGAAATATGATGCCGGGCCGCTGCCGGGTCTCCGACAGTCTCCTCCGACGGCTGAACCCCGGTAGATGCTGCCAGCTGGGCCGCGGCACTGGGCGGCGGGGCAGGCGGTGTCGGCGGAGCATTCTTCTGTGCGTCCTCCTGGGCTTGTTTCTGCAAATCCGCGTCCGACGGTGAGGCTTTTTTGATGCCTTGGCTCAAAAACAGCAGTGCGACAACTGCAATGCCGACCCCGATCATCAAAAATAAACGGTTCATTCCGCTTTCGTCTCCTTTATCCCCAGAAAAGCGGCCATGCGGCCGGTCGTTCCGTCCCGCCGATACGAGAAGAAGTCCCGTTTATTTCGCAGTGTGTCTTCATCGCAAACCGCAATCGCCCCGGCGGGCAATCCCGCTGAGAGCAGCTGCCCGAAGACGACCTGACGCAGGTTAAGGCTGAATGTTCCGCCAAACTCACTGCGCGGGGTGACGACACTGGTCCCGCGTGTTCCTGGAAGTGTCCGAAACTGGTCCGCCACCTCCGCTCCCACTTCGTAGCTGTCCCCGCCAATCGAGGGGCCGATGGCCGCAAAACATGCCGAAGGGGCGCAGCCGAACTCGTCGGTCATCACCGCCATTGTCTTCCCAGCGATATTTGCCGCCGCCCCGCGCCACCCGGCATGAGCCAGGCCGATCACCTTGCGGACCGGATCGACGAAGTACACGGGGACGCAGTCGGCGAAGAACAGCATCAGTAGCAGGTTGGGTGTGCTGGTCACGAGCGCATCCGCCCCCATTACCGGCAGGCTGCCCGTGCCAGACCTGACTATCGCCACGTGGTCCCCATGCACCTGCTCCGCCAGTGCGACCTGCCCCTCGGTAAACCCGAGGTCATCCCAGACCCGCTGCCGGTTGGCGTACACGCTCGCGTCCAAATCGCCGACATGCGCCCCTAGATTGAGCAGATCATAGGGAGCCGCACTGACCCCGCCTCGCCGGGTCGTAAAGCCCTGCGTGATCCGGGGCAGCCAGGCCATCGTCTTCGCCTGATACAGCGGCAGATCGCCGATCGGTTGTTTTCGCCATCCACTCATTCGGACTTTTCGATCTCCTGGGCTTCTTTGCGTGTCAATTGGTGTCGAACGTAATTCGGTGACGATGGGCGTTCGGAACCCACCACCAGTCATCACCCCGCAGTTGATCGTTGCCGCGCATTCGGCAGCTCTTGCTGTGCTTCACGCCATACAACCCCATCTTCACTCACCACCTCGGCGGAGGCGGCCAGACACCAGTCCTGTCCTGCGGCTCGTCCGGCACGGAAATCTTGTGTGCCCTTAAGAATACCCGAAATGTGTCGGCCAGCCGCACTTCGT
>JANXNV010000223.1 GCA_025353925.1 Armatimonadota bacterium
TGCGGGGGCCGTCGGTGACGTGCAGGAGGAGGCGGCTGCCGCCGGCACTGCGGTGCTCGGCGAGCTTGCGCTGCAGGGGGCGCATCTTGTCGGCCATGCTTTCGTCGATGCGGATATTCAGGCACACGAACGCCGGACGGACCTCGCGGACGATATTCGCGCCGTTCCCAAGCAGCTTTTCCGCCGTGGCGACCGGCACAATCTGGTCGGCGGAGATCTCGACACTGGCGACGGAGCCGGTGTCTTCCTCGCCGCCCCCACCCCCTTTGTTGATCCGGTCGCGGTGAGAGGTCCGGCCCTTGACCAGGACAACGCTGTCTTTTTGCGGCACTTCGGAGAGAGTGGCGGCGGAGCGCGGGAAGACGCTGACACTGATGGTGCCGGTCTTATCCTCCAGGGTCAGAAAGTACATCAGCTCGTTTTTGGTCTTGGTGTAGTAGCTGCGCACATTGGTGAGAACCCCGGCCAGCGTGATCTCCTCTTTATCGCCGAGGCTGCGGCACTCCTCGATGGTGTGCGTGACATTGGCTTTGACGGCTCCCGTATACTGATCCAGCGGGTGATCGCTCAGGTACAGGCCCAGCAGCTCCTTCTCCATGGCCGTGATTTCGTTGGGCCGCAGCGGCTCGGCATCCGGCAGGGGCGGGGCGACATGGGCCGTGCTTTCGGCGTCGGATTCGTCGCCGAACATGGAGACCTGGCCGGATTTGCGGTCACGGGCGATTGACGCCGCGCTGTTCATCGCCCCGTCCAGCCCAGCCAGCAGGCGGGCGCGGTTCATCTCCAGCGTGGACATCGCCCCCGCCTTGATCAAGGTCTCGATCGCGCCCTTCGAGGTCAGCCCGAACTCGTGGACACGGGCGCAGAAGTCGTGCAGCGACGCGAACAGGCCGTCTTTCTTGCGGGCGGCCAGCACGGCTTCAATGGGGGCCTTGCCGATGCTTTTGATCGCCAGCAGGCCGAACCGGATCGCCGCCTTCTCCCCGGTGAACTCCGCGTCGCTGAAATTGATGTCCGGAGGCAGGATCTCGATCTTCTGGCCGTACTCTCCCAGGTAGGTCCGCTTGGCATCCTCGATAAAGTTCACCAGCTTGTCCGTGTCGTCCGCCTGGGTCGCCATCAGGGCCGCGAAGTAGTCCACGGGATAGTTGGCTTTCAAATAGGCAGTTTGGTAGGCAAGAAGCGCATAGCAGAATGCATGGGCTTTATTGAACGCGTACCCGGCGAACGGCTCGATCAGGTCGAACAGGTAGGCGGCGGTCTTGGCATCGACGATGCCCTTCGCCTCGGCCCCGGCCATGAAGTTTTCGCGCTGCTGGACCATCTCTTTGAGCGTCTTTTTCCCCATCGCTTTGCGCAGGATGTCCGCCTGCCCGAGACTGAAGCCCGCAATGGCCTGGACGATCCGCAGCACCTGATCCTGGTAGACGATAATTCCGTAGGTCTCTTTGAGAATCGGCTCCAAGGCCGGGTGCGGATACTGGATTTTCTCCATGCCCAGCTTGCAGCGGATATAAGTCGGGATTTGCGCCATCGGACCCGGACGGTAGAGGGCCACCATCGCCGCGACCTCCGCGACCGTGTTGGGCCGCAGCTCGGCGATATAGCGGCGCATCTGCCCGCCTTCCAGCTGGAAAACACCGGAGCACTCGCCGCGCCCGAGCAGGTCGTAGGTTTTCTTATCGTCGAGCGGCAGCTTCAGGACATCGATGACAATCCCGGTGCTTTTCTTGACATTGCGGACGGCTTTCGCCAGAATTGTCAGGTTGGCAAGGCCCAGAAAGTCCATCTTGATCAAGCCAATTTTTTCCAGCACGCTGGCCGGGTATCCGGTGACGAGACCTACGCCGTCGTCGGCCCGCTGGACCGGGATATTCTCGACCAGCGGAGTCGCTGAGATCACGACTCCCGCCGCATGTACGCTGTCATGGCGGGTCAGGCCTTCGAGGCGCAGGGCGGTCTCGATCAGCTCGATCGCGAGCGGATTGCTTCTAACCGCCGCCTTGAACTCCGGATTGACTTCCAGGGCCTTGCTGATCTTCATGCCCACGGGAATAGTCGGAATCATCTTGCAGAGCTTGTCGATCTCGGCCATCGGCATCTTGTTCATCGCCCGGCCGCAGTCGCGGATCGCCGCGCGGGCCGCCAGTGTTCCAAAAGTCACGATCTGCGCGACATGGTCCCGGCCATATTTGTTGACAACGTAATCAATGACATCCTGCCGCCGGTGGTCCTCGAAGTCCATGTCGATATCCGGCATGGACAGCCGCTCCGGGTTCAGGAACCGTTCAAACGTCAGCCCATATTCCAGTGGGTCCACATCCGTGATCCCCACGCAGTACGACGCCATCGATCCCGCCGCCGAGCCGCGCACCCCGAAAAAGATGCCCTCGCGCCGGGCAAAGTTGGCGAAGTCCCGCACGATCAAAAAGTACTGCCCGAAGCCGGTCTTCTCAATGACGCTCAGCTCAAAGCGCAGACGCTCCTCGTGCTCCTCGGTGATATGCGTGTAGCGGGTCTTCATGCCTTCGAAGGACAGCTTGGCGAGGTAGGATTGGGCATTCATATCGGCGGGCGTGTCGCCCGGCGACGGCATGGCCAGCCGCCCGAACTCCAGGTTCAAATCGCAGCGAGACGCAATCTCGGCGGTCCGCGCCAGGGCATCGGCCTGACCGGGGAACCGCTCGGCCATCTCCGACGCCGACTTCAAGAAGAAGTCTTTCGAGCCGTAGTTCATCTTCTTAGGATCGTCCATCGTCGTGCTGGTTTGAACGCACAGCAGGACCTGATGCGGGTCGGCATCGGTGCTGTTCAGGTAATGGACATCATTGGTGGCGACCAGCGGAATTTTCAGCTTTGCGGCCATCTGAATGAGCTGCTGATTGACCGGCTGCTGCTTCTCCAGTTTGTGATCCTGCAGCTCCAAATAATAACGGTCGCCGAAGATTTCCCGAAACTCACAGGCCGCATGTTCCGCCGCCGCCATATCATTGTTCATCAAGTGGTGCGGCACTTCCGCCCCGAGGCACGCCGACAAGCAGATCAGCCCTTCGTGATGCGCCTGCAGCAAATCCCGGTCGATCCGAGGCTTGTAGTACATCCCTTCCAGTGACGCGATCGAAGTCAGCTTCAGCAGGTTCTTGTAGCCGATCTCATTCTGCGCCAGCAGGACCAGATGCCGTGCATCGTCGAGCTTTTTGTTTTCTTTCTGATGCCGGGAGCGGGTCGCCACATACATTTCGTTGCCGACCAGCGGTTTGATGCCCGCCTTCTTGCATTTGAGATAAAACTCCATCGACCCATACATGACGCCGTGATCGGTCAGCCCAATCGCCGGCATTTCCAGATCGACGGCCTTCTGAACCAGATCGTCGATGCGGCAGGCCCCATCCAGCAGGCTGTATTCGGAATGCAGATGAAGATGCACGAAATTGGAGGGCGTGATACTGGTCATAAAGGTCTTTCTTGATAATTGCTGACAAACGACTCTCTCTGCTGAGTGCTACTAGATGTTGATAGCGGTGTTCGCAGGAATCTATATCTGGGGGGAAATCTACTTTTATTTTAGCAGAAGTTCGGGGATTTGGCAAGGGTGGGGAGATAGAATGGGGGGTGTCGCACTGTGCGTGGCAGCATTGGGAAAAGAGATTATGAGTTATCAGTATCAGGATTTAAGATTGGCATCCCGGCGAAGCGCACACGCTCATCTGTGACCACGATGAAGCGATCTGCTAGCTGATCCGCATATTGAGCCAGCAGTTTCCGCAAAACCAATATTTTATTGGCCGCCCTCTCATCATTCAATCGTAGGAAAACGACCCCATGATGCGGACGACGCTCCCGGTAGACCATTTCGCCAAAGTCCTTGTCATTAGTGATGAGTATCCAATTCTCCGAAGATGCTTTTTTAATCAGAATTTCATCGCTAGCCCCACGCGACTGCTCGTAAGCTGAAAACACTTCGTATCCTTGCCCGCGAAGCCACTCGGCCGCATTAGACCCTGTACACTCATCCACAAGGAAGCGCATTACGCAGCCTCAGCTAGCGGCATAAAAGATGTGTTTTCCAAAGATTTGCTCGCAAACAAGAGGCAAGCCGTCAAATCCTCGGGTTGCAGCCCCTCGTACTCCGACAGGATTTCCGCTTCTTCTGCACCGTGTGCTAAGAGGTTGAGAATAAACTCCACACTCAAGCGCGTTCCGCGAATTGTCGGCTTTCCCCCCAAGACAGTGGACCGCGCGGTAATACGGGAAAGTAACATTTGGTCATTCATGATCGTTCTCTGCTCCTATCTTAATTCTATTGCTCCCGCTTGGTTGCTGTCGTGCTCTGCCACAAAATAACCGTTGGCCCGGCAACCTACAGATTGCGCTGCTAAACTACTCGCTGCACGGTTTGCGCCTCCAACTGCTCAATTCTCTCCTGAAGAGCGCGGATTTGACTTTCGCTTTTGGCTTGCTCCCTCGCTACAGAACAGAACACCCCCGGCAAGTTACTGAGAAATAGCCCCAGGCCGAGCGCCAAGACATACACGGAAATATGCGTTCCATTTATCAGCGACCCGAGCAAAATAAACGCCAGAACAAGGACACTCAGGCAAGCCGCAAGAATAGCGGGGCGCCAGCATGGCGATAAACTGAAGAATTTCCACGTTAGGTTCATCATAATAGTTTTTTCTCTCTTGACTTCAAATAATAAACCGTACGCCTGCGGCGTTTATGGCAGCAGGCGATACCACCAGACATTACTCGTTATTCTATTAGTGGTCGGACGCCAGTTGAACGAAGCCTGTGAGTTTCCCAAATCGGTATGTATTACTTCTACGGCTCCTGTTATACGATTGACGCGATAATTCGTCTCCCACTCGGTCGCGATGCCGCCGCTTGGGTTCCGCATTGTCGGCCCGTCTCCTTCACTATAGAGGAACTTGTACGGTGTGATCCACTTAAAGTAGCAGCAGCCTGTCACAAGCAAAAGCACAAAAGAAACAAATATAATTTGTCCGCGATATGTTCAATTCATTGTCAGGCCGCACCTTGTTCAGCCCTGTTGGCCGCCACTTTACTTCTCCAGTAGTTCGCAGCGGCAATGAACGCCTCGTCGCATTCCACCTCTTCCTCCGCGCCTCGTTCAGTGGCAGCACTAGCGTAGGCGGCGATACATTCTTGCTGGGCGCGAGAAAAGGAGTGAGTTCGTTCTGTCAGCCAGTCATGCGCACTTGGCGGGGCAGGCGACAAACCGTAAAGCGCACATTCTAAGGTTCCCAGAGGATCACCGTCTCCTTTGAGACTCAGGAGCATGTATGCCGGCAGATAGAACCGCCATGCCTCGGGAGACATGATTGCGAGGCCTCCCCAGAAGGCATGGAAGGGCAGACCCGTCACCGCTACGTCCCGCCAGTGCTTGCTCTCGAAGAACGTGCGCGTTTCGGTACATTCCGTGCAGGGGCAGGCGCTGATGGTGATGTTATCGCTGCCCGGATAAATGGCATCTGCGAACGCTTCCCGGATGCATTTCTTCAGTTCCTCCGCATTGGCTGGCCGAAAAGTCCAAAAAAGATCGTCTTCCATAGTGCTTTCGCCTCAGTTTGGTTCACCCTGTGCTGCCTAACTATTATTCGACAGCAAAACGCGGTGGTCACGTCGTATGCAGCGCAATGTTATGCGGCAGCGGTTCTTACCTCATACTCAGAATGAGCGCTACCCACCACTCGTTGCTAATCCCGACGCATCCGGTACGCCAAATTGGGAGGCTTCATTCGGGCGATACCCAGGACGACTTTTGGGGACACAGTAACTGACTGTGTAAGAAACACCCGAGACGGTTTTGCGCTTCATCACCTTTGGGTCTGCCTGTGCCTTCTTCTGTATTTTCAGTTTTGCCGGCACTTTCTGCCGTTTAGCATTTGATACTGCGCCAATGGACAAGATTTTCTTCATCTGGTTTTGACCCGCTAGCTACGGCCTTCCAAGCCGTACAACCTTATTATACCGCCCCTGCGGCGCGAACCCATTTTCAGGCTCACTCGAAAACCTCAAAGGCGGTCATGCGCGTCCGCAGGCCCGGAGCTGACTTTCGCCAGGGCCTGCTCAAAACGCGCTCGCTTTCCCCGCGCGGCCCTATGCTCAAGATAGCTGCTCGTCATCAAAGCCGACAGTTTCTCAGCGATCGCTGTGGCGACAAACTGGTTGGTCGAAATCCCTTCCTGGAGCGCCAATTTCCGTACCTGTTTGTGTAGCGATTCAGGAAGGCATAAACGGATTGTACTCATAGCAATTTGTTCCATTCAACTTCACTCTGCCGTTTCAATAACAATCTGAAAGCATTGCATAGGGGGATTATACAGGATTTCGACTGCACATACAATATCAGGGTGCACTATTTCAACCCATCCACAGCGCTCAATATCCGTTTGCCATTGAAGTATGTCACAATAGCGTGTGTCTAACAAATTGAACACCACAGACCGTGACGCTTCCTCCCCGGCATTCACCGGGGCGGCGGGGACGGTGGGGACGCATCTGGCTGCCCTCGGGGTGGATGAAGATGCCGCCCTGGTGCGCCGCTGTCAGCGGGGCGAGAGCAGCGCGTTCCGCGAGCTGGTGGCGCGGCATGACAAGAGGGTTTATACACTCGTTGCGCGTGTGCTCGGACCGAGCGCGACGGCCGACGATGTAGACGATGTCGCGCAGGATGTATTTGTGCAGGCATGGCGGGCCTTGCCGAAGTTCCGCAGCGACGCCAAGTTTTCGACCTGGCTGTACCGGATCGCGACCAACATGGCGATCAAGCAGTGGCACCGGCGCAAAAAGACCAGCGGGACGGTTTACGAAGCGGAGCTGCCGGAGACCGTCCGGGCCGCGCTGGCCGATCCGTCGTTGGGGCCGGCGGAAGAGGCGGTTCTGCTGGCGCGGGACCGCGACCTCCGCAAAGCCATCGAGAGCCTGCCTGAGAAGCAGCGCACCGTCGTTTTGCTGCATTACTTCGAGGAGCAGACCTGCGAAGAAGTTGCTCTGCTGCTGGGCTGCTCCGTGGGAACCGTCTGGTCCCGTCTGCACTATGCCTGCCGCAAATTGCGCGAGACGGCGGGATGGCTGGAAGAAAAATAAGCGGAAAGAAAAGTAAGTTAGAGACCAAAATTGTTTAGCCGAAACGCCAAATTCTACGAATGGCTTCCCGCGTATCTGGAAGACGGATTGGACCCCGCGCAGAAAGGGCTGATGGCCGCACGTCTGGCCGTCGACCCGGCCCTGGCGGCGGAGGCCGAACGGCTGCGGCCACTGATCCAAGCACTGCGCGAGTCAAAAACGCGGGAGGCTACGGTCCCGGCAAATAGCACGGTCCCCGGAGATCTCTGGCTGCGCCTGTCGGACCGACTGAATCCGGTCCCTGCCTCACGCCCGGCCCGCCAATACGGCTGGCTCGCCGGGGTCGGGGCCACGGCGGCACTCGCCGTGATCGTCGCTCTTCGCCTGCCGCAAAGTATGCCGACGGAAACGCATCCGACCGCTCCAGTGCGGCAAACTGCCCCAAGTAATCAGACACGAAGCGGGGGGGTGAAAATTGCCGAAACGAACCCGCCGCCGACCATTCATCCACCGACGGCTCATCCGCCGACGGCAACGGACGCGCTGAAGAACACCGTGAACGGTATTGGCTTGCCGCCGCACCCATTGCCGAGCGCAAAGCCGATGCCGCCCGTGACAATCACCAAGGGGAATGACCCGTTCGCGGCTCCGTCTGCCCCGGCGAATAGTAGTACCCAGGCACTATCTCGGTCACTGCCCAGTCCAATGCGTGTTCCGGCACCTGTTTCCGTGGCAGGGGTGGCCCCAGGGCAGCCTCGGGCTGATCGGGCGCAGGCAGTCCACGCGAGCGAGGCGGACCGGTTCCATGTTACGGGCGAGGGGAGCGTGAATGGTCCACCTCCCGCCGCCCCTGCGTCCTCCATGGCCAACCCCGCGCCGACGGCGAGCACACAGGGGGAGGCAGTGGCAACCGCTCCGGTGCCCACTCACCGTGATGTCCCCATGAATGCGTATCAAATGCAGGCTGCTCCCGCTGCCCCCAAGCCGCAGGCTCCTCCCGCCAGGCCGCAGACGAGGCCGCGCGTCTTCCGGAAAGCTCCGGTGCTGGCGATGGATCAGGTCCGCGCGGCTTCCCCGAGCCTGGAGACAGAGCAGGCGGCACTCTCCGCCGCAACCTTGCCGCCGTTGTGGGGCGAGACCGACGGGACGAATCAAGCCAATCGGGCCCTGATGACTGTGCGCGAATCCGGCCAATTGGACACCCTTCGGGGCAAGTTGGAAGCGGCGCGGGCGCAGTCCCCCCAAAGCCTCGGGACCGGGCGGATGCTGGCGGCAGTGTACGAATTCGGCTTTCAGAGCGAGCTGACCGTCTCCGAGCGGCGGCGCATCGTCGGTCTGGACGGAGCGGGCGGCGAAGATTGGTTTGCGCTGGCAGTCGCCGAAGAGCGGGCGGGGAACGGGCAGGCGGCAAAAGCGGCGTACCGCCGGGCTTTGGAGCTGCCGGGAACCCTGAATTCGTTCCATGCCGGCGCAGCCCGGCAGCGGCAGTAAGAGCCGGTTCCGCTTGACTTTACCCCCTGTTTTCTTCTACAATTGGTCTAAATGTCTGACACGTCTTTCCAAATCGCCCTGGTTGGCTGCGGAACCATCGCCCCCACACACGCACAGGCCCTGGCGGCCCTGCAGGGTGAGGGTGTTCGGCTCACCACCTGCTGCGACATTCTGCCGGAACGCGCGGCGGCGTTCGCCGCGCAGTTTAGGCTGGAAGCGAAGTCGTTGGAAACCATTCTGGCCGACCCCAACATCGACGCCGTCACGCTCTGTGTCCCCAGCGGGCTGCATGCGGAGCTGGGCGAGCGGGTTTTGGGTGCCGGGAAGCATGTGATCGTCGAGAAGCCGATGGACATCACCCTGGCCGCCTGTGACCGGCTGATCGCGGCTCAGAAAGCCTCGGGGAAAGTCCTGGGGGTCATCTCCCAGCACCGCTTCGATGCCGCCAGTGTGCTGGTCAAAGAGACGCTGGACAGCGGCGCACTCGGAAAGCTGGTCTACGCCGAGGCCCGGGTTCCGTGGTATCGGACACAGGACTACTACGACTCAGGAGACTGGCGCGGGACCTGGGCCTTGGACGGCGGCGGGGCATTGATGAACCAGGGCGTTCACACGGTGGACCTGCTGCGCTGGCTGTGCGGCCCGGTCGAGACGATCTATGCCCTCACCCGAACTCTGGCCCACGAGCGGATCGAAGTAGAGGATGTGGTCGCGGCGACGTTGGGTTTCGCCAATGGGGCCATCGCAGCCCTCTCGGCTTCGACCGCCCTGTATCCGGGTTTTGCGGTCCGCCTGGCGGTTCACGGAACCGAGGGCGGGGCGATTTTAGAGGGCGACATGCTGCACACGCTGGTCACCAAAAGCGGCACGAACGGCGGCGGGCAGCTTCCCCACACGCATGCCCTGCAAGTCGCATCTGGCGGCACCAAAGAAGCCTCGAAGCAGGCGGCGTCCGGCACGGGAGCGTCGGATCCGGCGGCGATCTGGGGGGATGCCCACAAGGCGCAGCTCGCCGACTTCGTCCGCTGCTGCCGCACCGGGGAGACGCCGCGTGTCGACGGACCCGAAGGCCGACGGGCCGTGGAGCTGGTCCTGGCAGTTTACGAGTCGGCCCGCACCGGCACCGTGGTACACTTGTGATCCTCATCGGCATCGACCCGGGCACGGCGACCACCGGCTACGGGGTCATCGAGAAGCGCGGCGATCGCGTGACCTATCTCACCTGCGGGGTGATCACGACCCCGCCGAGCGACGAGGCCCATGTCCGGCTGAAGACGATCTACGATCAGTTCAACGCCCTGCTGGACAAATACAAACCGGAGGCGGTCGCGACCGAGCGGCTGTTTTTCACGAACAATGTGACCACGGGCATTCCCGTGGGCCGCGCCCTCGGCGTGATCCTGCTGGCAATCGCCCAGCGCGGTCTGCCCTGGACCGAATACACGCCGACTCAGGTCAAAAGCGCGGTCGTCGGCGCGGGCCGGGCCGACAAGAAGCAGGTGCAGTTCATGGTCACCCGGCTGCTGGGACTGGCCGAAGTGCCCAAGCCTGATGACGCCGCCGACGCCCTAGCGATCGCGATCTGCCACGCCCATTCGGTGCGCCTGGGATCGCTGATCAAGGCGGGGGTACGGGGGTAGGCTCCCAGCGGCTGACGCAGTAATTGAGTACACACAGGAGAACGAACGGATGGCTGGAACAGTAGTTGGGGTCTTTGACGATAATGCACAGGCGGAGCGAGCGGCGAAGGCTTTGGTCGACGACGGCGTGCCGCTGGCGGACATTACACTGGTCTTCCACGGGGCGGCGGGGGCCGCCGGTGCCCCTCACGATACGGCGGAGACCGATACTCCGGCTCTGGCAGTGGGGGTCCGCGAAGTCGAGGAGCACGATATCGAACGTCCGATCAACGCCGCCGATGAGATCGCCCCTCGGGCGATCGTCGGCTTCGTCATCGGTGCCCCGCTCGGGTCGCTGGCGGCTTCCCTGCTGGTCTTTTTCCCGACCCTTTACGATATGATGCCCGGCCATGTCCTGCCCTGGCAGATCGGCAGCGCGATTGTCGGCGGGGTCCTGGCGGCGGGGGTCGGGGCGGTGACCGGCGGCGGCATCCCCAAAGAGGCGGCACGCGGCTACCATGCCGAGGTGCAGCGCGGTAAGACCCTGGTCACGACGATTGCGTCCAGCCGCAACGCCCCTCATTTCCAGGAGATTCTGCGCTCGTTCGGGGCGCGTCGCCTCGGCTTCTATCCGCGCTTCCTGGACAGCCTCCAGAGCGTCGAGTCCTGAGTCCGGACTTTGGAGGCCATTCTGAACAAGCCGCCCACAACTCAGGACGCCGTACAGCTCGTGCTGACGCATATCACGCGTCAGGCGGGCCGGTCGGACCAGGCAGCGGGGGACGACGGCCTGCTCGCCTTCCCCACCCTGCCCCTGGAGGCTCTCGCCGCCCTCGGCCCGCTGATCCGGCTGGACCCTTCCCTCCGCCCGGACTCCCTCCCGTCTCTCCTGCTGGAAACCGACTCCGGCCCCCTCCAGATCGAGATCTGCCCCTTCGGCCCCCTCGCCCTGCTCTCGTCGGACGGCCT
>JANXNV010000229.1 GCA_025353925.1 Armatimonadota bacterium
GCCGCGCCGGGTCCGGCGGGCAGGCCCTTCGCCAGCAGGTCGTATTTCGCACCGGGCTTGATGATCGGGTGCAGGCACTGGTCCAGAAGCTCGGGGTTGATCCGGGCAAGGGCCGTCTCTTTGGAGATTTTGCCTTCGTTGACCAGGTCCACCGCGATCTTGACGGCGGCGGGTCCGGTGCGCTTGCCGGAGCGGCACTGGAGAATAAAGAGCTTGTTGTGCTCAATCGTGAACTCGATGTCCTGCATGTCCTTGTAATGCTCTTCAAGCCGGGTGCAGATCTCGTCGAATTGCCGGTACATCTCCGGGTTCTGGACCTTCAGCTCAGAGATAGGCATGGGGGTGCGGACCCCGGCGACGACATCCTCGCCCTGGGCATTCATTAGGAACTCGCCGAAGACTTCATTGGTGCCGTCCGACGCGTTGCGGGTGAACGCGACGCCCGTGCCGCAATCCTCGCCCTGGTTGCCGAACACCATGCTCTGAATGTTGACGGCGGTCCCGAGGTCGTCGGAGATCTTCTCGCGGCGGCGGTACAGAATCGCGCGGTCATTGTTCCAGGACTTCCAAACGGCGGAAACGGAGTCCTGCAGCTGCTCGATGGGATCCTGCGGGAAATCGCGTCCGGCATTCTGCTTGATGTGCGCTTTGTACGTCTCGCAAAGCTGCTTCAAATGTTCGCCGTTGACCTGCAGGTCCTCGGTGACTCCCAGTTTGGTCTTCAAATCGGTGAAAAGATGCTCAAAGTCATGCTTCGCCAGATGGTTGGTGCCGTCCGAATAAGCGACATCCGAGAGCATCATCAAGAAGCGCCGATAAGAGTCATAGACAAACCGCTCGTTGCCGGTCAGCTTGATCAATCCCTCGACCGTCGCATCGTTGAGGCCCAAGTTGAGCACCGTGTCCATCATGCCGGGCATGGAGAACTTCGCGCCGGAGCGCACGGAGACCAGCAGGGGGTTCGCCGGATCGCCCAGCTTCTTGCCGGTCTTTTGCTCGACCGCGGCCAGATCGGCTTTGATTTCGTCCATCAAGCCGTCCGGGAAATGCCCGCCATTTTTCGTGTACTCGATACACGTATCCGTCGTAATCGTAAACCCGGGAGGGACCGGCAGCCCGATATTACTCATCTCGCAAAGGTTCGCACCCTTGCCGCCCAGTTCATCCCGCATCGTTGCGTTGCCCTCTTCAAAGAGCCACACGCGCTTGGTGTTCGCCATTCATTTCTCCTCTATCGTAATTCTGATTCTTTTGTGTAATTCGTTTTGCAAGTTCGCGCGAGTTTGAAGCTGCTCAGCTTCAGTGCTGTATTCTCCAAACGAGTAGCATCGTGATCTCGTCCCAACTGGCATCAATTCAGTAAACCGGGAGTGAGTATACCAGAAAACCCGAAAGTGCGGCAACAGGGAGTGTGGAACAAATCAAGCGCATAGAATGTTCAAATGGCAAGCAATAGTGGAATAATAGCAAAGATAACCCCGCAAAAGAGTGGGAACATCGCGCGGATGGGTATCGTATAGGAAAGAGAGGACGCACACGATGGCACAAATGGCTGAGGCCGTAACGGGAAGCCTGATCGGTCTCGAAGACGCCGCCCGCGAGCAAGTCAGCCGCCGGGCCGAGTTCGACAGACTGGTGGAGCGCTACCACAAACAGGCTTACAATATTGCTTACCGGATGACGGGCAACCATGCCGATGCTGAGGACCTGACTCAGGAGGCTTTTGTCCGCGCCTTTCGGTTCTTTGGCAATTATCGGCGCGATTGGCCGTTTGACAACTGGCTGTACAAAATCATGTCCAACCTGTTTGTCGATGACCTGCGGCGGCGTCCAAAAGCCCATGTGCAGTCGCTCGACCAGCCGCTGGATCTGAGCGGCAGCGGGGAAGTCTATCTGGAGATCCCCGACAGCGGCTCGAACCCGGAACGTTTGATCATGTCGCATGAGCTGGACGAGCGTATTCAGCGTGCGCTGAACGGTCTTCCGAATGACTTCCGGATGACGGTGATTCTCGCCGACATCGAGGGTCTGTCCTACGAGGAGATCAGTGCGGCGATGAAGTGTTCGCTGGGAACCGTCCGTTCCCGCCTGCATCGGGGCCGCAAGCTGCTTCGGGCCAAGATCGCCGCGTTTGAAGGCGACGGTCTGCCGACGGCGGCCTCGCTCCACTAAAATCTCTCGCTCTGTTCTTTTCAGACCAATTCAGACTAAAATTCGCAGGAGTGTGCCGCGACTTGAACTGCCATCGCGCTCGACAACTTATCTCGCCCTATCTGGATCAGCAGCTGACAGGCCGTCAGATGCTGGACCTTCAGACCCACTTTTCCGCGTGTGCTTCCTGCGAGGCGGAGGCCCGCTCTCTGCGGCAGCTCAAGTGCCTATTGCGCGGCCTGCACTCTCAGCAGCCGGCCCGCAGCCTGCCGGAGACGATACTGGCCCGGGCGTCTGCGTCTGAGACTGGCACTTTCCCGTGGCAGGACGCCTTGCTGCCCCTGTCTCGCCCGCAGCGGGGGCGGCGGCTGACAACCGCCCTGGCCTTCTCCTGCCTGACCGTTTTCGCCATTGCCGCACCTTTCGCACCTGCCGCCCGTGACGTTTCGGCATCCGCTGGAATGCTGGGCACCGCGCACTTTCCAATCGGCTTCTCGCTGTTTTCGAGTTCGTCAGCACTCGCACTTACCCCAGAGGCGGATCTGCGGCCTGCAGGCTATCAGAGCCTGACTGAGAGCGATGAAGCGCGACGAGAAAAGGTCTTCGCCGCCCGCTACCTGCCGCCCTCCGATCCAGCCGCGACTCCACTGACCGATGATGCCGTGCGCGGGTATGTTCAGGGCGATGCGGCGTTTGCCGGCTACAGGGTCCGGTAGCGGCGTGACTTTTTCCCGCCGACACAAATTCTCCTTGCTGCTTCTTTCTCTGCTGCTGAGCCGGATGGCTCCGGCTGCCGCTTCACCGGGTTCCATTCCCGACGCATTTTCGCTGCTCGCCCAGGCAATGCGGGCCAAGCTGCATCAAACCTACACTGCACACCAGGAAACGCTCTTCGCCTCCGGCACTTCAGGGGCGCAGTGGACCCGGGTTGTGGTGGACATCGCGCGGGATGGCCGCCGCTCCTGCATGACCTACCGGTTTCCGCCGAGTGTCGCGGACCTGATCGTTGCCGATACCGGCAAGGTCGTACGGCAGTTCCAGCCTTCCTGTCATCTCTTCCTCTGCCGCAGCTCATCCCCGGACGGCGGGGAGACTGAACTGTCGCTGCTTCGCCGTAACTACCGCTGCCGCTGGAAAGACCGTGTGCTGCTGGGCGGGTTTCTCTGCGACCGTATCTCCGTGGTGCCGCGCTTCGCGGCTGGCCCCTGGCGTGTCTGCTGGATCGACCGCGTGCATAAAACCGTGCTTCGTACCGAAGAGTACGACGCGGCAGGCTGCCGTCAGTATCTTTCGACTCTCAGCCGGATGCGTTTCGCCTCATCACTGCCGAGGGCTTTGTTTTCTCCCCAACCCCCTCCGGGTACAACTGTCCAGACTATGTCTGCAGCCGGTAATATGTCTTATGCGCGGGCCTGGGCGGCCAGTGGTCAGGTGGGACGATTTCCCTGCTGGCTTCCGCGCGGCTGGGCACTTCTTCACTGTACTCCGGTCACGCGGCCCGGCGGGGGACAGGCCCTGCGGCTGCGCTTTGGGGACGGCCTAAAGAATCTGTCCGTTTTTGAAGAAGCCGTTTCATCGACCTTGCCGCCTTTGCCGATTCAGGAGAAGATGCTGCATGAACAGCTTGGCCGCTACGGACAGCAGGCCTGGGTCATGGAGGGTGGGGGAATACGTGTGACCGTGGTCGGTGACGCGACCCTGCCGCCGGAAATGGGGCAGGAACTGCTGCGTTCTCTCCAGCCTGACACGGAGCGAAGTCTGGCCCGTGCCCTGGCCCGGGATTTTGGCTTGAGTGCCGCTCAGCAGGGAGCTGCCCAGCGTCGGAAGGGATGGGGTTACGAGCAGATCGCGGCCCGTCTCCTTCTGCGCCGCTCCCCTGATCAAGTCCAGGAAAAAGCTCGGAACTGGGTCATTTCGACAGTCATGGAACAAAAAAAATAACATAATCGGAGAATCACGCGATGCGCACACTCAGCACTCCCAATAAAACCACAGTTATTACTTCGCTTTTGCTAACTGGGTTCAGTATATCTTTGTACGCGGCACCGGTCGCTCCGCCCAATGTTCCGCCAACGACTGCGCAGCAGAAGACCCTGCTCGTGCAGATGCAGGATGCGTTTACAAGCATCGCCCAAACCGTCGAGCCGACCGTGGTGAATATCAAGGCAGTGCGTCTGCGCAGCGCGGACGGGGAACAGGGAAGTGCCGAGGGGAGTGCTGCCCCCGTCCCGGCACCCAAACGCGGTGCGCCTGTCCCGTCTCCGCTGCTTCCGGGCCGCCGGTCGGAGGCGACCGGATCGGGCGTAATTGTCCGCCCCGACGGCTACATACTTACCAATGATCATGTCGTCGAAGGAGCCAGCGGCGGGATAGTCACCGTGACACTCTTCGATGGGCGAGAGTTCAAAGGCAAAGTCTACGCCGATTATAAAAGTGATCTGGCGGTCGTCAAAATCGATCCTGGGGCAACTCCGCTGCCCGTGGCGGGTTTCGCTGACTCCGAGTCGGTTCGCCCCGGCCAGTGGGCGATTGCGGTCGGCAGTCCATTCGACCTGCAGAATACGATGACCGTCGGCATCATCAGCGCGACCGGTCGGCACCAAACTATCGGCGGCGGTCCGAATACTCCCGGTCGGTACTACCCCGATCTGGTCCAGACCGATGCGGCGATTAACCCCGGAAACTCGGGCGGTCCGCTGTTTAACATCGACGGCAAAGTGGTGGGAATCAATGTCGCCATCGAGTCTCCGGTTGAAGGCAGTGCGGGAGTCGGATTTGCCATTCCCAGCGACATTGCCCAGCAGGTGATGAATGCGTTGATCCTCTCCAAAAAAGTGACACGCGGTTATCTTGGCCTCGCGCCCGATGACCTGACTCCGGCCCTGCAGACCCAGTTCGGTCAGAAAGAGGGGGCGTTTATCCGCGATGTCAAGCTGGACAGTCCCGCTGGTCTTGCAGGCGTGCAGGCCTCCGACATCGTCACTTCGTTTGCCGGCAAAGCGGTCCGCAGCGAAGTCGGCCTGCGCGAGTTGATCAGCGCGACCGCCCCCGGCACACCGGTTGTCATGGCCTACGTGCGCGACGGGCAGCCGGGACGCCTGACGATCACTCTGGGAACGGCACCGTCTCTGCCGGAAGAGGCTGCGGTTCCGGTCGTCACCGTGGTGACCGCTGCCGTCAAAGCCGGACTCACGGTCCGCGACCTGCTGCCGCGTGATCGCCAGCGGATCGGTCTCCCGGCCACCACAACCGGCGTTCTGGTCACTGCCGTTGACTCCGGCAGCCCCGCCGAAACCGCCTACGCCCTAGCGGGTCTTGCGCAGCCGGGTGCAGTCCTGCCCGATACGATATTGCAGAAGGTGGGTGCCAAAAAAATCACCTCCAAATCCGATCTGACAAAAGCATTGTCGGCTCTGACACCCGGATCCGGCACTACACTGGTTGTTCTCTACGCACTGAACAACCAACGTCATCAAGTGGCACTCAACCTGCGACTTTAGTCCGTTCGCTCGGGGCAGAAGCCTTTTGTCCAATTCCCCTGCTTCTGCCCCTTGACATTCGCGTTATCGGCGGGTATACTCTTTTTGTCGACGCGGGGTAGAGCAGTCCGGTAGCTCGTCGGGCTCATAACCCGGAGGTCGTTGGTTCAAGTCCAACCCCCGCTCCCAATAGGGGTGCTTAACCTAAACCGCCATGAGGGATTTCCGCGAAAAGCCTGATCCAAAGGCTTCACGGAATACTCCATGGCAGGCAGCACCAGTAGCGGTGACATCGGAATTGGCAACAGTTCTAGTGTCACCGTTTCTTTTTGCGTGACTTCCACCGACTGCACGACGCTTGCCAGAAGGTCGGTCCGCTCCTCAGCATCCAGCACCGGCCAGACGCGCCCGATGTTCGCCCATGCCTCCTGCACCTGCCCGGCAGTCGGACGCTGCACCGCTGCCGAGAGGATCGCCTGGTCCGCCTCCTCCATCATCCGGCAGACCGCCGCTTTCTCCGCTTCCACCTTTTCCAGGGCCGACAACAGGGCATCGCTCAGGCGACCGTCCCCGATGGCTTTGACGTAGTTTGCGATCCGCATCTCCGCCGCCTGCTTCTGCTTGCCGAGCTGCCCGCGCAGGGCCTTCTGCGCTTCGTCTGCCGTGCCCCAGCCGCCGGACTGGGCGATCAGCTTGTGCATGAACGTTCGGTGCCGCGCCGCGTGTTCCATGTACTGAAGCACCGTCGCATGAACCCGGTCGGCGTTGACGCGCCCAACCGGGCAGGGATGACCAATAGAACTTCCCTTGCTGGATGCGCGATTGGCCGACTGGCAGATGTAGTAGTGGACCCGGCTGCTGCGGCCTGTCGCACTGGTCTGGGTATACGGGCAGCCGCAGTGGGGGCAGCGAACCCGCCCGTGGAGGTAGTAGGTGTAGTCATCCGCCTTTTCCCGCGCCGGACGCAGGGTACGGGCGGCAAGGGCCGTCTGCGCGGCATCCCAGACATCCAACTCCACAACGGCTTCATAGGCCCCGACATTCCGCCACTGCCCGAACACGATGTCGCCTTTGTAGGCAGGGTTCGTCAGCAGGTTCTTGACGCCTGTGGTGGTCCAGCTGCGCGGCGTCACCGCGCTCAGGTACTCCCGCACCTTCGCCTGCTGACCGCTCTCTAAAAACAAGGCGAAGGCTTGCCGGACAATTTCTGCCGTCTCGGGATCGGGTACCAGCCTCTTGGGCGGCTCCTTCCCGGCCCGGTGAAAGCCCGCCGCTTCCGCCGCCACGACCTTCGCCATGCCAAAAGGAGGATACCCACCGGGGAAGTAGCCTGCGTTGACCATCGCTTCCATCTTGGTCATGGTCCATTGCCGCACCTGATAAGCATACATCCCGTCCATGACATTGGTGACATTCTTTCCCATGTAGCCGCCGATGTCGTCGGCGAACGTCTCTTTGACCATTTCCACGCGAACGCCACACTTGCTCAGCTCGTGCTCGGCGATGATGAACGCGCTTCCGCGCCCTAGGCGGCTCATATATGTGCAGGCAACGGCGTCGAACTTTCCGGCCTGGGCGTCGGCCAGCAAGCGGATCCACTCCTTGCGCTTCAAGGTCGTGCCGCTGACGGCTTCATCGGTGTACACCCCAGAGACCGTGCCGCCCTTCTCCTGTACGTACTGACGGTTCAGGCCCTCCTGAACGTCGGTGGTCGAGAAATCGTTCCTCGCCTGATCGTCGGAGCTGCAGCGGGAGTATATCGCATATCTCAACTTTCCCTGCCCGATGTCATTGTGAAGCCCAGTCTGATGTACATTCCGCCGTGACATATATGCGCCTTTCGCTCCGAAAACCACTCAACAAGCCCACTAAACTCAATCGCTGACATTAACTTTTTCATCGCAAAAAGCTATGCTAACTACTATCTATATTATTGCATAGGCGATGATAAATGTCAAGTAAATCTATCGTTATTGTTGCGAGTGCGTCCATATTTCTGTGTCGGATTCTGCTATAATGGCAGCATGAGCTTGATTGGAGCTACGGAATGTTAATTGGAATGCCAGAAGCCGCGCGGCGGGCGGGAATGACACCGGATGGTTTGCGCCGGTCCCTGATGAATGCCGGGGTCAGCCTGACGCGCATCAACGCAAAGGCGATTGCCGTGGAGGAAGTGGAGCTGGCCGCATTTGTGGAGAGACGGGGAAAAAGCCCTGGCCGGGGCAGGCCGCAGGGCGCGAAGAACCGCTTGAGAGAAAGTTCGGACTGAAAGAAAGTTCCAAGAAGAATGGTCCAACCGGGATGTTCACGTTGGAACAGCGGTTGCAGCTAGCGCGGTCTCGGTTTCACTGAGGTACCGATCACGGCTTTTCGTTGTTCGCGTGATGGAGTGCTGAAGGTGGGACAGGCGAACGCCGATTCGGTTCCCCCCGGTTGACGCGGCCTTGATGCCATCCCTTTGCCTTTGATACTGCCCTATCTGCCGGTCAAGCTGCTCTGCTACAGTCAGCAGGGCAAGGGCCTGGCGATAGTTTCCTTCGCTGGCCTCGGCCCGCGCCCGGAGCGCGGCCACGGTCTCCTCGAAGGTCGGATGTGGTTCCTGAGCAGCACCAACCGTTTCTTCAGCTGTCTCAGACCCATTCCCAGCGGCAACACTGTCCTCCGTCTCCAGAACTGTCTCCGTGGCAGTGAGCATTGTTTCTTCTCCTCGCCTTTCACCTGAGCGCAGCCCGATTGCCTTAGTATTCGCCATAAGTTAGTACCTGCCATAGGTCAATACCTGCAATAATTTAGTACCTGCCGGGGGCCGGACCGGTCGCCGCGCCGCCGCGCATAATGTTGCCGGCAGAGTAGTTGCTGGTCGCATTCTGCGTATGCGCGGCGGCCTGCCCGGT
>JANXNV010000235.1 GCA_025353925.1 Armatimonadota bacterium
TGGTATCATTCAAACACCTCTGTATGGGGTGTATCATGTCAGCAACGGCGGAGAAACGAGCTGGCAGGGATTTGCCGAAGCGATTTTAGAGAAAAACGGCCTTTCGAGTGTGCGCGTGATGCCGATAACGTCCGAGGATTACGCGCAGCGGTTCGGTTCACCGACGAAACGACCGGCTTACAGCGTTCTGCGGCACTACGCACTAGAGCTTCAGGGAAAAGACACACTTCGGCCCTGGGAAGAGGCTTTAGACGCATTTCTAGAATCGGCAAGAGAGTTCGGAAAGATTGAGTGATGACGGAAGAAACAACAACTATCAGCCCTGCGCCGATCAACTATAGCCACACGCTGAATGTCCCCAAGCCTGACATCAAAAACCCAGACGGTTTGGATACCAACCCGGATTCGATTCCGCAGCGGGCGAACCTGCCTAAGCGGGAGGCTCAGACACTGGATTTTTGGAGGGCGCACAAAGTCTACGAAGAATCTTTGAAGCCCCGAACCAGCCGTGGATCGTTTGTGCTTCACGACGGGCCGCCTTTCTCCAATGGCGATATCCATATCGGGCATGCGTTCAACAAGATTCTTAAAGATGTTACTAGTAAGTTTCGGAGCATGGAAGGCTACTCGGCTCCCTACGTCCCGGGCTGGGACAACAATGGTCTCCCGATTGAAGTGCTCGTGGCAAAAGAATTTCGGGCAAAGAATTTGACCCCGACCCGGATGGAAATCCGGCATCGCTGCCGCGAAGTCGCGGAAGAGTGGGTCGGCAAGCAGTCGCTGCAGTTCCAGCGGCTCGGCATCCGAGGCGATTGGGACCACCCTTATCTCACCATGTCGAAAGAGATGGCGGCGAAGGAGCTTGACGTCTTCGCGGAGATGGTGGCCTCAGGCTACATCTATCGCGGCCTGCGCCCGGTTTACTGGTCACTCGTGGATGAGACGGCACTGGCGGATGCGGAAATCGAATACGCCGATCGTACCGATCCATCCATCTATGTTCGCTTTAACCTGCGTGTGGACCCGGACGGGGTATTCGGGACGGATGCCGATCACACTGCCTGCAGTACGATTATCTGGACGACGACGCCGTGGACTATCCCGGCGAACGTCGCCATTGCCGCCGGGCCGAGCATCGAGTATGTCATTGTACAGCATGAGAAAGCGCGTTACCTGGTAGCGAGCGAGCGGCTTGGGGCGACAATGGCCGCCGCCAATTTCACGGGCTGGGAAGTCATCAAAACACTGAAAGGCCGGGACCTGAGCAGCTTGATGTTCCAGCACCCGCTGTACGAGCGATCTTCGCCGCTGGTGCTGGCGGACTATGTCACCACAACCGACGGCACCGGGCTGGTGCATACCGCTCCGGGCCACGGCAAAGACGACTTTCTGACGGGCCAGAAATACAATCTCTCGACTTTGCAGGTCTTGACCGGCAATGGCTATTTCAACGAAGAAGCTGGGCCGGACTTCGAGGGCCTGAAGCTGGGCGTAGGGCAGGAAAAGGTCATGGCGCGGCTGACGGAGGCCGGTGCGCTGCTGGCGCGTGAAGAGATCTTTCATTCCTATCCGCATGGCTGGCGCTCGCACGACCCGCTTGTCTACCGGGCGACCGTGCAGTGGTTTGTCAGCATCGATAATAAGAACCATCGCGAGAAGTGCTTGAAAGCCATCGACGGCGTGCGCTGGTTCCCGGAAGAGTCCAAGAACCGGATCACGGCGATGGTCGCGGGCCGCCCGGACTGGTGCATCTCGCGGCAGCGTGCTTGGGGCGTGGGCATTCCTGTGTTTTATGCCCAGCCTTCGGGGACGCCCCTGCTGAGCCGTGAGAGCATCGGCTATGTTCGCAATTTGATTGCGGAGCAGGGCACGGATGCCTGGTTCGAGACTGATGTCAAAGAGATTCTTCCTGCGGGCTATGCTCATCCGGAGACAGGTGAGACTGAGTTTACGAAAGAGACTGACATTTTCGATGTCTGGTTCGACTCTGGGTCTACGTGCCGAACGGTCTTAGAGCAGTGGCCGGGTCTGACCTATCCCGCTGATGCTTACCTGGAAGGGGGCGACCAGCATCGAGGCTGGTTTAATTCGTCGCTGATGATTGGGGTCGCTACGCGAGGGGCCGCACCGTACAGGCAGGTGGTCACGAATGGCTGGACCCTGGACGAATCGGGCCGCAAGATGTCCAAATCCCAGATGAATGGTGTCGCCCCGCAGGTGGTCGTCGAAAAGTACGGGGCGGACGTTCTGCGACTCTGGGTCTGTCTTTCGGACTACTTCGCCGATGTGCGGGTTGGTATTCCCCTGCTGGAACAGACGGCGACCAGTTACCGGACACTGCGCAATACCCTGCGGTTTACCCTCAGCAATCTCTACGATTTCGACCCCGTGCTGCATGCCGTGCCTCTCGATAAGCTGCAGGAAATCGACCTCTGGGCGATGCACAAGCTAAATGAAGTCGTGCATAAGTGTCTGCAGTCCTATGAGGTTTATGAGTACCCGCGTGTTGCCCAGACACTGTTGTCTTTTTGCGCCCAGGATCTGAGCGCATTTTATTTGGACGTTCTCAAAGATCGGTTGTATGCGTTCGGCGCCAATTCTCTTGAGCGGCGTTCGGCACAAACGGTGCTTTTTGAGATCACAAGCTGCCTGACACGTCTGCTGGCCCCGATCCTGTCGTTCACGGCGGAAGAGGTATGGCAGAAGCTTTCCCTGCCGAACAAGCCTATCTCGGTGTTGCTGGCTGCTATGCCCTCTTACCGAGTCGATCTGCGTGCCCGCGAACTGGAAATGCGCTGGGAACCGCTGCTGACGGCACGGGACGCAGTCAACAAAGCACTCGAAGGCACGAAGAAGCGGCTAGAGATTGGTGTGACGCTGAGTGCCGACGCGGAAACTTACGCTGCCCTGCATCCGTATCTGACTCAGCTGCCGGGGCTGCTGCTGGTCTCGCGCGTCACGCTGCGTGAAAGTAAAACGCCGGGTCTGCAAATTGAAAATAATGGTCCTGCGCCGGGAACCCGCTGCGGACGCTGCTGGATCGCCGTCACCGACGGCGGCGAGGATCCTGCCGCCTTTTGTGCGAATGGCTGCGCCCGAAGCTGGCTGGTGTCGAGCGACGGAGAAGTCGCTTCGCGGCGTCTGATTTAGGCGGCGTTTGATTGAGTGGAACGAAAGGCAAGACATGACCGCAGACAAAATCGCGCATTTTTCGAAAATGCTGCATGCCGAAAAAACACGCATCGAGTCGGACCGTGACCGCTATGTCCGCGATGATAAAAGCGGCTCGGAAGAGGATGCCCCGAGCGAGCTTTCGCACAACGACGGTAACAACCCGGCGGACGAAGCGACGAATCTCTTTGACCGGGAGCGGGACGTCGCAGCGACCGATAATATGAACCGAATTCTCGCGAAAATCGACCGCGCTCTGGTCAAAATTGAAGAGGGCACCTACGGCCTCTCCGACATTGACGGAACGCCGATTCCGATGGCCCGCTTAGAAGCTCTGCCGTACGCGCTGACCACGGTGGACCAGGAAGACACGATTTGAACCGTGTCGGCCTTTACGTTCTGGCACTGCTGGTTTTCGCGGCGGACCAGGCTACCAAGCATTGGGTGCTGTTTTCGCACTTCCGCTGGTCCGAGGAGGGCTTGGAAATTATTCCCGGCTTCTTCGCGCTGACGTTCAGCGTCAACACCGGCGGTGCGTTTGGCATCCTGCCGCATGGAACACTTCTTCTGGCCGCTGCTGCCGGTCTGGCCGCGATCGCGATCATCGTTTATAGCCTGCGTGTTCGCAGCCCCCTGCCGCGCCTGCTGGTGTTTGCGCTGGCCCTGCCGCTGGGGGGTGCGCTCGGCAATATGTGGGATCGGATCACGCGGGGGTATGTGATTGATTTCTTAGACTTCCATGCCGGGTCAGGACCCTCCTGGCATTTCCCAATCTTCAATCTGGCGGACAGCGCGATCTGTATCGGGGTCGGACTGCTGGCTTTGATCGGTACCCGCCAGCCAGTGTCACGACCGGAACCGGCGTCGGTCCTGAAAGAGAAACTCTGATGTTTCCAATACTTTTTCACCACGGTGCATTTGTAGTGCATACGTTCGGCCCTATTTTGATGCTGGCGTTTCTGGCCGCACTTGGCCGTGCCTACACGGTCGCCAAGCGGCAGAATGACCCGGCGATCTCGCCTGACAACGTCTTGGATGTTGGTATCTGGATGATTCTCTGCGGCGTTCTGGGGGCGCGACTGCTCTTTGTGGCATTAAGCTGGAATCAGTACCGCCATGCGCCTGACTTTCCGGGCAGCATACTTAAAGTCTGGGAAGGCGGTCTCTCGTTCCACGGCGGCCTATTCGGCGGCATCGCGGCGGCAGTCGTCTACTGCCTCATCAAGCGGATTTCGATACTGAAAATTGCCGACTTGTTTGCGCCCTCGGTCATGGTCGCGTACGCCATCGGACGGATCGGCTGCCTTTTGAACGGCTGCTGCTACGGTGGGCCGACAGAGATGCCCTGGGGCATGCGCTTCTTCGATGACGGACACTGGACAGCCCGCAGCCATCCCACGCAGCTTTATGCCAGCCTTCTCAGCTTCGCGCTCTTTGCAGGATTGGTCTGGCTGGAGAGCCGCCGAGCCTACCTCGGCCAGGTTTTCTGCTGGTACCTGATTGGAGCTTCCGTCGAGCGGTTCCTGATGGAGATCTGGCGGGCTGGGACAACATCGGATGTTGTCGCTTTCGGCCTGACCGATGTTCAACTGCTCTGTTTCGCAATGGCCTCGGTCGCGCTGGTCGGAATGGTGCTCCTGAGGCGTAGGTATCCGGTTCGGCCCGCAGTGACACGTCTGCCGGTGGAGGCAGTGACTCATTGAGCGATAACCTGAACAGCGACAATCTAAAAGTCGAAGAGGAACAGACCAACCTGCGTCTGGACATCTTTCTCTCCGAACGTCTGCCGGATATTTCGCGTGCCCATATTCAGCGTTTGATCGGCACCCACGCGATCACCGTCAACGGCAAGCCGGGCAAGGCCAGCTACCGCCTGCGCCCCGGAGACAAAATCCATCTGGATATTCCCGCCGCCCGGCCTCTTGAGAAAGCCGAAGCGGAGGACATTCCGCTCGATGTGGTCTACGAAGACGATGACCTGATTGTCATCAATAAAGCCAAAGGTCTGGTTGTTCACCCTGCCCCGGGTTCGGAGACGGGCACTTTGGTCAATGCCCTGCTTGCCCACTGCGGCGAAAGCCTGTCAGGAATTGGAGGAACCATGCGGCCCGGCATCGTGCATCGCCTGGATAAAGACACGTCCGGTCTGCTGGTGGTCGCAAAGAACGACCTGGCGCATCAAAGCTTGTCCAAACAAATTCGGGAGCGGACCGCTGTCCGTAAATACCATGCCCTGCTCTGGGGCCGAATTCCCTTTAAGCACGCCGTGATCGACGCGCCGATTGGACGCCACCCCGGCGACCGGAAGCGAATGACGGTCATGGAGACGGATGGAATGCCGGGGGAGGGTGGGGATCTGCCTGCAGGTGTCCGGGAAGCGGTCACAGAGCTGCGCCTAATGGAGCATCTTGCGGAATTTAGCTGGATCGAAGCGATCCTTCAGACCGGACGCACCCATCAGATCCGCGTGCATTGCTCGTTTGCCGGCTATCCGGTCGTCGGCGATACGACTTATGGCGGCATGCGCAAGGTCAGTGCCGATCTTCTGCGCGGGGCACCCCTGCAAACTGTGAACGCTCTGCTCGGTGCCCTGCACGGACAGGCACTACATGCCCATGCATTAAGCTTCGATCACCCACGCACCGGCAAGCGGCTGCAATTTCATGCCCCGCTGCCGGAGGAGATCGGTGACCTCGTGGACTACCTGCGGCGTATCGACGAAGCCTTTGAGTTCTAACCGCTCCTGGACAACTACTGTGGGAGCGGGGTGCTGATTAGGGACCGCAGACGTGCGAACTGTGCCCGCTGAGTTGGGGTCAAGAGTGCGTCAATCTTCGCCTGAGCCGAACGACGGAGGGCTTCGATGCGCGAGCCTTTCGCCTGATCAGAGAGGGATTTGTCGGCAATCACCGCTTGCTCCTGCTTGCGCGTACTCTGACTAATAGCTTGAATCTGCTTCAATTGCGCCGGGGTTTCAGATTTCTGAATTGAATTCCCCAGCTCTTCCACCTGATGCCGCAGACTGGCGATCTGTGCCGTCTTCGCTTGCTGCTCCCGCTCCACGCGTGCCCGCTGGGCCGGAGGCAGTGTCGCGAGCAGTGCTTTCTGCCGCGCTTTCATCAGGACATCAAACCGGGCTTTCTTCTGCGTCTCGGTCAGCGTCGTGCTGCTTCGCAAAGCGGCCAGGTCCTTCCCGAATTGCTCATTGATCGCTTTGCGCTTCGTGACCTGCGCCCGCTGGTCCGGGGTCAGGATCGCCATCAGGTCGCTGTCGGCAGAACGGGCCATTCCCTCGAACTTCGCCTGCTTTTGTGCGTTCGTCATCTTTTTATCGGCACGCAGGCCGGCAATATCTTTTTCGAAACGCGCTTTCCGTGCCGCAACTCGTGACTGCTGCGCCGGGCTGAGATCCGAATCGGCGGCTGCCGACGACGGAGCGGAGGGCCGCTGTGCCTGCGAGATCGTAGGCAGGCTCAGCAGAGTCAGAGCGGCGACGGGGATGACTAACCAGGCGCGTAATGTGTGTGTCAATTCGGGGAGTTCCTTTGCGTGAGGTGGGCAGCTCGGCCCACTTTAAAGCGATAAAGAGACGGGAAATGTTCCCGTCTCTCCATTGTACCTCCAAAAAGGGATTGTTGCTGCAAACACGGGCTGCTGTTATGCTGCTGCAGGGATTCCCGTCGTGTTTTTGAGTGCCGAAGTAGCAACTTGCGGAATCAGACGCCCCAATCGCTCCGCGGCCATCTGCTCTTCTCCAATAATCGAAGTTGCCAGCCGCGCTGTCTCGGTATCCCCAATTGCGTCCGCGTAGGCTTCGAGAGAGGTGTACATACCCACCTCGAAGTGCTCCAGCGAGTAGGCTTTGATCACGTCCTGCGTCTGCTTATCTTCGTGGCTGTGGAAGATATTCAGCAGGTCACTGCCTTTGCCAATGATTGTGTTCAGCAGGCCCTTGCCCTCAGATTTATCTCCGCCCAGAGCCAGGATCCGCGCTTCCACGCGATCAATCTGCGACTGCGTGACGGTGATATGATCAGTCACAACCTGCCGCACATCGGCGTCGCTTGTGCCTTCCGCCAGATCCTTCAGTGAGGCAAGCCCGCCGACTTCGGCGGCATGGGCATCGTTTAGGTAACGGAGCAGCTGCTCCTTGACATCTTCCGCCATAATATTTTGTCTCCCAATTCAAGTTTTTGTCAATTCGTCATGGGAGTTATACCCGGCAGATTTACGGCTTAATCCTCCATCAGCTTCTCGGATATAAGCGGCCTTTCCAGGCATTCCCTCGCCCGGAAAGCGATTGAAAGGCGGAGTTCACGGCGATTCCGATCACCATAGCCCAGGCCAGTGGATTCAGAAGCGCGAATTCGCCCGTGTCGCGCCCAAATCGTGCGGTTAGGCCCAGCCGTATCCCCGCCGGCAGGCAGTAGCCGACAAACGGCAGCCAGGCCCAGGCTGCCCCGACGGACCAGCCGCCGATCGCCCAGAAAAGAGGCAGAACGAACACGTTCAGCAGCATCACTATGACGGCCGCCAGCAAAAAAACATTCTTGTCGAATGCCGGGAAGATATTCTTCGAAAACCCAGCCCATATTTCGGCCAATCCGTCATACATCCGCACGCCATAGGTTCGGGAGCCGTCGCCGTACCAGAGGGTTTTTCCCTGCCTCTTGACGTGCTGCGCGAATTTGACGTCCTCCGCCAACTGCCGCCGGACCGCCCGGTGTCCATCGACTGCAAAATAGGTCTCGCGCTTCAGAAACAGGAACGCGCCATTCGCCGCCGCAAACCAGGGGTGCGAAGTCCGCCGGATCAAGAAAGTCGGCAGGAAGGCGAAGATGATAAAGTATTGCAGCGGAATAATCAACTTTTCCCAGAAGTCCTCTGCTCGCAGATCGGGCACCAGCGAAATCACGTCCGCCGAATACTCCTGCGCTGCCCCCAAAGCCAGGAGCAGCGCATCGGGGGCGAAGTCACAGTCGGCGTCGGTCAGCAGCAGGTACTCGCCCTGAGCGGCCTGCGCCATCTGCCAGCAGGCAAACGGCTTGCCATACCAGTCCGTCGGCAGCTCTGCACCAAGCAGGACCCGCAGCCGCCCGTCCTGATCCCGCAATCGGCACAAAATGGCGTAGGTATCGTCGGCGGAGCGGTCGTCGAGAACAATGACTTCGAAGTGGGGGTAGTTGAGTGAGAGCAGGGATCGAACGCAGGATTCGATGTTGGCCTCTTCGTCACGAGCGGGAACGAGGATGGAAATGAAAGGCAGGGCCGCGTCACCATTCGGGTTGACAAGGGCGCGTGGCTTGCGAAAGTATCGAAAATTCAGCAGTGCCGTTCCGGTCAAAGCCAGCGCGAAGAACGTAACGACCGCTTGATAAAGAAACATCAGCCCCATTGCGCTGTTAGTATACCCGCTGGGTTTGAGATAGCGGACGCCTTTAAGGCGATCCGTACCGAATAATCGTCACAGAAGGACAGGCGGCAGGTGAAAAATCCTTGTCATGAGTAAGTAATGGAGCATTTAGTATTACTGCTGTTGCTGCTATCCAGGCATCACCTGCTTCGAGCCTTTGACCAACACTGTCAGCATCCAATTTGACTTGTGCCCAATAAGTGGCTAACTGATCTTCATACCGGAAAATTTCGAAACGCTGAAAGAAATCCTCAAGCTGGTTTTGGCGGTTTATTCCCCAGTTCGCTTTCAATGCCCCAAACCGCATTTCCGCCACAGTTTGAAAACTCAGCACCCATATCACCCCAAGTAAATGTGGGAAATATCGTGACAATAAAGGGTTCCTATTCAGGATTAAGCTCGCGATTGTCGTATCAAGAACCGCGTATTTCATTGTTGCGTCGACGCTCTTCTTGCTACACGATCTGTAGATATTGCTGTTTCCAATTTTGCGACTTCTTCGTTAGAAAATTCCGGGAGCGTTGCTAAAAAGGCCTCAACGTTAAGGACAGGTTCAATGACAAACGGCTTGTTCCTATCAGAACTTGTTGATTTGGTCGTCTGCTCTAAAATTGCCTGTGTCATTGTTTTGGTCCCTCCACGGTGTCTCGATTGTATTATACCCTTTAACTCCCTCCCTGACGAAGCCGGGTATAATGTTCCTATGCGCCTTGTAATGAATGCTGCGGAGGATGCCGCGCATGGAGAATGGCTGCGTCAGACGCCCGGTGCCTATGAATGGTGGTACTATGATGCCCGCTCGGACTGCGGACAATGGGCATTCTCGGCGATCTGGTTTTTAGGAAATCCGTTTTCCCCCTACTATCGCCTCGCGGCAAAGGGAAGGACGGCAGATCCGCTGGAACATAACGCGCTGTTTTTCGCGCTGTACCAGGGCGGTCAGCTCCACGCCTATCACTTCTCGCGCTTCCCGCGTGTCGAGGTCGAGACACCGCCACTCCTGCCAGGCTTTCTGCGGCTCGGGCCGAATCTGCTGACATTGGACCCCAAAGGCCATAGCGTTCTATGGATCTCGGATGTGAATGGTAACGGGCGCGGGCTTACCGCGTCTTTGGCATTCAAATCGCCGCCCCTGCAATTCCAGGAGACTGAAGAGGCGGGAGCCGGGCACTCGGATTTCTGGCTGCCTGCCGCGCCCTCGTGCCGCGTCACCGGAAACATCTCGCTTACCGCCCCGCAAAATGGCACCGCCATGGAAAAGATCGCCTTCACGGGACATGGTTACCATGACCACAACTGGGGACGATTGCCTTTCGACACGCATCTTAAAGAGTGGTACTGGGCTAGGGCCGAGATGGAAAATGACCGGGCTGTGGTCCTCTACCATGTTCGTTCGCACGGGTCGGCGAAATCTATAAGCCACTTGCTGTTATTCGAGGCAGGACGCTTGATCCTGCATGACCAGAATGCTCGGGTGCGGCTGGGACGGCGAACCGTGAATGGGTTCGGCACAGTTTACGCAACTCGGCTGAGTGCTGAAAGTGGAGACGTTTGCGTACGATTCGACCTCGGGGCACGGCTGGACAGTGCGCCGTTTTACCTGCGTGTCTTCTGCAATGCGAGTATTATTACGAAGGGCAAAACCGAAACGGGGCAGGGGATCGGGGAGTATTTCCGGCCCCAAATGCTGGCCTGGCCAATTGTGGCGTCCGCGACTAAAGCCCGGATCGCGGTTCGATGAGGCGCGAGCACCCCGTCTTTTGGATCATTCTAGTGAGAACGCTTCAGGCTTCCGGGGTCGCCGGAGCGGTGCATCTCCTGACCGGCTGGCCTTTGACCGGCCCGCATGCCTTGGGCCTGTTTCTCACCCCGGCCCTCTGCCTGTACTTCATTTTTGTCTTCGTCGCGCCGTGGTCGTGGGGCTTGCCGATTTTGAACCGGCTGGAAACTGACCAAAAAGTCGCCGTACTAACTTTCGATGACGGCCCTTCAGAGACGACTGCCGCGATCCTGGATTGTCTTCGCGAACACAAAGCACAGGCCGTTTTTTTCGTTTTGGGTGAGTCGGTCGAGCACTTTCCCGATCTTATCCGCCGGATGCATGGGGAAGGGCACACCATCGGTATCCATGCCTGGCACCATCAGACCTTTGTCGGGCTAGGCCGCCGCCATATCGGCGAGGAGGTGCGCCAAACCCAGGAAGCCCTCAGTCTCGCCTGCCCCGCCGCGCTTCCTGCCGTGTGGCTGAGACCCCCACATGGCTTTAAGTCTCTGCAGGCTCTCTGGTTCGCCTGGGCGGAGGGGATGACACTGGTCGCCTGGAGCGATGACTCACGGGACTACGCTGACGCAGACCCGGAAAGTATTGCCCGGCGTGTCCTGCAAAAACTCAGGCCGGGGGCAATCCTGCTGCTGCACGATGGGCCGGATAATCGTGCGACGGTCGATGCAGTGCCGCTCATTCTGAACAGTTTGCGGGAGCGGGACTTTTCCTGCGTCCCTTTAGAGAGAGATTCGTAGATGACCGCGCCGTTTCTGATTTTCGATTTCCCGCAGCCTTACTGCTTTTCGCAGCCGACGGAAGTGATTACTGCCGAAACCATCGCCGAGGTTGTTCCGGCACTGCGCCGCGTACAGGGAGCCACGGAAGCCGGGTTGTATGCCGCAGGTTTTGTCGCGTATGAAGCGGCCCCAGCGTTTGACTCGGCACTCAGAGTCCAGCCGCCACTGGCCGGTTTGCCTCTGCTCTGGTTTGGTCTGTTCAGCAAGCCTCAAGAATTGCCTCAAGCGGAGCAGAGCGTTGTCGGCCCGGTCGAGAGCCTGCATCCTGATACGGACATCGGCGAATACCAGAAGGCAATCTGTTCGATCCGCGAGGGCATCGCAGCGGGCGAGTTTTACCAGGTCAATCATACATTTCGACTGTCAGCGCCGTGGTCCGGAGGAGACGGGCTGGGTCTATACCGACGACTGGTGCAGGCCTCCGGAGCGAAATACAGCGCGTTTCTGAGCCTGGGCCGCCACCAGATTCTCTCAGCCTCGCCGGAACTATTTTTTCATCGGGTGGGACCGCATCTCGAAACCAAACCGATGAAGGGCACGCGCCTGCGTGGCCGCTGGTGCGAAGAGGACGAAGTCGTTGCCGCCGAGCTGGCGAGTGCCGAGAAGGACCGGGCGGAGAATTTGATGATCGTCGACCTGCTGCGCAGTGACCTGGGCCGGATCGCCGTTACCGGATCGGTGCAGGTGCCGAAGCTTTTCGAGATCGAGCAGTACCCAACCCTTTGGCAGATGACTTCGACCGTCGAGGCGCAAATACCGCCGCAGATTGGGCTGGCGGAGATCTTCGGAGCACTCTTTCCCTGCGGCTCCGTGACAGGTGCCCCAAAAGTCAGTGCCATGAAGCGAATTGCTGCCCTGGAAACGTCCCCGCGCGGTCCCTACTGCGGCGCGGTCGGCGTCGTGACTCCCTCGGGCGAAGCTATCTTCAATGTCGCCATTCGAACGGCTATTTTAGACACGGAAAGCGAAACTCTGCGCTACGGAGTTGGCGGCGGGATTGTCTGGGACTCGGCGGCAGAGAGCGAGTATGACGAAGCACTCTCCAAAGCGGCCATTCTTGCTGCTGAGGTGCCGGAGTTCGCGCTGCTGGAAACCCTGCTTTGGGAAAATGGGGACTACATTTTGCGCGAAAGGCATCTGGCCCGCCTCCTCTCTTCTGCGGAGTATTTTGGGAGGCCGGTCGAGCGGTCTGTCCTAGAAAATGCACTGGATGCTGCCGCTGCGCACTTTGACGACGCCAGGCGGCGTGTCCGCCTTTTGGTGTCACCCGGCAGAACTCCGCACGTGGAGGCTTCTTTCCTGCTGCCGCTGCCGGACGCTCCACAGTTGGCTGCCGTAGCGACCACTCCGGTGCGCCGCAGCGACCCATTCCTTTGCCATAAAACGACGCACCGGGCCGTCTATGAGGTGCACCGGCAGGCGCACCCGGAAGCGTTTGACGTCCTGCTCTGGAACGAATTGGGGGAGCTGACCGAATTTACGATCGGGAACCTGGTGATAGATCTTGGCAGCCGTCTCTGGACGCCTCCTCGGGAATGCGGCCTCCTGGGAGGTGTCCTGCGAGCCGAACTCCTAGCGGAGGGGAAGATCTGCGAGCGTATTCTGCGCCGCGCAGATATTAAGGCCGCCGACAGCGTGTGGCTAATTAACAGCGTGCGCGGCTTCGTCCCGGTTCGTTTCGCCGGCGAGTATCGCGAAGGCCCGCTGGAGTGCAGCGACGCACTCCGGGTCCCATTGGCTGCCTATGCCGTGCAAGAGAATGGCTAAGGCGTCTTCCGGCTGTTTTCCTTGACGGTAGGGCCGGTCCATGGCCATGGCACTGTAGGCATCCGCTACGGCCATAATCCGCGCCGTAAGAGGCACCTCGCAGCCGGCTAATCCGAACGGATACCCACCGCCATCCCATTGCTCATGATGGTGACGAATCGCCTCAAGTGTCTCTTCGAAGCCGGGAACGGCCCCGACAATCACGGCACCCATCATGGGGTGCTGGCGTATGGCCTCCATCTCCTCCGTAGTGAGTGGGCCGGGCTTGCGGAGAATGCAGTCCGGGACACCGATCTTACCGACATCATGCAGGAGGATGGCGACCTGGAGTGTACGCTGCACGTGTTTGTCCAGGTTCAGCTCACCCGCAATTCAGGGGGTACAGCGCATGACATCTTCGGAATGGCGGCGCGTATAGCGGTCCTTGTCGTCGACTGCCGTGACCAGGGCGTCCGGCATCGGAAAGCCCTGGTGTGAGTGCAGGAGGAGCGCACGCAGGCTTTCGATGGAGTCATCGTCACTTCCGCCGGTCTTGGTCTGCATTAAGCGAACGTCTGCGGTTTCCAGAACACTTTGCCTCTCCTCGCCCTCCTCGGGAAACACGGCGAGACCGGCGGACAACGTCAGCGGAATGACACCTTCCATGTCCGCCGCTCGGTATCCGGTTGCGGCAAGGGTCTTTCGAAGCCGCGCCGTCAAGGCCGTCGCGGCTCCCAATGTCGTGTTCGGCATGATCAGGGCGAACTCGTCGCCTCCGAAACGTGCCAGCGTGTCGTAGGGGCGGCAGCCGTTCAGGAGCGTCTCCGCGACCCGGCGCAGCACGTCATCGCTAACAGCATGGCCGTAGGCATCGTTGAAAAACTTGAAATTATCCAGGTCCATCACGGCGACGGCCAGCGGAGTGCCTTCACGGATAGCACGCGCGGCCTCTTCCTGATAGCGTTTATAAAAAGCGCGGTGATGGAACAGGCCGGTCAGTGGATCATGGTCGGCACGCTCGAGAGCGTCAGCAAGGAGCTGCTCTTTTTCCGTTTCCAACGCCTTGCGCTCAGAGATGTCTTGGACACGGCCCTCGTAATAACGCAGCTGACTATCGGAGTCATACACGGCGCGGGCATCTTCGGTAATCCAGATAATCTCGCCGTTTCTTCGGTAGATCTGCGCTTCAAAGCCGGTGACTTTTCCCTGAAGCCGCATCAGGCGAACGAATTCCGCGCGGCGGCGCGGGTCCACGTACAGCTGCTGTTTGATATCCTGCAGGTCCGCGATCAGCTCTGTCGAGGACGCATAGCCGTAGATTTGGGCAAGTGCCGTGTTGGCACGCAAGTAATGCCCGGCGCGGGTGGTCTGGAAGACTTCATCCAGTGCATTCTCGAACATGCTGCGGTAGTTCTGTTCCGCTGCCTACAGTGCCTCTTCCGTGCGCGTACGCTCCGTAATAACGAGGCCGGTGGCGACGACAAACGTCATTTGACCTACCTCGTCCCGAAGAATCGTGTTCGACCAAGCGATCAGTTCCTGCCCGCCGCTTTTCGTGACCCAAATATTCTCGCGTTTAATAGGAACACGCGAGCTGTCGTCGACTTTCAAGTGTGACTCAAAGCAGCACTGTTCTTCTGGAACGTAAAAAGTTTCCAAAAGGGTTTGCCCTAAACTTCGCCAAAGCCATATCCGGTCGCCGCCTCGCAGGCATGGTTAAAGAGGACAATATGTCCGTTGCTGTCCAGCACTACGACGAGAGCGTCGACCGTGTTGACAATGGCGTCAAGAAAGAAATGTGTCTGGGGGGGAACCCGTGGGAAAGACGTGGAATTGCTTATGTGTCTGCTGCATCAGTACTTCACTTACTTGGCGCCCCGCAGGAGCCATCGCTAAAAGATGCCACAGCCCTTGTGGTAATTATGCTGACACTGAGTGTACCCTGGTATCCGCTAGTTTAATATCGGTAAAATCGGACAAGAAATAAAGGGAGCCTGTGCGATTGAGTCTCTTATGCAAGATACCAAAATGACAACACGCAAGCCCGGCGCATTCCGGGCACTCGGGAATCGCAATTTTCGCCTGTTTTGGACCGGACAGCTGATCTCATTGATCGGCACCTGGGCGCAGACTTTGGCGCAGGGATGGCTGATCCTGCTGCTGGTGGACCCGCTCGGCTCTCATACGCCGAAGGTGGAAGCGGATGCGAACTTCTTCTCCGGCTGGGTCAACTTCGCCGGTGGGCTGCCGATCTTTTTGTTCACGCTGCTGGCCGGGGTCGTTGCGGATCGCGTGGACAAGCGCAAAATGCTGCTTGTGACACAGTCGGGCCTGATTTTGTCCGCCCTTGGGCTTGGCCTACTGGCGACCGAGGGGGTCGTCAAAATCTGGCATGTTCTGTTCTTTTCCGTGCTGTCCGGTCTCTTTGCCGCTTTCGATATGCCGACCCGGCAATCGTTCGTGGCGGAGATTGTCGGCAAAGAGGATCTGCCCAGTGCCGTCGCCTTAAACTCCAGCATCTTCAACGCTGCCCGGGCACTTGGCCCCGCCGTGGCTGGTTTGCTGCTGGCAGCGCAGGTCTCGATCGGGGCGGCATTTCTCGGAAATGCGTTTCTCTCGCTCGCCGTGATTATCAGCCTGTTGCTGATCCGCCTGACGCCGCGTTCCGCTGAAGGCAATCCGCAAAAAGCGGACAACACGCTGCGCGGTGTTTGGACAAGTACGCGGGAGGGGTTCGAGTACGTCAAGAATACGCCGACCGTGCGAAATCTGGTGATTCTCGTCGGCTCATTCGGCGTTTTCGCGTTCTCGTTCAACGTGCTCATTCCAGTCTTCGTGCGCTACACGCTGCTGCCGCATGCGACTGACGCCATGCAGGTAAAGTCCTTTGGGTTTATGGAAACAGTACGCGGGGTGGGGGCTTTGGGCGGGGCACTGACCGTAGCACTGCTGGGAAATGCGTCCCGGCAGCGGGGCATGCTGATCACGGGCAGCCTGCTGGCGACGTTGCTGCTGATCGTCTTCGGCCTGACCCGTTCGCTCTGGCTGGCTTACGCGATAATGGCCGTGGTTTCGTACGGCTTCGTGCTGTGTTTCGCGACCAGCAATACCCTCATGCAGCTGCATGTCCCCGATCACCTGCGGGGACGCGTAATGAGCATTTATACGCTGATGTTTATCGGGACCATCCCCTTCGGCTCGCTTTTTGCGGGCTGGCTCGCTAAATTCATCGGCGCACCCTCGACCATTGTGATTTGTGCCGTCATCTCGCTGCTCACGACGCTGCTGGTCGTCTTCCGCCCCGGTGGGCTTCGGGATCTGGAAGTGACACTCGCGGCAGGGCGGTAAGAATCTGCCCTTTTTCGCTTTGGCATGATTTATGCACTCAGCAAATATACGGTAATCCACTGCAGTCATATTTCCGCCCTAGGACACTGCAGAGATAACCTCGATGCTCTGGAAAAACCAAAAAGGGAAAACACATGAAAAAAGCACGAATTCGCACTGCCCCGCTGCCGGGCGCACCTCTGACAGTCCGCACTAAGCTCGCTGGCACACTGATTGTGTTAGGTCTGCTCACAGGAATTGGACTAGCCGCTTCACGCCCGGCTCACACTGCCGGAGGCCCGGTCCCTGTAGTGGTCTCAAATGTTCCGCTGTCTATTACTACTGTCGACAGCCCGTCGAGGCAGCCTGTCCAAATCAAAGAAGTATTCGACACAAACGGCACCAATCATGTCATCTATACGGTTCCTGCTGGGAAACGACTGGTCATTGAGGCCATCAATTCGTTTTCCAACGTTTTCAATGATACGCTGAGCCACTCCATTACCCTGTATTCAGGAAGTGGAGGCTCGAACTTCTTCGAATACGATCTGCTGCCCACGACCGCCCCGTACTCCGCGTTCTCACAAAAAATCTTGATATATGGGGAGGCAGGTGAAAATATAAACGCTTTTGTTCAGACTACGGGGAACGCCACGCCTGCGATTTATGTGACCCTCACCGGGTACCTTATCAATGTCCCTTAGCTGCGCGTACACTGGGCCAGGTAAAGATAAACCAGTGCCCCGGTCACGCTATGCACTTTGAAGCCAGCCCCGAGCGTTTCGCGCAGCTCGGATTTGGTAAACCGGAAGAAGGGGATGCCGCCATCGTGCATCCCTTCTTTTTCGCCGAATGCCCGCGTCATCAGTGAGTGCTTGTACGCCGACAATGCCAGCGTTCCTGAAGGCTTGAGAACACGTGCCAAGCTGGCGACGGCAGCGGCACGCGCCTCTGGGCCAGGCACGTGTTCGAGTACCTGACAGGAGACGACGCGGTCAAACGCGCTGCTTGCAAACGGCAGACAACACAAATCCGCCTGGGCGAGATGGACATTCGTTATTCCGGCGTTTCGCAGTTTCTTCTGCACGACCCGCAGCGACTCGAAAGAAAAATCAATGGCCGCCATCTCTTGAACCCCCCCGGCGAGTATCCGACTCATCCGCCCTGTGCCGCAGCCTGCCTCCAAAAGCTTGTCTGTTGGTAAAGCTCCAAGAGCACGGCGTGTCAGCGGAATTTCCACTTTGCCGAACCAGTTTAGAAATGCCATCTTGTCGTACTCTACCACCTGGGCATCTCGTGCCGCGATCTCGGAGATTTGGGCATCGCGCATTTCGCGTGGCAGCAGCCGGGGAATACCCTGTTCAATAGGATAGCTTTGCCCGGCATCGTCGCACAGGCTGCCCTCGATAATTTCCTCTCCTTCACGGCGGCGTACGGTGAGGGTGAGCGGCCCGCCCGTTTCCGGGGAGGCAAGGAAGGGCAAAAAAGTGGGAAGCATAGGTGTCTCGGGCCTTCAATTCGGTGGTATGATGGGCAGGGTCGTCGGCAGCGGCACTTTCGCGAGAGGCGCATCGGCCATTGGAGCCAGGGTGATCCGCAATAGGAAATCGCCAGTCGTATCGACTTCAGCCCGCCCAAGCCGCTTCGAAGATGATTGACGGAAGGCAGCTTGATCATCGAACACGGCAGTTTCGCCCGGCTTGATTTTGCGGCTGATCGGATCGGTCCAAATCTGGCTTGGGACGAACACGGATGGGGAAACGTCGGACTCGGCTGAGACGGATGGACTTTGCGGCAGCGGCAGACTGATACGGCAGGAAACCCATCGGGTCCCATCAGCATTCAGGCGAGTCATGATCTGGTAGACGCGCAGGCTTTCATCGTCACCTAAGCGGATGACTATGGGAATTCCGTCTGTAACAGCCTCTTTCTCCGTCGTTCCGAGGGGCACCTCTCGAGCACCTTCACGGCCCGAAAGCTCCGCTCTCAAGTGCAGCGGGAGAACAGCCGCATCGGCGGCAGCGACACGGGTACGGAAGAGCGACAAACCGCCGTCGGTCCCCCGAGCCAGCAGGAGGTGCTCGGCGTCGTTCGGCACGACATCCGTCAGGCCAGGCGGGAAATTCGGGTCGGCAACGCCTTTTTTTCCGTCCCGCGTATAGCCGTTCTTCGTGCTGTGCGTCAGCCCAAGACGCTTAAAGACCGTCGTCGCCTCTGCATGCGCGACATGGATCTTCTCCCAGTGCAGCACCGGTCCGCGTGCGAGAGCGGGCACGAGAAGTGAAATCATTAAAGCTGGTATCAGCGTCAATTGGAAAAGTCGCTGCCGGATTCTGTTCGGCATCGTGGGTCGTTCCCCTTTCCTCAGGGCAGAAGTGTCGAAAGCAGCGGCTTGCGAAGATCTTTGATATTCAGCTGAAGGAGGCGGCGGCCGTTCCATTCGTTGACCTGCGGCGTATAGACCGCTTCGAGTGTGTCACCCGGCCCGGCCCGTTCCACCCAGTCGCCCTGGCCCCAGGCCACGCAGTCGGTAGGATCCATGGCGGTGGCCCGGACACGCAGCTTCAAGTGCGACATATCTTTGCCCATCCGCTTGGCCTCGCAGATCAGCAGGCTCTGGGATGCGAAACGCGGCTCTGGATTTCCCTGCCCGAAAGGCGCAAACCGTGCCCATTCTTCCAGCAGTGACAGTGACAGATCGCCCGGCTCAATTAAACCATCGTGCCTCAGGCGCGGCACGAAGTCGGCCTCGGTCATCGTCGCGTGGGCATGAGCGTTAATTTTAGCTTCAAACGCGTCTAAGTTTTTCATCGTCAGCGACAGCCCCGCCGCCATCTCATGCCCGCCGCAGCTTTCCAGCAGCTCCCGGCAGAGCTGCATTCCCTCGAACATATCGAAACCCGGAATGGAGCGGGCCGAGCCTTTGCCGCGCGTTTCATCGTCGCTGACTCCGATGACAATCGCCGGTCGGTAGTAGGCATCGACCAGCTTGCCCGCCACGATGCCGACGACGCCCGCATTCCAGCCTGGCGATGCCACGACCAGTATCCGGGTCAGGTCCAGATCGCGGCTTTCGACGATCTTCTTCGCTTCCTCGAGGATGCGCTTCTGCGTCACCTGCCGCTCGACATTAAACGCATTCATCTTCTCGACCAGCATTTGCGCTTCTTCCGGGTCCCCGGTCAGCATCAGGTCCAATGCCAGAGCGGCATCGTCGAGCCGTCCGACCGCGTTGATACGCGGCCCGATCCCAAAGCCCACTGACTCGGCGGAAAGCGGCTTACTGGTATCAATTCCAGCTCCGGCCAGCAGTGCGCGGAGGCCGACTTTGCGGGTCGTCGCCAGCTGCTTCAGGCCGAAGTAGGCGAAAACGCGGTTTTCTCCCAGCAGCGGCATGACATCGGCGACCGTTCCGCAGGCGACCAGATCGAGAAACTTCTGAATGTATGCGTTTTCGTGTGTCGGCTCCACCAGTCGGACCACTGCCTGCATGGTTTTGAACGCGACGCCGACTCCGGCCAGCTGTGGAAAGGGATAGGTCGAATCATGCCGGTGCGGGTTGACGATAGCGAATGCCGCCGGTAGTATCTCTCCCGGCTCATGGTGGTCGGTAATAATCACGGTCAGCCCGAGATTGTTGGCGTGTGTCACTGCCTCCCGTGCCTGAATGCCGCAGTCTGAAGTGATAACCAAAGTCGCACCCTGCTCTTTGGCCCACTCGATTGCCGGAATCTTGATGTCGTAGCCGTCGTTCCGGCGATGGGGAATCCGGTAGACCAGCTTCGCACCCAGGGCAGTCAATGCCCGGACATAGAGAGCCGTCGACGTCACCCCATCGACATCATAATCTCCATGGATAAAGATCGTCTCGCCGCTCGCCAGTGCGGCCTGGATCCGATGCGCCGCCTTGTCCATATCCGGCAGGCCAAAAGGATCGTGAAGCTGATTCAGATCGGGCCGCAAAAACGCATCTGCTTCCACCGGGTCAGTCAGACCCCGGTTGCAGAGCAGGCGAGCCGTCAGCGGATGGATGCGCAGCTCGCGCATCAGTATCTCCTCAGCCTTCTGATTGCGCTCCGGCTCGGTCCAGAGTGTCTGCATATCAAGCGACCATGACTTCCACTGGAAGTCTTCTGCTCGTTTGCTGCTCTTGTGAGACGCAGAAGTTCAACTTCTCAAACCCTATCACGCGACCGTCAATATCTTTCGACAGAACTATCTCGTCCCCCGTCTCCTGACAACTGTGCTCCTTATGGGGGTCGTCAAACCAAACATTTAACGTGTTGCCTTCCGTGTCCCAATTGATTACTATTTTATCCATATTGATTCACCATGATAAAGAACCTCACCCCGCCACGGACGGCGACCCTCTCCTTCGGAAAGGAGAGGGTGAAGATTGGAGCAGGATTTGGACGAGACGTAGGGTGCGCTGCTTGCTACGCCCTTTTCTCCTAACTTCCTAACCCTCTCCTTTCCGAAGGAGAGGGTCGCCGTCCGTGGCGGGGTGAGGTAATTAAAACCGCTTCGCCGGACGTTTCTTCTTCGCCCGCACCGCCGAAATCTGAATCTCGCCGGGCGAGGCAGGGGGGCGCGGAACCGCGGTGGTCGTCGTTTGCGCAGGGCGCACGCTGCCGCCGTTCGAGGGCGGGTATCCGCCATCACCTCCGCCGACCCCAGCCGTCGCCAGAACTGGGGTCGACGCGCGGCGTTTGGCCAGCCAGTTTTCCCAGTCCACCAGGATCGAGGCGGCGTTGAAGATCGACGAGTATGTCCCGCTGACAATACCAATTAAGAGCGCGACATTCAGCAGGCGGGTCGTCTGGCCGCCTAGGATGACCAGGGCCAGCAGGGTCATCACGACTGTCAAAGACGTGTTGATCGACCGGGCCAGCGTCTGCCCGATGCTGCGGTTGACCAGCGACTCGAAGTTCTCGCCGCGTCCTTTATGCCGCAGGTTCTCCCGCACACGGTCAAAGATCACCACCGTATCATGCACGGAGAAGCCGATCACGGTCAGCAGGGCGGTCACGAAGAGGCTGTCGATCTCCCAGCCCAGGAAGTAGCCGAAGATCGCGAAGACGCCGATCAGGACCAGAATATCATGCAGGAGTGCGACAATCGCTGATGTTCCCAGCCGCAGCCCGGCCACGAAGTCGCCGATGCCGAAGACCAGTGCCAGGTACAGAATAATCAGCAAAGAAGCGATAATCACCGCTTCGATGGCGTTCCGTGTCAGCTCCGCCGAGATGACCCCGCCAACATTGCCGAACTGCTCCTCAGTCGCGACGCCGAGTGTGTTCAGAGCCGTCGTCAATCGCTGGTAAATGGGGTTCTGGAACTTGCTGCTCGCCGCACTTGCATCCGGGACGCTGACAATCGCTGTTCGGCCTTCGTCGGCGATCTGTATGGTGTCATGCGCGAAGCCCGCCGCCGTCAGAGACTTCTGAACACCCGCCGAGGTCACGCGGGTGGGGTACTTGACCTGTATCTGCGTGCCGCCCGTGAACTCGATACTGCGCTTGAGGCCGCCCATCGCCCAGAACACCAAACCGGGAACGATAATCGCGAGGCTCAGGGTGTAGAAGAACTTGCGGCGGCCAATGATGTTCGGGCCGGTGGAGACCGGCGCATCGCCGATCGGGTTACCCGAGCCGCGCAGGGCGCGGACGTTCAGGCCGAAGAGTGCGACGTTGTTGCCTATCCCTGCATCAACGAGCAGGTACAGCAGTGTCCGCGTGATGGTGATCGCCGAGAAGAGGGAGACCAGTACGCCGATGAGCAGCGTCAGGGCAAAGCCGCGCACACTCGCCGTGCCCAGGGACAGAAGCACGATGCAGGTAATACAGGTACAGATATTCGAGTCGCGGATCGCGGTGAACGCCCGTTTGAACGCCGCATCAATGGCAGGGCGCAGTGCTTTCCCGGCCCGCAGCTCTTCCTTCAAACGCTCAAAAATCAGGATGTTAGCGTCCACCGCCATCCCGATGGAGAGAATAAAGCCTGCGATGCCCGGCAGTGTCAGTGTGACGACCAGGCCGGGAAAGAGCCAGTTTAAAGCTCCTTTGAAGATCGCCAGCGTGAAGACGGCATAAATCAGCAAGGCCACATCGGCCACAAGGCCCGGCAGGCGGTAATAAATCAGCATAAACAGCAGGACCAGCGCGAGGCCCACGCCGCCCGCAATCAAGCTGGCATGTACGGCCCCGTCTCCGAGGCTGGCTTCAACGCTCTGCACCTGAACTTGCTCGAGGGGAACCGGCAAAGCACCGGCATTCAGCAGGTTCGCCAGGCTCTGCGCTTCGGACAGATTGGCGAAGCCGCCGCTGATCACTGCTTCCCCGTTCAGAATCGGTTCGTTAATAACTGGAGCGGAGATGACGGCGTCGTCCAAAACGATGCCGTTCAGCTCGCCGGTGTGCTGAGTCGTAAATTGCGCGAATGCCTTGGTTCCCTTTTCGTTAAAAGCCTGCGAAACACCGGGAATGGACTGTGGCGGCACTAACTGTGCTGTCGATTTCGGCAGAATGTCTGAACCATAGAGAATAACCGGGCAGCTTGCCAGAAAGGCCTGCCAGACTGTCAGCTCATGGTTGAGATCGGATGCCCTTTTCTGCTGGTCGAGCGTAAAGTGGACGGTTCCGATTGCCGGTTCTCCGGCGAGAGGGGAGGGAACGACAAACGCGTTCGCCCCGTTTCGCTGGGTCGCTCCAGCGGTTAGCAGAGTGTTGAACTCAGACTTAATCTGTGAGCCATCCCGGAACGACTGCTGGGTGCGCTGGTCGAAGAAAACGGGCTTTCGCTGCTTGCTCACCGGATCGAGCACTTCCGACATGCGGACCGGCTTGTTGTCTGAGGGTGTTGCGGCGACGTCTTTAAAGTAGTAAAACGTCATCTGCGCGGTCGTGCCGAGCTGCTTCAGGATTTCGTCTTTGTTCTTGGCATCGGGCAGCTCGATGATAAACTGCTTCTGCTGCGGGCGAGACTGTACTGAGGCTTCGCCGACTCCAAAGCTGTTGATGCGGCCTTCGAGAATCCGCTTGATGGTCTCTTCGTCGTACTTGACTCCCGGAGCCTTATCCGGGCGGGCCTGAAGGACGGCGCGAAGGCCGCCTTTGATATCCAGGCCATATTTGGCCGGATGACGCCCTAGAATTGTGGTACCGGCCACTTTGATGGTGCGGTCGGTGACGATTAATACCGCGAACACGGTCAGGACCAAAATGATCAAGGCCCAGATTTTTTCCTGCTTCAACTCTTCCTCCGCGAAGACAAATGCTTCAAAAACGCTTTCCACTCGACTGAAATAGAAATGCCAAATCGCGCGGGAGAGGTCCCGCGCGTGACTTTACCGTAAGTATACAGCACGGGCGGAGGGATGTCAAGGTTTGCCCACGTTTGACAAACCCCGTTCCGCCATGTTATACTGATCTCAATGATCCAGCGTTGTACCAACTCGATCAAGCGGAAGCGGCTGGCCCTCGGGCTGGCGGCGTTGGGTGTTTGGTCCGGGGCGGCTGCATTTGCAGTCGCTTTTTTCATGCCTCCCCACCGCAACAGGCCGCACAGTCAATTGATCCGCGCCGCTGTTCCCCTCTCGGCCTTGAGTTTGGAAGAAGCCCGTGCCGCCGCCGATCTGCGCAATCCGCAGTCGCCGCTTTCGGTCGTGACCTCGCGCAAAGCTGGGGTGCCCTTTATCATCATCGAGGGAGGAGTCGCCCAAACGCGCCGGTCGGCTCTGCGCTGCGGGGTCAACACATTAGTTCAGCAGGCGGGGGCACAGGCGGGGGTGAATGGGACATTCTTCGCGGATGCCTCGGTGCAGGGTACGGACAACGTTTTGATCGGCCCGTCCCTTTGCGGTGACGAGGCCCGGGCTGTCTTCAACCAGGCGGATAATGCCGCTTCGCTCACTGGGCGCCCGCTGGTGCTGCTGGCTCCGGGCCGGACACGCGTTCTGCCTTATAATCCGCAAAAGATGCGGACCCAGAAATCTCTCGCCGCCCGCCTGCCGGGGCTGACCGATGTCTTCCTCGGCGGTGTCTGGCTGGTCCACGGCGGGGTCGCCGCCGACCGTGCCCGCATCGAGAGCTACCATGTCCATGATGCCGAAGACCCGCGCCGCCGCGCCTTCTTCTGCCTGCTGCCGGACGGGAGACTAGGCCTTGGGGCGACGACTTACGTCACGCCCTCCGTCAATTTGGCCCGCGCCTTGGCGGAGCAGGGAGTACAGGAGGCGGTGCTGCTGGATTCGGGCTTCAGCACCTCACTGGTCTTCGGCCAGAAAATACTTGTCACCGGGCATACATCCCCCGGCATCCCCAGCCGCCCGATCCCCCATGCGCTGGTGCTTTTCAGCAAGCCGCCAACAGCTTTTGCACCCAAACCAATCCATGACCTCGAAAGCGGGCCGGTGCTGATGTCGAAACGCTCTCCCAAACGTCCTTCTAAAGGCCATGCACGCGCTTGATCTCAGCGAGCAGGGGAGTAATATTTGGCTCCCGCGCCGGGGTGGGGGGCGGCCCAAGAGGATCTTCTATGTCGGTATCGCCAAGCCAGACTTGGAGCGTGCCTAGAACTCCCCATGCCAGCGAATCCAGATCGTAGCCGCCTTCCAAAATTCCCACTAGCCGCCCGGGGCAATACGTATTTGAGATTTCCAATAAGAACGCCGCAAGGGCACTGAGGCCGCGAACCGTTACCCGCTCCCGGATGCCTGCGACATAACGGCTGTTTCGCCAGTGGGCATCGTATCCCGCCGAAACGATCACCATCTCCGGCTGGAACCGCCGCGCCAGCGGGCGCAATACTGTCTCGAAAGCTTCTAAAAACCCGGTGTCGCCCACATCGGGCGGCAGCGGCACGTTTACGGTATAGCCCAAACCTGCTCCGACTCCCGTTTCGTCAACTGCACCCGTAAACGGATACGCCGGGGACTGATGAGTGGAGAAATACAGCACGTGAGGGGAGTCATCAAACGCGTCCTGAATTCCATTGCCGTGGTGGACATCGAAATCCACCAGCAGGACCCGCGAGAGATTGTACTGTGCGAGGGCATGTGCGGCGGCGATGGCGGCATTGTTAAGGATGCAGAAGCCCATGGCCGAGTCCGGCGGGGCATGGTGGCCGGGTGGGCGCACCAGGGCAAACGCTGCATCCAGGCCGCCGCTCAGGACAGCATCGACCGCCCCGAGGGACGCGCCCGCCGCCGTTGTCACCGCCGCCCAGGATCCTGGCGAGGCCACGGTGTCTCCGGCATCCAGGAGACCACCGCCACGAGCGATGACCCGTTCGACGCGGTCAAGATAGGTGGGTGTGTGGATGCGTTCCAATTGTTCGCGTGTTGCGGGTGTGACCGGCAGCTGCGTAAGCCGTTTTAGGATGCCGGAATGTTCCAGGTGGGCGTAAATCTCGCGTACCCGAGCCGGACGTTCCGGGTGGCCCTCCGGCGGCTGATGTTCCAGAACGAGTGGGTCGTAGAGAAAACCGACGCGTGAGTCTTTCATAGGCGTCGCCGAAGCTACTTTCCAGCCAGCAGCGGATGCCCAAGCTCTTCTCTCTGCTTCTGATACCCCAGACAGCAGGCACGGGCGAGGGTGCGGATGCGGTTGATATACGCGGCCCGTTCGGCGACCCCAACCACTCCGCGAGCATCCAGCAGGTTGAACGAGTGCGAGCACTTCAGGGCCAGATCGAAGGCCGGAGCGACTAATTGGCGGGAGGCCAGAATACGCTTGCTCTCTTTTTCGTACAGATCGAAGAGCGTAAATAACATAGTCGTGTCGGCTTCTTCGAAGTTGTAGATACAGTTCTCCATCTCTGCCTGCCTCTCGGTCTCGGCATAGGTGACGCCGTGAGCGTATTCGAGATCCCAAATGCTGTTTTTGCCTTGAAGCAGTGTTGCCAGACGCTCGGTTCCATACGTGATCTCGGCGGAGACCGATTCGCAGGGGATGCCGCCCATCTGCTGAAAGTAGGTGAACTGCGTGATCTCGGTCCCGTCCAGCCAGACCTCCCAGCCGACGCCTGATGCGCCGAGGGCAGCGGACTCCCAGTCGTCTTCCACCAGGCGGATATCATGCTGTTCCAGCGGGATTCCCAGGGCACGGAGCGACTCAAGATAAAGGTCCACGATATTTTCCGGGGACGGCTTCATGATGATCTGATACTGGTAGTAGTGCTGAACGCGCAGGGGGTTACGGGTATAGCGGCCATCCGCAGGGCGGCGAGACGGCTGCACGTAGGCCACATTCCACGGCTCCGGCCCCACGGACCGCAGTGCGGTCGCCGGGGAGTTGGTGCCCGCACCCACTTCAGCGTCATACGGCTGGAGAATCAGGCAGCCCTGGTCGCTCCAGAACTTTTGCAGCGTCAATAAAAGGTCTTGAAAGGTCATCATAGGTCGGATTATACCCTGCGGGTCAAACAAAAGCCCGTTCGCCTGCACGGTTTTTCGGGAAACGTACAGGCGAACGGGCAAGGTCGAAAGAAAATCAGAGCAGCTCGCTGAGATCGGCGTTGCCGATGGGCACGCCGCTGACTTTGCGCTTGATCCGCGCCAGTGCGTTGTCCACACTTTTAGTTTTGCACTGCAGCTCGGCGGAGATCTCGCGGTACGATTTGCCGAGCTGATAGCCTGAGAGGACATGCCACTCGAAGTCGGAGAGTACCTGGGAGAGGGTTTCGTGCAGAATCTTTGTGTCTTCGTTGCGAAGAACCATGTCCTCGGGATCGGCACCGTCGAGGTTCGGCAGAATATCGGATAGGTTCCAATCGGTGGTGGGGTCCTCGGAGGGGCTTTCGAGTGAGAGGGACTGGTTCAGCGGCATCTGCTTCTGCCGAGTGGCGGTCTTGATGGCGGTGATGATATGGCGTGTAATACAGACTTTGGCGAAGGCCGGGAACGAGATGGCTTTGTCGGACCGAAAATCGATAATGGCCTGCCAGAGACCGATCTGCCCGACTTGCAGCAGGTCCTCTTTTTCGGCTCCCACCAGGAAGTAGGATTTGACCTTGGTGCGGACCAAATTCCGGTATTTGTAGAGCATGAACTCTGCGGCGGCATTCTCACCGCGCTGGGCGCGGGAGACGATTTCGCGGTCATTCATATCGGCGTATTTGAGCTGGGACTGACGCAGACGGTCGGAGATGTCATGAACGCTCCAGTCGCTGGATTGGGTTCTAATCAAGGGGAGCCTCACTGGGGATAGATAAAAAGATACGCATGAGAAAAAAGCGAGTGTAAGAAAGTGAACGAAAGAATTTAGAGTCGGAGACTAGGGCTTCGGCTCGTGATCCACTTCGATGCTGAGCGTACTGACCACGATCGCCAGCAGAACCAGTGCCATTGTGGCGATTGTCGTCAGCGGGCCGACGGGAATCTCTTTCAGGACACGATTGCCGAGCTTCAGCCGCAGCGCACGGATATTTCCGTTGCTGACTAATCGCTGTACTTGACCGAAAAGGTCCACTCCGAGGTTGAGAAGATGAGAGGCGGGAACGTTACCTTGCATGATGGCATCCTCTACGCGGTGGGTGAGGGGGATTTTTCTCTCTTAAAAGAGGATTCTCTGACCACGTAAAGTAATTATACACGCTCGGTTTAGCAAGGTCAAGCTTTTTGAGCGTGAAACAGGAGGAATTTGAGGATTGGCGAAGATATAGAGCGTTTCGGCGGAAACCTGGGTGTTTTTGCGCCTATTTACCGCCAACGTTCGGCAGCTCCCGGCGATACGAGCCGGCACCCGTGATCGTGTTCATCACGGAGTGATAAGTTGGGAAGTCGTAAAGTTCCGTGCTGACTGTTCCCAGCGACGCCGAAGCCACTTGACTGTCCTCTCTGACCGCACCGCCCATGACGAGAGTGGAGACCAGCGTATGTGCCACAATCATGCCGAGTGCGGTGCCCGCAGCCAGCCCCAGCAGCTTGTCAAACATGCCTGCATTCCACTGGGTCGTGCCGTTGACATACCATGAAGCTGTCAGCATCGCTGCGCTGAATACAAGAAACAGCAGGGTCAAAGCCCAGCTTTCGTTGAGACCCGCCCCCCCCGACTGAAACTTAATATGGGCCGCGAGAATCGGTGCCAGCATCGCCGCGCCCCAGAGGGCGGCATAGAGGCCCAGGGCATCCAGAGCGGTTCTGCCGAAGCCGCGCACGAGGCCCAGGACGATGCCTGCGATCAGAATGAGTGCCGAGAAAATATCAAGCAGGTTCATGCTTCTTAGTATCGGACGAACTGCCAAGCATCTTTAGAGAACTCTCATGTGCTATAATCACTCCCGAAGTCATCCGGGTGGCCGCTGCATGCTCCGCCAGGGGCGTGTCAGAGGAAAGTCCGGACTCCACAGGGCAGCGATGCCGGCTAACGGCCGGGCGGGGCGACCCGCCGGAAAGTGCCACAGAAACATACCGCCGTGCTTCTGCAAAGAAGCGCGGTAAGGGCGAAATGGTGCGGCCCTTCGGGGCTTAAAGTAAAAGCGCACCGGGTCGGCGGAGACGCCGATGCCGGGTAAACCCCATCGGGAGCAAGGCCGGAGGGTGCGGCTTGACGTGCGCGGCTTCGCCTGGAATGCCGCGTGCCGACGTGCCCCTATGCGCCGCAGGAGGCTCCGGGCAACCGGGGTCCCAGAGAGATGGCCACACAAACACAGAATCCGGCTTATAGGATGACTT
>JANXNV010000284.1 GCA_025353925.1 Armatimonadota bacterium
GTCACGACGACCTCCGCACTTGTAAACGAGAAATGATTTACTGAATACCGTGGGGCCTCTCGGAACCCACCCCGCAGCAAGCTGCGACCCTGCCCGAAACGGGAGGGTGAGGAGGGTGTAGGCAGACGGCTTTCTGTTCTAATCTGAGGTTAGGTGAAAAAGAGTGAACCCTATAATTACCCCCCCTCCTCACCCTCCCGTTTCGGGCAGGGTCGCAGCTTGCTGCGGGGTGGGTTCCGAGAGGCCCCACGGTATTCAGTAAATCATTTCTCGTTTACAAGTGCGGAGGTCGTCGTGACAGAAAATCGTGTGCCGATTGAAGTCGTCGGGGTTTATGCTCGCCCAGCAGAAGAAAAGAATGGCGTTGTCAGTCACTTTGTGCTGTTCAAGGATAAATCCAAGCGGCGGATACCAATGTTCCTCGGCCAGTGTGAAGCGTGGGCGATTTCCCTCGGCCTTGAGAGAAAAGTGCCAGATCGGCCCTACACTTTTGACGCAATGCTCTCCTGTCTTTCGGCGGCAGGAGCAACGGTGACGGAAGTCTATATCAACGAGTTAAAAGAGGAGACTTTCTACGCACTGGTCAGCCTGCGCGTCGGTGAAGAAGTGCATGAGATAGATATGCGCCCGAGCGATGCCATCAATCTCGCGATTCGGATCAAGTGTCCAATTCTGATGAACGACGAGATAATAAGAGCTGTGCTGGATGGCCAGAGGGCGTAATAGTCCTGTACAGACTGACAACGGCCCCGCCCGTTGACTTCCCCCCTCTCCCCGGTCTATACTTTCCCTACCATGAAGATTTACACAAAAGAAGGCGATGCCGGAGAGACCGGCTTGTACGGCGGGCAGCGGGTGTGGAAGAATGCCCTGCGGGTGGAGACCTACGGCACGGTGGATGAGTGCAATGCGGCTCTGGGACTGGTGCTGACGGGTATCACCGACGCGGAAGTCAAAGACGTGCTGGTGCGGATCCAGGGCGAGCTGTTTGAAGTCGGCGCGGACCTTGCGACCCCGCTGGCGCGGGGCGAGACCGTGCCGCGTGTTCAGGCGAGCGAAACGGAGCGGCTGGAGGCGGAGATCGATCGATTTGAGGCGGAGCTGGAGCCGCTGCGGCACTTTATCCTGCCGGGCGGCTCAGTCGCGGGGGCACATCTGCATCTGGCGCGGGCGATTTGCCGCCGGGCGGAGCGGCATCTGGTGACGCTGACCCAGGCGGAAGAGATCAACCCGGAGGTCGGGCGGTACTTGAACCGGCTGAGTGATCACCTGTTTGTGCTGGCACGACTGGTCAGCCACCGCACGGGTGTCCCGGAGACGAAATGGGAGCGGCCCGTGCGCGGGTAAGCAGGATTGTCTTTGGCTACTGAGCGGTGACGGTCAGCGGCCCGGCGGTCGTGAGGGTGCTGTCGAAGAAGGTCGCACTGGCACTGTAGGTCCCCGCCGGACTATAGACCGCGACGGCCTGCGTGGAAACGAGCGACTGTCCGGGAGCCAGCGAAAGGCTGCTCAGCGGCGGAGAGCCGGGGATCGGCTGGTAGACCGGGCTGCCGCCGCTGTTTCGGACCGTTAGCGAGGCGGGCGGCAGAGGCAGGGCATCGGCACTGATGTTGATCGAGACCGGAGCCGCCGTTTTGTTGGAAAGCGTGACCGTATAGGTGACCGTGCCGCCGACTGCGACGGTGCTTTTGTCTTCGGCGACGGTGGCGGTCAGGCCGTTCGCTTCGAGTACGGAGACCAAGAGCGGGTTTCCAGGTCCCGGACCGCCACCGCTGCCGGTATCACCGTTGCCGCCGCCCCCACCGCAGCCGGCGAGGAGCAGCGCAGCCGCGACCGGGGCCACGAATTTCAGAGAAGTCAATTTCATCAAAGAAGTCAATTTCAAGTGCGTATTTCCTTCCGTCCCTCGGGACACGAGAACGAAAGTATACCCGACAGGAGAACAAAGTTTTGGCCGAATTGACCGCATTGACACCCGCGCCCGAGTTTCGACTTCCCGCCGTGACCCGGTCGGGGGAAACCGAGATCTCGCTTTTGGATTATCGGGGCAAGTCCTCGGTCGTCCTGTATTTTTATCCGAAGGACGATACCCCTGGCTGCACCGCTGAGTCCTGCGCGTTTCGAGACTTGCAGCCCGACTTCGTCGCCGCAGGCAGCGTGATTCTGGGTATCAGCCCGGATGACCAGGCCTCCCACCTCAAATTCGCCGAGAACCACGCCCTGCTCTTTCCCCTGCTGGCCGATGTCGGCCACGCGGTCTCCGAAGCTTACGGGGCCTGGAAAGAAAAGAAGAATTACGGGAAAACGTATATGGGTATCGAGCGGATGACATTCATCATTGACCGGGAGGGCCTGATCGCGAAAATCTATCCGCGCGTCAAAGTTGACGAACACGCTTCGAAAGTGCTGGAATTCGTCAAGACACTCTCTGCATGATCTTCGGCCTGGGAGGAGGCGGACAGCTTGCGGCGGGCCGCGAGGAACGCCGTCACGCAGGCCGGATCCCACTGGGTCCCGGCACCCTCACTCAGCAGGGCAAGTGACGAGGCTTCCACATGGCCTTTGCGGTACGGGCGGTCCGTGGTCATCGCACTGTAGGAATCGGCAACAGCCATCAGTCGGGCAAACAGCGGGATGTCCAGTCCGGCGAGGCCATCGGGATAGCCGCCGCCGTCCCAGCGCTCGTGGTGGTGGCGCACTGCTTCCAGTGTCCGCTCCAGGCCGGGCACGGCGGCGACAATCACGGCACCCATCACCGGATGATGCTTGATGATCTCGATCTCTTCTTCCGTGAGTGAAGAAGGCTTCCGCAGAACGAAATCCGGGATGCCGATCTTGCCGACATCGTGCAGCAGGGCGGCGGTCGCCAGGTCATGCTGCAAAACCGCGTCCATTTCCATCTCCTGCGCAATCTGAATGCAGTAGCGCATGACATCTTCCGAGTGGCGGCGCGTGTAGCGGTCCTTGTTGTTGACCGCCGTCACGAGGGCGTCCAGCATAGAGAACCCGGCTACAGAGTCAGTCAGGTCTTTGCGAAACTGTTCGGTGTGATCCGCCTCATCCGCCCCGGTTTTGGCCCGAAGCAGCCGCGAGTCAGCAAGCTCCAGGGCCGCCAGACGGCCTGTTTCATCGTCGGGAAAGACCGCGATGCCGATGGACAAGCTCAGCGGGATCGCCGTCGTGCTGCCGGGCGGGAAATACTCCGCCGAAGCCAGCTCACTCCGCAGCCGCTCCGCCAGGCGCGGCACTTCCGCCATCGAGGTTCCGGGCATGAGGAAGGCAAACTCATCTCCACCGAACCGCGCCAGCGTATCATAGCTGCGGCAGCACTTTTGCAGCAGTGCAGAGACGACGCGCAGGACATCGTCGCCGACCAGGTGTCCGTAGGCATCATTGAAGAACTTGAAGTTGTCCAAATCCAGCACGGCGATCCCGAGCGGCGAGCTTTGACGCTGCGCCCGATCCGCCTCTTCCTGAAAACGTTTGTGGAACGCCCGATGGTTGAGCAGTCCGGTCAGTGGGTCGAGATCGGCACGCTCCAAAGCTTCGCGCAGGAGCTGTTCACGCTCCGCTTCCAGCACCTGCCGTTCGCGTATCTCCGTTTTGAGGTCCGCATTGGCCGATGCCAGATCGGCGGTACGCTCCTTCACCCGCTGCTCCAGCAACTCTTTCGACAGCCGCAGCTCCTCCGCGCCCTGACGCAGCTCCGTGATGTCGCGGAAGGTGACGACTATCCCGCAGACTTCCGGCTCGTGCAGCAGATTGACCATAGCCAGGTCGCAGCGGCGCAGGCTGCCATTCTTTTGATGCACACGGGCCTCGACGCAGAATGTCTTTCCACTTCGGTCACAAGACTGCTGGAACGCGAGCCGCACCGCTTCCACATCCTCCGGGGCGATCAGATCTTCCGCCGGTTGTGTCAGCAGTGACTCGGGAGTGCAGCCCCAAACGCGGCGCACGACGGGGCTGACATAAAGGGCAATTCCGTTGCGGTCGAGGATCATCACGACTTCGGAAGCGTTCTGCACCAGCGAACGGAAGCGTTTCTCACTACGCCGCAGAAACATATTTTCACTGATCAGGTAGGCACTGGTGTAACGGTCCTGGCCAAAGCGCCGGAAGCTCCACGAGACGCTCAGGATGGTCAGAAAGAAAGCGATGCCGGTCACGATATCCATCAGCTTCCCGCCCTGCACGGCCTCCATGTCATACTCGGCGGCGGAATCTTCGACAGTCTGCCGGTACATCTTCCACGCTGATGCACCCTGAGCCGCTTCGACCGCGCGTGCATTCTGCGGATGGTGCGCCGCCAGTGCCTGCATCTCCAATCCATCTTCCAATCGGTACTGCTCAAAAGCACGATGAACATAAATCAGAGCCATGCTGTTCGGCTCTTGGTTGTGCAGCTTGTTCAACGTACGTTCCAGCCGAAGGGTCAGTTCCTGCCACTCTTTTTTCTCCTTCGTACTCAGCGTTCCATACTCGACGCTCCGCTGGTGTGCGATCCGGCCCTGCGAGGCAAGGCGCAGAGTTTGCAGCAGATTGACTTCCACTTGACGGCTGGCATCCGCACGCTGCTGCAGATGAATGATTCCTGCGGCGGCCAGAAGCGACATGACCGCAGCCACGCCCAGAGCGACCCAGGCGGGCCAGAGCCGCCGCGTCGGGCGCGGTACGGAGCTGTTCTCATCAATTTTGCTTTGAGTTATCACCGGAATAAATTACTTTCGTGTGGCTCTTCGTCTTAGGAACTTTCCTGTTATTTTCGGCAGGGTTTGCGAATTTCTTAAGTGGCACGAAAAAGCCGCTCCTGAGAATTCAGGAGCGGCTTGGAGACGAGCGTGTTTACAGAAATATCTTAAAGAAGTGTTTTTACAGCCTGGACAATCGCATCGGCGTCGATCTTCGCTGCATGCAGCAGCTCGGCGGGCTTACCGGAACCGGGCATATGCTCGACCGCCAGCTTGACGATGGTCGGGACCTTGTCTCCGGCACCAAGAAAGGCATCCAGAACGGCATCGCCGAGGCCGCCCTCGGGCCAGTGGTCTTCGACGACAATCAGCTTGCCGCCGCATTCGGACGCCGCCCGATGCAGGGTCTCCTTGTCGATGGGCTTGACGGAATAAGCATCGATGATGCGGATCTTGATGCCGTCTGAGCTCAGCCGCTCATATGCCTGCAGGGCCTCATGGACGGTAATTCCCGCCGCGATGACTGCCACCTGATCGCCATCGGAGTATTTAACCAGCTTGGAGCCGCCGATCTCAAATGTCTCCGCCGGGCTGTAGAGAACGTTGGTCTTTTCACGGGTCGTGCGCAGGTAGGAGATGCCGGGCAGGTCTACCAGCAGATTGACCAGGAACGCGGTCTGGTTCGGGTCACTGGGATAAAGCACCGTGCTGCCGTACACGGCACGCATCATAGCAATGTCTTCCAATGCCATCTGCGAAGGTCCGTCCTCACCGATGGAGACACCGGCGTGAGAGCCGCTGAGGCTGATGGTGGCGTTCGAAATGGCCGCCATACGGATCTGGTCGAATGCCCGGCTGAAGAAGGCTGCAAATGTCGAGGCGAAGGCACGTTTGCCGCGAACACCGAATCCCACGGCGGTGGAGACAAGCTGCTGCTCGGCGATATACATCTCGAAGAAGCGGTCCGGGAACGCTTTGCCGAACTCGTCGGAGTGGGTCGAGTTGGAGACTTCGCCGTCAAGCACCACCACATGCGGATAAGTCGCACCGACTGCTACCAGTGCATCACCGTAGGCTTTGCGAACCGCTTCCTTGGTTCCAAGAGCGTAAGTCGGCAGCTTCAGCGGCTGGCTTTCCGGGGGTGCCGCCGGAGTCAGGTCTTCGGGCTTGAGTGTCGGCACGATGATATGCCGCTCGCCGCCCAGCTCCTTGATCGCCTCGGCGGCCTGCTCGGCGTTCAAAGCCTTCCCGTGCCAGCCCTCTTTGTTTGCCAGGAAGGAGACTCCGGCACCCTTCTCCGTTTTGGCGATGATCCAGACCGGCTTGCCGGTCACGGTGATCGCTTCGGCGTAGGCTCGATCGATAGCCTCGACGTCCAAGCCGTCGATTTCGATCGCGTGGGCGCCGAATGCGCGGGCGCGGGCGGCATAGGCGGCACTATCCCAGCCGAGGTCAGTTTCGCCGCGCTGCCCCAGCCGGTTCATGTCGAGAATGGCGATCAGGTTGCTCAGCTTGTAATGTGAGGCTTTGTCGACCGCCTCCCAGATGGAGCCTTCGGCGACCTCCGAGTCGCCGAGCAGAACCCAGACTTTGAAAGGCAGCTTATCAAGATACTGACCATCGAGTGCCAGGCCGACCCCAATCGGCAGGCCCTGCCCGAGCGATCCCGTGGCGACATCGGTATAGGGGGTAACGTGCGGGTTCGGGTGACCTTCCAGGCGGCTGCCGAACTGCCGCAGGGTCAGAAGCTCGGTGTCGGTGATGGCACCCGCCGCTTTGAACATCGAGTATAGCAGCGGGCAAGCATGCCCTTTGCTGAAGATTAAGTGGTCATTGTTCGGATGCTTTGGATTGCTCCAGTCGTAGTGCAGGTATTTCCCGAGCAGAACGGCCATCAGATCCGCCGCCGACATCGAAGAGGTCGGGTGTCCTGAAGCCGCCGCGGTTGTACACCGGATACTATCCACACGCAGCTGCGCTGCCAGCTCTTTAAAATCCACTTCCGCCATGTGTTTCACTCCTGTTTTGACGTTTGCTGCGTTGTTTGCAAACGCCGACTACTTTGACTGTTACCAGCTCGGACCTATTATAAACGAAAGGGACGGCGTAAGTCAATAAAGGGCGGAAAGACAAGAAAAAGCCCGGCCACTACATGCGAGTGGCCGGGCAAGAGTATCAGGACTAATTACAGGACTAATTAAGTGTTGACCTCTTCAGACGGAAGAAGTTACGCTTTAGTTAAGCTTTGAGGCTCTTTTTGCGGGCGATGACGACCAGGCCGCCGAGTGCCAGCATCAGGCCGAGGGCGACCGAGGAGGAAGCCTCAGGAACGGCACCGGGCAGACTGTTGGGGCCAAGGGTGGCGATATTCTGAACCTGCGCCGCAGTGATCGCGCCGCTGTAGATGCGGAACTCTTCGGTCGTGCCATTCAGGCCGTTGTCACCAAAGGGAGCACCACCAGCGATGCCATTGAAGCCGGTAGTCGGGGAGATTCCGCCGGGGAACGAGGTGTCGGCTTTGGTGTTCGTCGAATCCAGGACTCCGTTGATGAACAGGGAGCTAGTCGAGTTCGTGCCATCGTATGTGATTACGAACAGGTTCTGTTTCCCAGGCTGATTTGCTCCGCCCGGCTGATTTGTGCTGCCGACAGCGCCGCCCTTCTTGTCTTCGACACCAGGCTTGCCGTCACCGCCACGGTTGGAGGTACCAATGACGTAGTTGCTCGTGTCAGTGGCGAAGCTGAACGTTGTGGAGAAGTTAGACTGAACAGCGGCCGGGGTGAAGAAGTCCATGAAAGTGACGACACCGGCCGGCAGAACATACGAGTTCGGCAGAGCCGCATACGTGGTGTTTATGCTGCCGCCAGCGCCGGTGGTGACGAGTGCCCCGCCGGCTTCCGTCGCGCCATTGGCCAGGGTGCCGTTCTGGCCGCCGACGGAGTCAAGAACTGTTGCGCCGGTGTCGTTGAAGCTGTAGCGATCTACCAGCGTCTGTGCCTGTGCAGTCCCTGCAGCCAGGGTGGCTGCTGCAATCGCGAGTCCGGTGATTGCCTTGAAAGTGTTCATAAGACGGTTTTCCTTTACGAAAATATCGATCATCCTGAGATGTCGAGAGGGAAGGAGCCGGAAAGGCACTCCTTCAGTGTGAGTGCCGCCCCTCACGCGCCCAATGGGTTGAGAGGGGCGGTTTCCAAGCGTTTACCCGTAGGATGCTTGAGAAATCTGTGCTGGCTCTAGGTGGCAACAATAGCGATGCAAGCTGCCAAAAAGGTGTAACCCAGGCTAAATTGGTAAGGCGGAATATCCTTTTTGAGTGTGGACGAATCAAATCTGTCAGCAGTCACAGGGGCTGCCATCGCGGGAATTGAAACCGCGAAGCTCGTCAAAGCAAACACTTCAAAGGACAAACCGGCTCTGATGGTGGCAGAAGCTGTCGTCGCCGATCTTTCTGCGAAGGAGTCTCGCGAACGGGACTCCGTATCTGAGAGCGGTGTTATAGCAGCTAGCTCGCCTTTCACTCTTCAACGACTGCGGGAAGATGACGGCGTAGAATCCACATCTCCTGGAAAAACACCGAAATCGAAGGCTGGCTACTCAACACTACTGCATAATTTATGCCAAAACCACCAAAACCACCAGAATCAAAAAGTTTTTTTTGGTTGCTTTTTGGATGCTGACAGTATTGTACTGCTCAATATCATTTCCCTAATTATAGGGTTTTCTAGGGCCTCTGTCAAGTGTTTGCCGAAGATATTTCAACTGTTTTTAGACCCGTAAGAAATCGTACAATCTTTTTGGCGAAGACCTACACGGTGTGTGTTTTATTATGAATTGTTGACAATGCCCAGGAGGCATGTTCACGAATCAGAGGCTCCGGGTCCTTCTCGCCGGCAAGCCGCAGCGCAGGCAGGGCGCGAGGATCACCTAGGTTTCCTAACGCGATGCAGACATTTCGCAGAAAACCGCGCCGCTTGGCACGGCGAATGGGGCTGAAGCGAAACTTCTCGCGGAATCCAGCTTCATCCAGGGTCAGCAATGCCAGCAGATCGGGTGCCGTCAGATCAGACCGGGGAGCAAGTGCCGGATCGACCGTGCGCACGGCGAACTTGTTCCAGGGGCAAACGGCCAGGCAGTCATCACATCCGTAAATCCGCGTTCCGATCAGCGGACGCAGCTCTTCGGGGATGCTGCCCTTCAGCTCGATGGTCAGGTAGGAGATGCAGCGACGGGCATCCAATTGATAGGGTGCCGTGATCGCCCCCGTCGGGCAGGCAGGAAGGCAGCGCGTGCAGGTGCCGCAATGGGCCGTCTCCGGCGTATCGGCGGGCAGAGAAACATCCAAAAGTATCTCGCCCAGAAAGAACCAGTTGCCTAAGTGGCGGGAGATCAAATTTGTGTGTTTGCCGATCCAGCCCAGCCCCGCTCGCATAGCCAGGTCCCGCTCCGTGATCGGGCCGGTGTCGCAGTAGACTTTACCGCCGGTGCCGGGTACGAGCGTTTGAATATAGCCCAGTAAGCTCTTCAGGCGAGACCAGAGAACTTCATGGTAATCGTCGAACCGGGCATAGCGGGCAACCGGCACCGTCGGCTCTCCCCTGCCTTCATCCGGAGAATAATTCAGGGCGACGCAGACCACGGAGCGGGCATTCGGCAATACCTGCGTGAGATCGCCGCGCTTCGGCTCCTGCCGGTGCAGGTACAGCATCTCGCCGGCGTTGCCCTCCGCCAGCCACTGCGCATAGTGGCGATGATGGGGCGGAGGCAGCGCGGAGGTAATCCCGCAGAGGGAGAATCCCAGTCGGCCCGCTTCGGCTTTGATGGATTCAGCAATTTCCATAAATTAGGTCCAAGCGAAACGCAGAATCCGGTGGTTCATCGTATCGGCGACATACAAGTCACCGCGCACCGGTAAGCCCGAACGGCCTGTATTGACCCCCAGTGCCGCCTGAACCGGAGGGCTGATTGCTAGGCCACCAGGGCGCACCAACGTGCCCAGGGAGCGGCCCACCCTGTCGATCGTCGCGATCAAGCGTCCCTCCGGCAGTGACAGGCACTGCACCCGGCCACGGGTCTCACCCGTCAGGGAATCCGGCTCGCCGCCGTCGGCAACATACAGCAGGGCTGACGCATCGACAGCCAGTGCTCGAGGCTGGTAAAAGCTCACGGCAGGTGCGGTGGTACGCCGCCGGATCTGGCCGTGCGGCCGACCCCCGATCTGCCGGTCCAGACGGCCTAGGGGATCAAAACTGAGAACGCGCTGCTCCAATGTATCGGCGATGGCGAGGCTGCCCCCTGCCCCGGCGGCCAGTGCCTGCGGACTGCTGATGCCTGACTCGTACCCGGAGGTGCCGCCGACAAAGCTCAGGAACCGTCCGGCGGCATCAAAGCGCTGCACCCGGCTGTTCCCAGTGTCAGCGACATAAATGTGCCCGGTGCCCGGAGCGACTGCGATTGCCGTCGGCCCCATCATCTCTCCCTCACCGCGCCCGGGCTTGCCGAAAGTCAGGGTGAGAACTCCCTCTTTGGTAAACTTCTGCACCCGGCTGCTGCCCTGCTCCAAAACATAGAAGGCATCTTCCTCATCGGTGGCGATCCCCTGGGGCGATTGAAATTGCCCGCGCCCGCTGCCCCGGCTGCCGATGATCGCAACACCCCCGCCGGGGGTAATCCGCTGGATCCGATGGTGGTAGGTGTCGGCAACGAAAAGCACCCCGCCGCTGTCCACCGCCAGCCCCGTCGGATAGTGGAACTGACCGGCCTTGTCGCCGCGCTCCCCGAACACTTCCACTGCACGCAGACGGGTCGGTGCGGCTCCGACCTGCCCGGCCATCGAAGAGAGGGTGACTTGCCCTTCATCTTCGTCATCAAGATCGTAGCTGCGCGGGTCAATGACCCGTACCTGGGCCAGCGTCGTGCCGTCGGCCAGAAGCTCAGCCTGAAACTCGCGTATGTTCCCCACGGATTCCGGCGGCGTGGGTAATCCCTCTTCCTCCTCAAACTCCAGAAATTGAAATCGGTCGGCACCCATAAGCTGCGAAGTATCCTCGCTATAGTATAGCCAATTCGAACAACAAATTCGAACAAAAAATGGCCTGCTCCTCTGAGAGAGCAGGCCATGACCTTCGGGCGGCACGCTTACATCCGGCCATAGAGCAGGCCGACATCACTCAGGCCGCCTCCAGAGTAAACCAAACCCGCTGAGCTGAGGGTCCAATCGCCGCCCGGCTCCGACCCGGTGTACCAGGCATACCGTGCAACATACCACCGGCTGTTGAGTGCCGGGACGACTATCTTCATGAAGTTCTTCGCTTCAGACACTGAGACCGGGTTCGTCCCAGACCAGTCCGCCGGGGCAAACTCAGTGATCCACAGCGGATACTGCCAGTAGCGATTGTGCATGTTGTCGATATAGTTCAGGAACTGATACGGATCACGGATATAACAATGGACTGCGACGAAATCCATCTTGTAACCGCGCGAAGCCGCACCCGCCATGAAATCCGTGAACCACTGGCCGTTATCGTCGGCACACGCCGGACTGCTGACCGGAGTGCCGCGCTTGGACAGATCCGACAGATACCGGAAGCCATCCAGTGCCGCCGCGACGCTCAAGTTCGCCTGATCCGTGTGATCCGGTTCATTGAATGCCAGGAAGTTCTTGACCCCCGGCTGTCCGGCGCGGCCGTTGAGCCAGCTGGTGCTGTCCCCACCGTAGTAGCCCCACTCCATGGGAACAAACTCCGTGCCGGGAGGGGCGTCGTTGGGTTTATCCGCGCCCCAGGTGTAGTACCAGGAATTATGCAGGCCGTAGCCGGCCCACTCTTTGCCGCCTATGCCTTTTTTTGGATTGACCAGAAGCTGGAAAGGGCCGGGATCGCTTAACTTAAACACCTGGTTGTCACCGCCGTAGTAGGCAAAAATGTTCAGAGAGTCGCCCAGCTTCGCGTTGTTGCCGTTGCGGACATCGAGGGTCTGTCCCGAGGCGGCTCCGGCACTTGCTGGTATGATCCGAGAGTAACCGCCGCCAATCTCCGAGAAGTACCACCGCTGCGCCAATTCCCCATTATCAGTGAATGTCGTGACATTCGTGCCGTCGGTGGTCGCGCCTCCGTTGTCGTCGAGCATTTGCCGCGAGTTCGCGGCGGAGTAAGCCGCAACGCTGTACTGGTTGCCGCCGCTCGTCTGCACCAGCCACTGCTGATTGCTGCTATGATTCGCCGTATACAGCAAAATATTCGTATTATCGGAGTTGCCAAACCCGGCGACATCGAGCGAGAGGGCCGGATTGCCGCGTGTCGAAAGGCGGTAGATTCCGGGGGTCGGCTGCACCGGTCCCGGCGGGTCGAGACGGAAGACCTGATTGCTGCCGCCGTAGTACGGGTAAATCGCCGTCGCCGAGCCAGCTGCCGCGCCTTCGCCGCCTAAGATGTCGAGCGTCTGATTAGAATTGATTCCGGCATTCTTCGGCACGATACGATAATATCCGCCGCCGACGCTCACAAAATACCAGCACTGGGCATCGTTGCCGTTATCCTGATACGTGGCGACAACATTGCCGGTGGAAATTGCTCCATTAGTGTCGTCGAGGACCTGGTTGGTATTAACACCGGAATAGGGATGCAACTTGTAAGAACCGTCGGGCATCTTCTCGACCAGCCACTGCTGACTGCAGGTTTGACCGGCGGTGAATATCTGGACGGGAGTCCCATTGCTGAGGCCAAATCCGCGCACATCCAGTGCCATCCCCTGCTGGCCCCGGGTCGTCAGCCGGTACACACCGGTCACGGGAGTCGGAGCGGTGTAGGTAATGGAAAGTGAGACGGTTTTCGATACTGCGCCTAGGGAGGCCGAGATTGTACTGGACGCGCTGCCCGGGGCCGTCAAATTGGTCGTAGTGATGGGAAACGGGGCAGTCGCCGCACCGGCCGGAACACGCACCGTCGCAGGAACCGCAGCCAGTCTGCTGTCACTCGTCAGGCTGACGGCGAGGCCGCCGACCGGAGCCGGATTCGTCAGCGTCACCGTACCTCCCGTGGGGCTGCCCCCCGCGACACTCGGCCCGGCAACGGCTACGGAGGAGAGTGCGATGGGATAAGCCGTGTGCATGACCACCAGTATGGCAATCCGCTTCGCCCCTCCTCCGGTGGCGGACAGGATCACCCTGCGGCTGTCCGGCCCGGTGAGATGGCTCGTAGGGACAAGGAAGGTGACGCTTATTTTGCCGGACGGAACGACGACGGTCGCGGGGACAGTCACCAGCGAGCTGCTGCTTGTTAGAGAAACCGGAAGCCCACCGGCCTGTGCGGGGGCGTTCAATCTGACCGTCCCTGTCACACTCAGCGCGTATCCGACCACCGTAGGCGTCACGCTGAGGGAAGTAACCATCGAGGAAGCCGAGGCTGACAAAGCCGCCAGGCCGAGGAAGAGTGCAATAATCGCATTAAGTATCGAGCGGCTAATAGCTCGCGGCGTTTGTAGAGGAGACATAAGAGTTTTGTACTTTACCTAGTCGAGCTTAGTCAACTGTTAAGCATTGGTTTAAAGATGCATAGTCACATCACCTATTATGGCAATCAAACCAAGAGAAGTCAATAGTTTTTTTACAAAATATGTGAATATTTATGATCGCTGATCGCGATCAGCGATCATGTATGTGGTACACTGTGATTATGGTCCTCAAGCCGCAAGATGTCGTTATACTTTTGGCGATGTTTATCACTGATGAGTCTGAGAAATCTAATCGGTCTCTTGCAGCAAGTCTGTGTATGAGTACATCAGAGATTTCTTCAGGCTTAAACCGTCTGCGTTCAGCACGATTACTTCACAGTGACACGAAGAAACCTATGAAGCGAGCGGCAGAAGAATTTCTCGTCTTTGGCATTAAATACGCTTATCCTCCAGATCGAAACGGCTTGACTCGCGGCTATCCGACCTCCTATGCAGCTCCGCCTTTGTCGGGCTTGATATTACAGCCGGAAACAGATCCACCGGTTTGGCCTGACCCTAATGGACCACTGCGTGGATACAGTTTTTCCCCACTCTATAAAACCGTACCTCAGGCCGCAGCAAAGAACCCCAAACTTTATGAAATGCTGGTACTCATCGATGCACTTCGGGACGGGAAACCTCGTGAAGTGGAAATCGCAGTCCACGAGCTTAAGAAAAGGTTGCAAGCCGAATGAGAGCTGTGCAGCAGAGTAGTCGAGCGATGCTCGTCAAGGCCGCCAATCTTCTTGCTCCACTGGAAGAAAATTTCGTGTTCCTCGGCGGAGTGGCAATGGCTTTGCTGGTGACAGACCCTGCAGCCCCCGACGTGCGCCCAACAGAGGATGTAGACGTCATTGTAGACGTCGCAACATACTCTCAATACAGCCAGCTGGAAGGACGTTTGCGCGACAATGGCTTTACTCAGCCTCGGGAAGAAAACAGTGTCATTTGCAGGTGGATAAAACAAGGTATTAAAATAGATGTCATGCCCGTGAACGAGAAGATTTTGGCATTTGGTAACCGCTGGTACGTCGCCGCGATGCGAAGTGCGACGCGTCTCCCACTTACGGAAAACTTGGAAATTCCGCTGATCACCGCTCCGTGTTTTCTCGCCACCAAAATCGAAGCTTTTCAAAGCGGCACTAGGGGCAACTTCTTGACGAGTCGAGATATGGACGACGTCGTGAGTATTCTTGATGGTCGCTTGGAAATCGTCGCGGAAACACAAGCGGCCCAAGTAGATGTTCGGAGTTTCCTAGCGGAAACTTTTCGCAATTATTTGGCAAACGAATATTTTCTGGAGGCTTTAGAAGCCATACTGTATTCAGATGCGACGAGTCCCGGACGCCGCCCACTCATTCTTTCTCGAATGACGAAAATTGCGGAAAATACCGTCCTTTAAATCAGCCCCCGCTCCTTCAAGCTCACGAAGTCGCCGTCACCCAGCACGATGTGATCGAGCAGATCGATACCCATGATTTCTCCCGCCGCCATCAGCCGTTTCGTCACAGTCACATCCTCGGCACTGGGCGTTGGATCGCCGGAAGGATGGTTATGCGCGACAATGATGCTGGCGGCACTGGCAACTACCGCATCTTTGAAAACCTCGCGCGGATGCACGATGGAGGAGCTGAGGTCACCGATGGAAACGGTGCGGATCGCCAGGACTTTGTTTTTCGTGTCCAGAAGAAGTGATTTCAGATGCTCCTTCTTCTGATGGCGCAGCTCCGGCATCAGCAGGTTTGCAACATCGCGCGGGCCGGTGATCGCCGGACGGGCATCTTCCGTAAAGAGGGCTACTCGGTTGCCGAACTCGATGGCGGCTTTGATCTGGGCGGCTTTCGCCTCTCCTAGTCCCTTGACACTCGCAAGCTGCTCCAGCGAGGCGGTCGCGACCCCTTTGATGCTGCCGAACTCCGCCAGCAGGTACTCACCCAGGGAGACCGCACTGCGCTGGGCATTGCCCGTGCGAATAAGGATGGCAATCAGCTCCGCCGTGGTCAGCGCAGAAGCCCCGGAGGCGTGGAGACGCTCACGCGGACGTTCTTCCGCGGGCAGCTCTTTGATGGTCGGGCTGTAGCGGTCTCGCTCCGCGCAGGTTTCGCCGGCTTTGACGATCTTCGAGGGGGGCTTGCGCTTGGCTTGGAGAACGGGCGGCTCGGGGCCGGGAGGGTCGTCCGGGGACCAGAGATGCGGGGCGGCACGGGAAGGGGCTTCGGACATGGGCGGAGTATACCCGAAAAAAGGGCCGGGCCATTTCTGAAATGGCTCGGCCCGTGGGGATCGAAGAGTCCCCTAGAACGTGAAGATTCCAGCGACCTCGATTGTATCCTGATCTTTTTTGGTCGGGTTGCTGTCTTTGTCGAAGAACGAAGCCACATTGCTGTGGTCATGCCGATACTCGAACCGGGTCGTGAAGTTCGCGGCGGGTTTGATCTCGTAGGTCGCCGTCAGCTCATACGGCTTGACTGTGACGGGAGGCGTTACCACAACAGACTCGTCGCCGATTATCGTGAAACCGTCCGTCTTGTCTTCGTACCCGGAGTAACGGAAAGCGGCCGCCGTTTTTGCCGTCAGGGCCTGACGGTAATAGACCGCGTAGCCGTTGGCCTTCTCTTTCGGACCGCCGTTCGGCTTCACTTCACGGTAGACATAATCCAGGCCAAAGATCTGCTTGGAGCTGATGTTGTAGGTGAAGTTCGTGTCGTTCAGGGTGATCTTCGAGTCCGGGCCTTCTGAGCCATAGAATTTATCTTTTCCCAATGCCAGTTCGGAGATCAGGGTGAACTTGCCCTTCGGATCCGTATAGTTGAGCTGTCCCATGTACGCGGGTTTCTTATTATCATCTTTGACACCGGCATTTGCCGTGTTGAAGATCGTGTTGACCAGGTAGAACGTTGCCGTCAGCCCGGCGAGTCCGGGAACGGGGGTGTAGATCCGTGCCCCGGCATGGTAGGTGGGGACCAGGGCGAACGGCAGCGAGCGGGAATAGTTGTAGTTGCCGTTGGCTTCGACGACTTCATAGCCGAACGGGGTATAGAACTTGCCGAAATCGACCCCGGCTCCGTCGCCGCCCAGGGCATAGGTGCCGTAGAGCTGCTGCACCGTCTTGAAACGGGCTTCTCCGGTCGACTCACCGCCGGAGGTGATATGGTTGATGTCCGCCGTATCGCCGACGGTGAAGGTCGCTTTGAAGCCCAGGGCGTTTGGCTTGGCGTTCTGGAAGACGTTCAGCTCGGCCAGAGAGATCGTAGGCGAGTTATGATGGATATCATAGTAGTGACCGCCGCCCGAGGTCTTCTTCGGGTTCTTGAAATTGAACAGATAGTAACCGTCGATGAGGCCGTTGTACTGAATGCTGTAGTTCGGCGGGGTCGTCCCGGCATCCGGGGCCGCGGGCTGGGTCGGTGCAGGGACGGCGGTCCCCGGGGCGGCGGGCGGCTGAGTGGCCGGTCCCGGCCCGGCGGGGAGTGCCGGAACAGCCGCGGCGGGCGGAGCATCTTCGGCCCGGACGGATGAAGTCCAGCCGCTGAGGGCGGAGAGGCCTACTCCGAGAGCAAGAGCCGTCTTAAATGTGAGTCGCAATGTGATTCCTCCTAAGTGTGTGTCGCGATTGTCTTACCGGTTGTACTACAGGGTGTCTTGCCGAAAAAGTGAAGAGTGCCTCAAAGCCCCAGCTCGCTGGCCGTGATGATCGCCTGGGCGATCTCATGCGCCGGTTTTTGCAGGTTCTGGCTCTGGGCCTGGATGCGGTGGAACGCTTCCCGCTCCGTAAGGTTGTAACGTTCCATCAGCAGTGCTTTGGCCCGGCCTACAATCTTGCGGGCTTCCATCTTCTCCCGCAGATCCTCGACATCGGCTTCCAGAGCCTGCCGCTCTCGGTGCCGCCCCAGGGCGATGGCGATGGCCGGGCCGAGGTCTTCCGCACGGAAGGGTTTGCGCAGATAAGCCAGCACACCCGCCGAGTCGGCCTGGGCGACCATGTCCTCTTCGGCGTACCCGGAGAGCAGCATCACCGCCGCTGAGCTTTCGCCGCGCAGGACCCGGGCCACTTCGAGGCCGTCCATCTGCGGCATCATAATATCGAGGATAACGAGATCGGGACGCAGCGTGCGGGTCAAAGCCACCGCCTGCCGCCCATCTTCAGCCTCGGCCAGCACGGAGGCCCCCAGCGCTTCCAGGCACTGCCGCAAATCGAGGCGGATCAGCGGATCGTCATCGGCGATTACCACCTTGACTGCCGGCAGCCCGACTTTTACTGATTCCATGACGGCGGACATCTTGCAGGTTCCATTTCTCTGCGCGGGTGCAATTGAAAAATTCAAGTGAGAGAATTCAAAGCACAAAAAAAGAGGCCAAGCGGCAACATTGGTGCCATTGTATGACACCACTGTCGGCTTGCCTCTGAGCGCAGAGAAAAGGAATGCGCAGCATTGCGCGGGGTAGAGCAGATACCTTCCCAAAGAACGGCAGCGGCTTCGCTGCCTTCTCGGTTGCCGGGGCACGGAGCGCGGGGTAAACCGCGTGAGTGCTTCCAGCTAGGAAGTAGGCACAGTATACTCGCCAGGTTCGCGCTTGTCAAGGGGCGGGGGTGATTATTTTGCGGGCCACCCGCGATGCTTTGCCTCTCCCCCGTAGGGGCGCTGCTTGCTGCGCCCTCTTACCCTTGGCTGCGCCCTCTTACCCTTGGCTGCGCCCTCTTGCCCTTGGCGGCGCCCTCTTGCTCTTGGCCGTACCCTCTTGTCTTGGCTTGCGCCCTCTTGCCCTTGGCTGCGCCCTCTTACTCTCGGCTGCGCCCTCTTGCCGTGTCAGATAGGAAGCGGAGCAGAGGGCGCGGCAAGCAGCGCCCCTACAGGACATCCCGGCAGCAAAGGGACGGCAAACATACCCCCTTCCCCATTTATTTCCAAAATCCCCGTACATTTCGGGAGTATCTGCCCCTAAAGAGACCTTTATCCCTCGCCGATATTAAGAGTGTCACCTGATATAGCCTGCGATAACAAGCAAGTGCAGGGCAGCAGAGTGATAATACCAACCATCTGTCCAGAAAGAAGAACAGTTTCACCATGAAGATTTTTCAGCCCAAGAACAAAGCCGGCTTCACGCTGGTTGAGATCATGATCGTCGTTCTGATCATCGGCATCCTGCTCGCCATCGCCATCCCGAACTTCGTCGCGGCCCGTGAGTCGTCCCGCGCCAAAGCCTG
>JANXNV010000252.1 GCA_025353925.1 Armatimonadota bacterium
CGCGACGTCGCCGGCCGCGTCGCCGATCGCCTCCTGCGCCTCGCAAAGTCCCAGGGCACCCTCCAGCCCGACGGCAAGAGCCTCCAGCTCGAGGTCCGCCTCACCCAAAGCGACATCGCCGCCCTCGTCGGCGCCACCCGCGAGCGTGTTTCCCGCGCCCTCTCCGCCTTTCGCATCTCGGGGGCCATCGCCTGGAATAAAGAAACGGGGTGCTGGCTGATCAAGAAGCCGGAGGTGCTGGCAAAGCGGGCGGAGCGGTGAAGCTTGGATAGGTCTCTCAGGTAGCAGCATGATTAACGCAACACTTCGTTCAGGGATTTCTGCGTATCTTTTAGTCAGGCTTCAAAGTAGCTGTAAATAAATATCTATATCTCACGTATGATTTTATCGTACATTTATGGTATAACTGCGTTAGATTTAGCCTTCTTGGTTGTACGCACAACTGTGAAGCTTGTTTTGGCACACTTTATGCACTACTGTAAAGTGTGCATTTTGATTCTTTCGTTTGGCTCGTTTTCTGCATCTGACCTTTGTCTTAATTCTGAGGCATTGGCAAAAGGCGTGTCGCTCATTCCGGCGGGTGGAATAGGCAAACAAGTGAAATTAACAAACCGCCTCCGACTCGTTTCCCCAGCCTGGCAATGCTTTCCATGCTGTTCCAAATTTAGTGAGGTAAATATATGAAATACAATATTGAGGAGGTGGATCACACAAGAGTAATCTTTGAGTTCGATCAGATGCCTCAGATAGAATTACTCAAGGAAGCTATCCACTATATATCGGAAAAGGCTCAGAACGACTTGGCATTTGGCGCAACAAAAGTCAACAAATATCTCTACTATGCTGATCTGATATCGTTTGCCCGCTTTCAAAGGCCAATCACAGGTTCTCCCTATCAGCATCTTCCCAACGGTCCAGCCCCGGTCAAACTTCTTGCAGCTCGTCAAGCACTTGTTGATGAGGGCTGCATCAGGATCGAAGAAAGACCGTTTTTCACGAAAAAGCAGCATCGGATTGTTCCGACAAAACCATACGAACAGCGGATGTTGACAATAACAGACCATCTTATTCTTGATGAAGTCATGGATTTTCTCGGTAGCACTAATGCAAGTGAGATCAGTATATACTCTCATGGCATGGCATGGATGACGACTACTGACGGAGAGCTAATCCCGTACAACTCTGTGTTTTTGTCTGATGATCCCGTGGACTACGATGATATACATCAGTTCAAGGCATCAAGGTCATCTAGTTGCCAATTCGAGGATCTGCTCGAAGCAGCATAGAAATATCCATGCCAGATGAACCAAGAAGGCGTTATCAACTCGCACGATCTGAGGAATATCTAGGTCAGCTCCGGAGGTTGGTAGACACTGGGTCGTTTCCTTCTTTGAAGCATTCCTTGCCTGGCGTACTGTACGCAATTGAAACGCGGGCAGAAGTATTTCCTAAAGTGTTGGAATGTAACAATTTGCGTGGTGCTAAAAGTGATGGAGCCGGAGTTGACCCCCCTTTCACTGTCTGGTTCGATTTGGATGGTGGATTGGTAACGTTGCGAGGTATCACCTACTTCGATATTCCTTCCGGGGGATTATGGGATGGCGATTAGCGTGTGCACAAAAATAAACACCAAACAACCCCAGGGCCTTTGCCCTGGGGTTGTATGCATCTCTACCGCCCCCCAAACGTCAGACTCAGGGCCGCCTGCTCCTGCGGCTTGCTGCCGGTCGCAAGGTCCAAGCGGACGCCGCTGAAAGCGAAGCCGATGCCGACGACGAAGCGGCTCTGGTCGTAGTCGCCGCGCAGGAGAAGATTGCCGTCGTTCAGAGTCAACTCCGCTGATGACCCGCCGCTCACACAGCGCATCTAAGACTTTTGCCGGGTTGTGATGAAAATGCTGCACGTCGATCCGGCCTCCGTGCTGCGATGTCTTAGGGCCATGTTTCGCCGACGCTCAGAGCAACCTTTTCGCAAAATTCCTCCGACAGCCAAGCCCCGGCGGCTCGCAGTCTGTGCAAAAAAGGGACAAGTGACTGGATCCGCCGCGTTCTCTGCGCCCGAATCAGCAGGCCGACCGTCCCGAGTGTTTCAATCCCAAGAGCTTTCGCGGCGGCCCGGCCTTTGGTTTCGTCCATCACGACAAGAACACGATGCCCCTGAGCGGTTTCGTTCAATGCCGCCGTCAGGACCGCAGACTCGCCTGGGTCCAACCCGAACGTTTCCACTTGGGGAAGATTTGCCGTCAATGGGAAATGTGCAGGTCCCAGCTGATTTATCTCCCGGAGTGCCAGCCGCCCTAAATCACCGGGTGGTGCGGTAAGAACTTCATCGGCGACCGCCTGCACAAGCATGAGATGCTCTTTCCCGTGACTTGTAAGAAGAGAGATCATTCCAATTTTGCCCAGTAAAATGATGGGCGTCGCATCGGGTATCCAAACTTCCGGTTCCTCCGAAGGTATCACTTCGGAGAAGCCTCCGCAATGGCTTCCTCGGCACTGTATTGAAGTACGGATACTCCGTAATCGCCTAGCCGGGTCAGGAAGAGGGAAAGGGGAAGCTCCGCCATCTCCGCCGCTTGTCCCGACGTCAGCAGCTGAGCGTCAAATAGGGCAACGGCCAGCCGCTCACGCTTCGACTCGTCAAGGTCCTGGGGTACTTTCAGCGTCAGCGTATCGAGCATTAATGTCATGGGCTTTCTCCTCGATACTATTATGGCGTGTCAGCGACAGGCCGTCAACGCCCCAGGAAATTATCCCTGGGACTTTCCGGCATCCCTACCGCCCCCCAAACGTCAGACTGAGGGCCGCCTGCTCCTGCGGCTTGCTGCCGGTCGCAATATCCAGGCGGACGCCGCTGAAGGCGAAGCCGACGCCGACGACGAAGCGGCTCTGGTCGTAGCCGCCGCGCAGGAAGAGCGAATGGGCGACGGCGTATTCCGCACCCAGATGCACGGAGCGTTTGCCGCCGTTGACGCTGCCGAGGTTATGCAGCTCGGCGGCCAGCGAGAGGCCCTTGG
>JANXNV010000005.1 GCA_025353925.1 Armatimonadota bacterium
TACGCCCCGGACTGGCTGGGGTTTGGCCTGTCGGACAAGCCGCGCATCAAATACACCGCCGCCCAGTATATCGAGCAGTTGGAACAGTTTTTACGCGAAGTGGTGAAGGAGCCGTGTACGCTGATCGCGTCGTCCCTGGCGTCCGCCTATGCCGTGCAGGTGGCGCACGACCACCCGGATTTGGTGGAGAGCCTGCTGCTGATCTGCCCGACGGGTTTCCGGCATCTGGCCGACTCCCCGGATGTCCAATCGGAGGCGATCTACGCACTCACCCACGCCCCCCTGCTCGGCACGAGCATCTACAATGGCCTCTGCTCGAAGCCTGGTTTGCGCTATTACCTGATGAATCAAACCTACTTCGACCCGTCTTATGTGGATGAGGCCCTGGTAGATCACTACTCCACCGCCACCCATCAGTACGGGGCGCAGAATGCCCCGCCGTCGTTTTTCAGCGGGCACTTAAACCACAGCATCGCCGCGATCTTCCCGAAACTGCCGCAAAAGACCGTGCGGATCGTCTGGGGCCGCGAAGCCCGCCTGACCCCGCTCTCGGATGCCGAAGCGTTTCTCGGGGCCAACCCTAACGCTGAGCTGACCGTGTTCGACAAAAGCGGCCTGCTGCCGCACGATGAGCAGGCGCAGGCGTTTAACCGCCTGGCGTTAGACCTGCGGAACTCGCCCACCAAATCATAACTTTCTGAAGGAGCCAACGAGACGATGGCACGTAACAACACCAACGGCAATGCCCAGCGCAAGCCGCCCATTCCCCTGACCCTGGTCGATCAAGGGGGGGACTATGACGATGAAGAAGAGACTTATATCGTCGTTGGCGAGACCGGCGAAGATGTGGCCTTCGAAGTCTGCGAGGACATCGAAATCGCCCTCGGCGTCCGCGACGCCATGCTGGAAGACGGATTTACCGTGAAGGTCTACCAGGCAGTCGAGATCGAGATTGTGGAAGAGGATGAAGAGGCCGTGCCGGGGAAGGCAGCGTAACCTTTGAGATTTTGTTTGCTGCGTTCATTCTTCGCGGCACTGTTTATGTCATGGGCGGCGGTATCCCCTGCTGCCGCCCAGACTCTTACCCCCACCCGTACCATTCACCACGCCGCTGTTTCCTGCGCGGCATTCTCTCCCGATGGAACAGTTCTGGCAACCGGCGGTGGTGAATGGGCGACTCCCGACTGCGTCCGGCTCTGGGATGTGGCAACGGGAAAATTGCGGCGTACATTGCGCGACAGACGCGACGATTGGAATATCGAGTCCCTTTGCTTTTCACCGGACGGCAAAACGATCGCCTACGCTTGCGACGACAAAATCCGCTTGTGGTCAGTCCAGACAGGACGCCTGCTGCGGGTGTTCTCAGGTCAACTGGTGGGTGATATTGAAATCTCGCCGCACAATCGTTTGCTGGTGAGCGGCAGCGGGATGGACGAATCAGGGACATATTCGAATGTGCAGATCTGGGATTTGCGAACGGGACGACGGCGCATTCTGCCAAAGAGTAATGCGGTCAACACGATTACTTTCTCAGCCGATGGGCTGCATCTGTTTGGGATCGGTAGTGAAAATAGTCGGGAAGAAAAGCCCTTCCAGCGCAACTGGAACGCCGGAACGGGTGCCATTGAATGGACCCGGAATCTGCCGCGCCGAACACTGGGCTTCAGATTCTCCCCAGACCGAGAAGTATTTGTCGTGGGGACATGGGATGCAAAGCCCCAGGACCCGATTGCAATTTGGGATGTCAAAACAGGAAAGCTACTTTGCCGACTGCATGGCGCACATGACGCTGTGAGCGATGCGGAATTCTCGCCGAGTGCGCCTTATCTTGTGACTGTTGGCGGAGATGAAAAAAGTGGCCGCAGTGAGCTCCTACTTTGGAATAGGCGCACGGGAATGCAGCTTCTGGCCGTGACTTCTCTTTCGAGCTTCCTGATATCGGTGAATTTCTCTTCAAGCGGTCATACTTTGGCGACCGTCAGCGAAGACGATACCGTCCAGCTCTGGGATGCTCGCTAACTAAAATCACATCGGTTCACGAGGGTGGGGCGCGGCCAGACCCAACTCCGCATCCTCAACTGGTCCTCTCGCACGATTTACCCACCGCAGGACAAACAGCATGAGCATAAATGCGATGAGGCAATGAATCACGTCTGTAATTACCGCTCCGTAAGCGATAATTGCCGCTCCAGCAAAGTGTGCCTTTTCGATACTGTCTATTGGTCCACCAGGTACTCTCTTTCCCGGGGTGAGATTAATGAATAAGCTTGAGACCGCGCGACCTCCCCAGATGAAGCCAAAGGGTGGAAGCAGTACATTGTCTACGAAATCGATCATTGAGTAATAAATCGACGTGCCCAAAACTAAAGCCATCGCCAGCTCCAATGTTTGTCCGCTTCTTGCAAGCGTGCGAAATTCTTTAATCATAAAATGTTCAGAATGCGGCTTGTCTTCTTGCCTCCTCAATCGCTTCGGGCTGATGAGTAAGTTTGCTTTCATCCACATCAATATTGCATGACCACCAGTCGGGAACGAACGCCGAAAAATGTTCATACGAGTAGCATGTGCTGCACCAAGTCCAAAGTGCGCCTCGAGCTACGAACCGTTGCTCAAGGATTATTCTGTCTATCGGATCAACCGCCTGATAATATTGGTGCAGCGTTCTATGCCCACAGACAGGACACGGCTGGGACAAATTTAGTCCTTCTTTGTTTGAAGAGAAGATTTTGTTCCAAGCCCTGTCAGAGTCGGATGGGACTTCCCGCCAATTGATACTTTGCATGTTCATCGGCCTCTTTAGATGTAATCCTCCAAAGTGTGTCCTGAAGCACGTAAGTCAGCATGATCATCTGTTCCGCACTTATACTCCGCTTTCCTCTATTCACAGTTCCGTGCATTTTTTCACAAAGTAGAGTGGAATTTCTTCTTACTGCCTTGAACTGCCTGACGCAATATGGTACAATAGGGATAGAAAACTCTCCTCAGAGATGCTTGTTTCGACTTTGGAAAGCGCGGCTTCACTTATGGCTGAAACTCCTCTCACTCCTTACCGGGTCAAAGTCCCGGATATTGACTACTGGCGCGGCAAAATCGGCTGCCAGACCGGCTGTCCGGTCAAGACCGATGCCCGGGGCTATGTCATCGCGATCGCCGAAGGGCGGTATGCGGATGCGTATGCCATCGCGCGTGCCCCAAACCCGTTTGCGTCCATGTGCGGGCGCATCTGCGG
>JANXNV010000310.1 GCA_025353925.1 Armatimonadota bacterium
GGGCATTCGTGCGGCTGGAAGCGCATCGCCTCAAAACTGGCATCAGCGGCTACGCCGCCAAAGCTAACCTTATCCGTGAGGCTATTCGGTTGTATTTGCAGAAGCCCACCATACTTTTGGAGGCAACTGCGTAACTCCTAACAGATATGAACAATGAATCCTTCGCAAATCATTTCAAGCAATATTTCAGGCATTTTTACTAATCTTCCCCTAACTTCATGAAATTTTTGACATCGTTTTCAGAGGTAAAAGCGTTCTAACAAACTTCAACAATTTGTGCGTATGTCAGTAGCTTCTCTTTGGTCTGTTGCCTGTAAATTTTGCAGGTCAACTCATAATAGGAAATACAGAACTACCTTTGGGAATATCGTCGCAAAGATCGCTTGCTTGGTTAGGAATTACGCAGTTGAAATCAAATTGACAGTAATCTTTGTCTTATGCACCCCGATTTACTCTCCAACTGCGTAACTCCTATTGGTTTTATTGACCAAACAGTTTTATCTCAGGGAATTACTCACGGTTCTTTTTGCGATCTGTTTGCCGGAACAACAGCGGTCGGGCGTCACTTTAAGCGGAGCGGCTTTCAAGTTGTTTCCAACGATCTGATGCACTACTCTTTTGTCTTCGGAAAAGCCTACCTGGAAAATAATGCAATCCCTCAGTTCACAAATTTGGGGTTGCATTTCAGCAAGAAAGCGTCATCACTTTTTCCTGCCGATACCGAAATTTTGGAGCAGGTGCTTTCGTATCTCAACGCGCTTCCGGCTGAACAAGGTTTTGTTTATGAGCATTATTCGGATGGGGGTTCCGCAGGAAGAATGTTTTTCTCGCAGGCGAACGCAGGAAAGATAGACGCAATCAGAACTCAAATCCAACGCTGGCGCGAAGCCGAGAAAATCATTGAATCTGAGTATTATATTTTGCTGGCTGCTTTACTTGAAGCCGTTCCCAGCATCTCCAACACATCAGGAACCTATGCCGCTTACTTGAAGTTTTGGGAGGCGCGTTCTCAAAAGCCGTTACTGTTGCCAATACCTCCATTGCTGCCGAGCAGCCTGGACCACTCGGTATATCAGTGTGATGCGGCCAAACTTATCACCGAACTCAACAGCGATGTCATCTATCTTGATCCCCCTTATAATAGCCGCCAGTACGCAACCAATTATCATATCCTAGAAACGGTGGCGCGTGATGATAAGCCTGCGATTTATGGGAAAACGGGACTGCGGCCTTATCAGGAAGAAAAATCTGACTTTTGTAACAAAGACAAGGCATTGAATGCTTTGCATCAAATTGTTTCGCAGGCGCATTGCCGTCTTTTCTTATTGAGTTACAACAGTGAAGGCATTATGCCGCATGAAGCGATCTGTGAAATTATTGCTGGTTACGGCAGGCTTCAAGTTAAGGAAAATTCCTATCGGCGTTATCGAAGTGATAGTGACCATGAAAAGCGGCAGTACAAGCCGGAAAAGGCAGTCGTTGAAAGACTTTATGCTTTACGGATGAATTGAGGCAAATTTGGAACCAACGACCTGACCCAGATGACGTTCGGCTTTTCCCGCGACGACTCGGACAAGTTCCTCAAACCCTCCGTCGAGCAGAAAATCCTGCCCGGCGACCCGTTCGAGTCCATTGACCAGTCCGGCGTCGGCGAGCTGATGAAAATCAGCGTCCGGCTCGCGAAAAGCGTCCGCCCGAACATCAAGCTGGGCATCTGCGGCGAACACGGCGGCGAACCCGCGAGTGTCGCCTTCTGCCACGAAATCGGCCGGAACTACGTCTCCTGCTCCCCGTACCGCGTCCCGATCGCGCGGCTGGCGGCAGCCCAGGTAAACCTCAAGGACGGCGGGAGTGGCCGGGACCGGTAAGCTGACAGAAACTCATCGATAGCCAAAAAGCCCTGCCGCAAGGCAGGGCTTTTTTCGTGGTATACTGAGGCAAGACAGGACGTTTATGCCTACAAAAAGAGCCGAACTATGGCAGCGTTTAGCCCTCGTCACCTTGAGCACCGCTAGGCTCCTGCGTGATCGCGACGATTTCCGGTCCTGTGTCAGCCGCATCTACTACGCTGCGTATCAAGCGGCAACCGCAATTTGCCTCAAACATGGGGACGCGGCACAGTTTCCAGCAGGCTGGAATAACCCATCGCATGAACAACTGCCGGATTTGATCCAGAACAACGGCGACCTCAATCTGTCGGCACGGCGCACTGCAACACGCATTCTACGGCTGCTGCGGAATTTTCGAGAAGATGCCGACTACCGTCCCGGCAGGACTGTGGACTCCGCGACAGTGAGAACCGCGTTTTTGGCAGTCACAACCCTCTTTGAGGTTTTGGAGATAAACTATGATAATCAGTGAGACCCTTTCCCCACAAGAAGTCGCAATGCGAGTTCGCCCCTATATCATCGACAAGCACATCGGCGATATTGCGCTGCGAATCGACGACGCCCGCATTCATCTCCGCAATGGTTATTGGAATATTCCGGTTCGCCCCTCGCGCTGGCCGAATCCCTTGTTTCCCTATTATGAGACGCTTGCGGAAATTGAAGACGAGGTTCAGGAGCGCGAAGGCTTGAAAGTGACCATTGCCTCTGGGGAACCGATGGTGGAGTAATAGCGGCACCAACGCGGCGCGAAATGTGACGATGCTGTGCGAGACGTGCATCCCAAGCAAAGGAAAATGAGTACAATAGGTGATAACTCTCCCGGCTAAAGCACGGGAGCTTCTACGGCTTGTTTCAGCCGACGCAACATTATCCTGTTGCGAGCCGTAAGATGTTGATTGCGGCATTTGTGTCCCTATCCAGAGAGGTGGAGCAGTTTGGGCAAAAGTGCCAACGCGCTGAGAGTTTCTTTTTAGCCCGATACCCGCAGGCATGACAGTCCTGACTTGTGTAACGCGGGTCTACTGCAATTACCTCACGAGCGGCACTTTCAGCCTTCTGCGTGAGTACGTTCCGAAACATTGACCAAGAAGCATCCG
>JANXNV010000066.1 GCA_025353925.1 Armatimonadota bacterium
AGGGAGGGCGGGGGCAAGCCCCGCCCCTACAGAAGATCTGCCGACGGTCGCCGGGATCGCGTTTCATGATGAGGAAGACGACTCGACGGTCCCTGCCGTGGCGTGGGCGTCGCTGGCTTTGACCGGCCCGGACGGGCGCAAAAGCATTTTCAGCCTGACCAAGCCCGTCGTGCAGATCGGACGTTCCCGCAACGGGGCAAATGACTTGATTCTCGACACAGACGGCATGGTTTCCAAAGGCCATGCCCGCCTGGAAAGGGAGCGCGACGGCTCCTGGACCCTCTACGATCTCGGCAGCACCAATGGCGTGCGGGTCAACGGCGGCCGGATTGACGGCAACCGGGTCGTGCGCGACGGCAATGAGATCGGCATCGGCGAGACCGTGCTGCTGTTTCGCCAGGCCGAAGCCGTCGGGCCTGAAGCCCGGCCTATGGATGCTTCGGCTCCTGTTGCCTCTGCATTGCCTGCTCGCCGGGCTTCGCTAACCGGCTCGGACGGCGAAGTCTACGTGCTGGCATCGGAAACTCTGATTGGCCGGGCGGTCACGTCGGATATTGTCCTCACCGATCCGTCGGTCGCGACCAAGCACGCTCGTATTATCGCTCCAAGCAGCACTTCCTGTACCCTTGAGGACCTGGGCAGTGACAACGGCACGCGTGTCAACGACCGCCTCCTGCCGACCGGCCGCCGCCTGCCCTTGACAGACGGCGACACTCTCCTTTTCGGCTCCTATGAGATGCATTTCTCTGCCGGGAGCGCGTAATGCATATCTTCCTTGGGATGATGCACTACGCGTTTCTCGGCCTGCTGGTGCTGCTACTGCTGTACATACTCGCCCTGGTCAAGCGGCACCTGGATTAGCGGGCCGCTGCTGCAAAGACCTGAGCCGCGGTGGTCGTCCCCGCAACCGGCTCGGTTCCGGGGACGCCGAAGGCGATCCAGTCCGAATTAAACCCGTCCAGCATTTCCTCGTAAAGACCAGTCGTGCCGGGTGCCATGCCGAAGCCTTCCATAGTCACGGCCCACTGCTCGCGCGGGATTGCCTGCGCTTTCACTGGTTTGTGAAGCACCTCCTCCATGGCGCGGGCAAGGTCGTCCGCGCTGACCGGGGAGCCAAGTTCTACAATCTTCTTGCCGTCCCAGCCCTCGACCAGAAGGCGGGCGACTTCGCTGCCGATGTCCGCCGTGGCAATCATCGGAAAAGGACGCTCTACTGGCTGGAAGAAGCTGTGATAGACCCCGGTCGCCGCCGCCGCTCCGAGACCCCCGACGTAATTCTCGAAAAACCCGCCTGCCCGAACGATTGCCGTTGGAAAGGGCAGGTTGCCCAGTGCCTCTTCCATTAGATGGGTCGTGGTGATATTCCCGAGGCCGCTGCTCCGCTCCGACCCAATGGAGGACAGCAGGACGAGGCGGGGCGGGGGCGACTGTCGCAAAGCTTCCACGAAGCTGGTGATCACGGTCTGCGCCTCCGGGAAACCCGGCGACGGAGCGAGAATCGGCGGAATCATCAGGAAAGCTCCTGCGACGCCTTCCAAAGCGGCGGCGACAGCGGCGGGGTCATTAAAATCACCCTGGCGGACATCGACGCCTTTCTGTGCCCAATCGGCGGCCTTTTGCGGATCACGGGAGAGAGTCCTGACAGTATGGCCCTGTTCCAGCAGGATGCGGGCAGCCGCTCCGCCGACATGTCCGGTGATTCCTGACACAAAATATATTTCGTTGCTCATCAGCGTTCCTTTCAATCTGCAAGATAGTCCATTTGTTCGAGATCGGCAATCAGCCCTGGCCCGGTCGGGTGCCATCCAAGCCGCTCCTGCGTTTGTACGCTTGAGGCGGGAAGGTCAAGACCAACAAACATGCTGAGCCATCCGAAATGCGCTGCTGCCTCCTCCGGGGAGAAGCTGACCACCGGCACTTTTAAGCCCCGTCCGATGACTTCCGCGATGTCCCGAGCCGGGATGCCCTCTTCCGCGACCGCGTGGTACCTGCTCCCCGCCTCCTGTTTCTCCAGGGCCAGCCGGTAGAGACGGGCGACATCGCTGACATGCGCCGCCGGCCAGCGGTTGGCACCCGTGCCGACGTAGGCCGAGATGCTCTTTTCACGCGCCACTTGAATCAGAGGGCTGACGAGGCCCTGCTTGAACGGGTCGTGGACCTGAGGGAGCCGCACCACGGACACGTTCACACCTCGGTCCATCACGAAAATGCCTGCCTCCTCCGAAGTTTTACGGGGGTTTGGGTGGTTGAGATCGAGATTTTCTTCCATCGCGGGCTGCCCCGGAACACCGCTTCCGAAGCCGGTTCCGGAGGTGATGAGCAGCGGGCGGTCAGAGCCGACAAGCATGGAGCCAATCGCCTCGATAACGCGCCGGTCCAGCTCGCAATTCGCCGCGAAATTCGAAAAGTCGTGGTTGAAGGCGCAGTGGATAACGCCGTCCGATTGGGCTGCTCCCTGCCGTAGACTTTCCAGGTCTTCCAGATCCCCGCGATGTGCTTTCGCACCGGCGGCGATAAGTGACTGAGCACCTGCCGCCGAACGCGTCAGGCCAAGCACCTGATGCCCGGCATTGATAAGTTCTGGAACAATCGCTGAGCCGATGAAGCCTGTGGCTCCGGTCAAAAAAACTTTCATCTTAAATTTCCCCTTGCGTGGTACTAGTTATCTTCAGTATCTTCTCTGCGGACTGCCGAAAGGACAGCAGCGTTCGCGGCACGAGTGTGCGTATGGGGCGAGGGTCGCCGCTCATGTCCGCTTGGAGGCTGTCTACAAAGCCTTTCGTCGCGCCTTTCGGCAGCTTACCTGCACGCTCCATGGCCGGAGCGAGCAAGCCTAAGAGTGATCGCGGAATCTGCAGTTCGATGGGGGGGCGGCGACTGAGAATCTCCGCGATGGCATCAACCATTTGGCTGTTCGTCAGTACGTCGTCGCTGCCCACGTCGTAGCATTGCCCGTACGCGTGGGAATCGCCCAGTACGCCCACGAGATAGTAGATCAGGTCATTTACGGCAATGGTACGCATCTTCTGCTTGCCGCCTAGACCGATGGTAATTGATTTCTTGGCCCGACTCGCCAGCATATCGAAGCCGCGTCCCCCAACGCCGACGATCATCCCTGGCCGCAAGATTGTTACATCGAGGCCGCTGCCCAGCAAGAACTGCTCGGCTTGCCAGCGCTCACGCAGCCATTCGCTCGAGGCATCCGCCGTGACACCCAGGGAGGTGACGTAGATCAGGCGGCGCACCCCATTCGACTGGCAAGCCGTGATGATGTTCTTCAATCCATTCTGCTCGACCGCCATGAACCGCTGGTCCGCCGCACTGTTCGGTTGAGGCGAGAGAGTGTGGATTGAAACGTAGATGGCTTGGACTGAGGCGAGAGCCTGCTGCAGAGAATCGAGATTGGAAATGTCGCCCTTGAGAATCTCGCATCCGAGTGTCGCCAGGTCATGAACCCGAGCCGGATCACGCGCCAGGCAGCGGACGGCGCATCCTTCCGCAAGCAGTGACTTCGCAAGATGCCGCCCGACAAAGCCGGAGGCACCGATCACCAGAATTGTTTTCATAAATTGAATGACATTTCCAAGCTCAGGTATACTGTCTCTGAAGAATTAATACGGAAGCACCAAGCTACTCTCGCAAGAGCAATTAAGCGAATTATACCCTATTACTTTCGCGAAAGCAATATGTCTTCAATTAGATTATTTATTCTGTCTTCTTTTGCCGAACTTGGCCCGATGCATGGTCACCGTCTGCGTCTCACCGCGGAGCATAACCGCGTCCACTTATGGACCGATATCACCGTTGGCGCGGTCTACGGGGCGATGAAGCGGCTGGCCGCGGAGGGACTCCTGCGGGAGGCAGGCCGGGAACGGGAGGGCAATCGGCCGACTCGTCAGCTTTACGAGATCACTGATGAAGGCCGCCTTGCGCTCGCGGCCTTTCAGCACGCAGGTCTGAGTGAGGTCGTGTTCAAATTTGACCCATTCGATCTGGCCCTCACCCGGCTTGACCCCGAAACTCTCGACACAGTCCCATCCGTCTTAGTGACACGCCTGGAGGACATGCAGAAGCTCCTGGCCCAGAGCAAGCGGATCAATGCGGACGTTCGCGACCATGTCGGCCTGGGCAAGCAATGGGCACTGACCCATTTTGAATACCGGCTCGAAGCGGAGGTAGCGTATTTGATAGACCTGCTGGCGGCCGCAGAGGATATCGTATCCGATGAGCGCAATCCACGACCGCGCAAAGAGACCGCCGCATGAGCGGGTTGCTCCTCCTGTTTCACCCCCAAACTGCCGACATTAGACTACTGATGCAGATTTCCCCCTCACTCTCGGCTTCGCTGGCACAGCCGGCGGCGGCGGCGTTGTCACTGCTGGGGCGGCTGGCTCACGCGGTGCAGTCGATGCCGGTAGAGCCTCCGCCGCTCTGGCCGGTGGCCGGACCGCCGGCGGCGAGCCGGGTGCGGGCGGCACTTTTGGAAATGGGACTGGCGGCGACTGAGACGGATGTCGCGCTGGCGGAGGCACTGGCGCAGGCGGGAGTGCCGCTGACGGCGGCGTCATTGGCGGCAGCGCATGGGGCTTTAATGCGAGCACCGGGGGCGGCGGCGCAGGCGTACACGCTGGCGTTGAAGCTGGAGCTTCCGACTTCGCCGGGGATTCTCGCCGCGCTGACAACCACTTTAGAAGCGCAGGCCGGGGGCAGATCGCCGCTGACTGGAGCACTGCCCGAACAGGTCATGGGCTGGCTGGGCCTCGGGGTCGAGGCTGGAACCGCGCCGCCCGCCCTGGCGCGTCACCTGCGCGAATGGATGCTGCAGACGGGCCGCAGCACCGAGCATCGACTTCTGGCCGCCGGGAAGTGGGGCGATCTCGGGCTGCCGATTACCGATGCCCGAACTGCCCTACTGCGCCTCGCGCTGGCTTCAGGCGACCCGGCGATGCGCACCGAGGCGGATGCGCTGGCGTCGCACCTCGAAGGGCAGCAGCTCTTGAATCAGGCGGCGGTCAATGCCAATCACCACCGATCCGAGGCCCCCCTCTACTTTGCCGTGCCCCTGGGCTTTGGCGGCCAGCCGAGCATGGCGGAGATGCGTCTGTGGATGCCGAACACCCCGCAGGGCGGAGAACTCGACCCAGAGGCCGATGTCCTGCGTGTGACCGTGCGTGTCGCTCCGCCGCGCCTCGGGCGTGTCCAGGCCGAGCTGTCTGGTCGCCTCACAGGTGCGTTAGTCTGTCGCCTTGGGGTCGAGAAGCTGTCGTCCCAGCGTCTGCTGACCCGGCACACCGGGACTCTCGCGGCAGCGTTAAGCACTGCCGGATGGGATTCTTGCGAAGTGCTCTGCCGCAGCCAGTCCGAATGGCCGCCCCTATGGCACGGCGGAGATGCCTTGCTGACCCCGCGCAGCAGTGTGGATCACTGCGTGTAACAAGACCGACGAATACCAAGACCGACGAATACCAAGACCGACCGAAAGTTTATGGAAAGTGCAAGACCCACGGATGAATCAAGAACTACAAACGGCAATCGCTCTGCAGTATGCCCCGGAACGAGGAGAAGATGCTCCCCGCATCGTCGCCTCGGGGAACGGCCACATCGCTGACGAGATCCTGCGTATCGCCCGTGAAAATGATGTTCCCCTGCGCTCCGATCCCGCCCTTGCGGGAGCACTGGCGACACTGGATGTCGGCCAGCAGGTCCCGCAGGAGCTGTTCCGGGCGGTTGCCGAGGTGCTGGCCTTCGTGTATCAAATGAACGGGAGGTCGTAAAGCTGGGGTATAACGAACCCCATGAAGAAGCCCATCACCCGTCGGTATTTCCTGACGCAGCTCACTGCAGCAGGCGGCTCGGCCCTGCTGGGGCCGATGCTCACAAGTGCCTCTCCTGCCAAAAAATCTCTCCACCGCAAAGCTTATCGACCGGATTCGTTAGAGCAGCGCAGAAATGCGGTCCGGCAGCGGGTATATGACGCCCTGGTCCGGCAGCCTGTTCTAAAACTCAGTTTGGATGCGCACTGGTTCGATGACAGCCGCCACTTTTGGTACCGAAACGACGGTGCGGGCGGCACACAGGAATTCGTCCTCGTGGATGCGGTGAACGGCACTCGCTCGGCGGCATTCGATCACGAAAAGCTGGCGGCGGGGCTGACAACGGCCTCTGGGACAGTCTGCGAGGCGGCTGCCCTGCCTTTTGAGAAGATTGCGTACACGGCAAATTTGCGCACTGTCGAATTCGAAACTGAGGGGCAGGAGTGGCAGTGCGATCTGACCTCCTATGTCTGCACAAAAGTCGTGCCCATGGAAGCCGAAAAACACGTCGCACCGGCAGCTCAAAAGCCTGACTCGCTGGCCGAAGATCCACTGAAGTTGCCTAATGGACGCTGGACGGCGCGTGTCAAAGATGACAATATTTGGGTGCGCGACGGCGGCGGCGGCACGGAGGTTTCTCTCACAAGTGAGGGGAATGCGGCGAGTCCGTTCGCCGAGATGCACTGGTCCCCGGATTCGAAGTCCTTGGCGGCGTTTCGAATCGTACCGGCACCCATTCAGAGCGTGTATATGGTCGAGTCGTCCCCCGCGGATGGCGGCACGCGCGGGGTGCTGCACTCGCACGAATATGCCCAGCCAGGAGATAAAAACACGACTTATGCCCTCTGGCTCTGCGATCCCGCCGCGAAGTCCGCGGTTCCAGCCCAAATTGAGCCGAATAATTTCGGAGACGTGCCCGAGCTGCATTGGAGCGCGGATGGGGAAACAGTCTTTTACGAGAAAACCGAGCGTGGGCATCAGCGGTTTCGCGTGATCGCCGCCGACACGCGCACCGGTGTGACACGCGCGGTGATCGATGAGCGGACTAAGACGTTTATCAACACGAGCAATTCCTACACTTACTACACGAAAAACGCTGACGAAATCATCTATGCTTCCGAGCAGGACGGCTGGCGGCATCTTTACTTAGTTGATACAAAGTCGGGGACGCTGAAGCACAAGATTACGTCGGGTCCCTGGGTCGTGCGTGAGGTGGAATGGGTGGACGAAGATGCGCGGCAGATCTGGTTCTCGGCCAGCGGTCGAAATCCGGGGCAGGATCCGTACTTGATCCATCATTACCGGGTGAGCTTTGACGGCACCGGTCTCGTCGCGCTGACGGCAGACAACGGCAGCCACTCCCTGCAATATGCCCCGGACCGCACTTCCTGCATCGACACCTATTCGCGGGCCGACTCGCTTCCGGTCCACGAGCTGCGCCGCACCTCCGACGGGGCTTTACTCTGCGCCCTGGAAACTGCCGATATGTCGGCACTTACTCATGGCGGCTGGAAGGCCCCGGAAGTCTTCAGCGCGAAGGGCCGGGATGGGGTCACGGACATTTGGGGACTGGTGTTCCGGCCCTCGCATCTCGATCCGGCCCTCTCGTATCCAGTTATTGAAAACATCTACGCCGGGCCGCAGGACTCATTTGTCCGCAAGACATTTGCCGTGCGCGATGCCATGCAGTCTTTGGCGGACTTGGGCTTTATCGTGGTGCAGTGCGACGGCATGGGGACACGAAACCGCTCAAAAGCCTTCCACGATGTCTGCTGGCGTAATCTCAAGGATGGAGGGCTGCCGGACCGGATCGCCTGGATTTCGGCACTGGCCCAAAAGTATCCGTACTGCGATACCAAGCGTGTCGGGATCTACGGCGTCTCAGCGGGCGGACAGACTGCGGCGGGGGCATTGCTGTTTCATCCTGAATTCTACAAAGTCGCTGTGGCAAGCTGTGGCTGCCATGACAACCGGATCGATAAGCAGTGGTGGAATGAACAGTGGATGGGGTATCCCGCAGGACCGTGGTATGCCGACAGCTCCAATATCACGCATGCGGCCAACTTGCGCGGCAAACTGCTGCTATTAGTAGGCGAGCTGGATTCGAATGTCCCGCCCGAGTCCACGCTGCGCCTCGCCGATCATCTGATTAAAGCAGGCAAAGATTTCGACTTACTGGTCCTGCCCGGAATGGACCATACGAGCGGCGGGAGCTACGGCGAGCGGCGCCGGCGTGACTACTTCGTACGGCATTTGCTGGAAGTCGAGCCGCCGGACCGAAACATCCCGATGCCCCCTGCGCCGCCGGTGCCTCTGACGCCGCATTCCGTGCGCGAAGAACGCAGCTTAAGCGGAGAGGGCGGTGAAGAGACGACGATCGTATTCCGTAACGGCTCCGGGCAGGCGGTCGAATTATTCTGGCTGTCGGGCGGCAAACGCGTCTCTTACGGCGGAGTAGCGACGGGGTCTGCCCGCGAGATGCACACCTACGCTGGTCATGCCTGGCTGGTGGTTGGCGTGGACGGAGTGCCACGCGAAATCTTCTTCGGCGACCCAAGGCCGGGAATTGCAGAAATCAAGCCTTGAAAATCTTACTTTTTGCGCCCCAAATGCAGCTCCGCCGCTGCACGGTATTCCCAAAGCTCATCCGTGAGCAGGCCACGCCAGCCTTCGCGTGTTTTCGTCATCGCTTCGACAAATGAGTCGAAAAGGGCTTCCAAACCGGTCGGGGTTTTGGCGAGCTGCGTCCCGGCGGCGTTTTCCGTGATCTGCTCCGCCGTCTGCATGGAGGCCAGGATGCCGTCGATATTCGGCTGACTGAGGACCCAGAAAAGATGTGCCTGACCGGCGGTAAAGCCGTAGAAGTTCTTTGTCAGGTTTCGGAACCGCCAAGTGTTCGGGAAGCGGACGAATGGGACGCCTCCCTCCCAGGAAAATGTTTGTGCCGCCAGGGTCGTGATACTTTTGGTCCGGCACAGGGGGAACAAACTTTTCGCTGCACCCTGGTCGAAGTAATTGAACCGGGCCAGCACGATTTCCGGGGCAAAACTCTCCTGTTCGATTGCTGACGCCAGGGCATCATATTCTCCGTAACAGGTGACGCCTATGTGCTTGATTTTTCCCGAAGCTCGGGCCTCGCCGAGTGCCCGACGCGCTCCGGCCAGACGGGCACGCGTGTGGGTCTCGGGCCGAAAGTCGTAGAGGGCGAATATATCCAGCACATCCATCCCCAGCAGTCCGCGCTTGCGCTCGATTGCGGCATGAATTGCCTTCGCGGCGTCTTCCTCCGTGTCAGCGCAGCGGTCGAGAGTATCCCCATCGGTCGTACTGGCCGAGATTTCTCCGCGTACGCCCAACAATTTCAGCGACTGCCCCAGCGACTGCGCTTCCCGTTCGTAGGCGGCATGAAAGAAAGTAACTCCAGCATCCAAAGCGGCGCGTATCGTGGCTGTACGCTCGTCGGGCGTCGCCGCGTAAATGTCGCTGTCCGGGGAGACGGTTCCCGGCTCCCGCCGCGTTGGCCGCTCGCCGTAGGCCAGCCGGGTGGGTCCAAGAAGGGTAGTGAGTGTAGTCATAAGACGCGATTGTACCAGATGTGCTACAATCCTGTCTAAGACGGCACTATAGACCCGGCGTGAAAATGCCGGGCCACGACGCGGTAGACCCTGATTGAAGAAGTTCAACGAAGCCGAAACTATGAAACTGAAACTTGATTTACATCCGATCTACAATGACAGTCGCGCTATCGACCTTGCCCTGCGCGGGATCATGGACGAAGCCATTGAGAAGCGAATTACCGAGGTGGAGATCATCACGGGAATCGGCTCCGGCCAGCTCAAGCGAGCCGTGCTGCGCTTTTTGGACCAGCCGGAGCTGAAGTCGATCTATCACCGGGTCGAAAAAGACGGAGACAACTGGGGACGTTTGTTTGTCCATTTTCGCTGGGAGCGCCTACAGATGGCGAAGGCCGTGGCCGCTGTCGCAGAGAAGGAAAATTATGTTTGCTTCTGCTGCGGAACCGAAGTCTCCGTCGTGGTGAGTGCCGTGACGCTTCAAGAGGAAGGGCCGGAGACGCGGATGGTGGAGTGCCCTTCCTGCGGCTCACCAAACCGCTTGACAATTTCCGCCAATCGGCAGGGCCAGGTCAAGATTCTCGCCGCGTCCGGCTACGAGTCGTGAGCGGCCTTTACCAAGTTATCCATGTACCGACGGGGGTCGCTATTGCTGTCGTCACACGGGCGCAGAGTTGGTGGGCGAAAGGGTGGGGAGTGCTGGGGCGTCGCAGGCTGCCAGTCGGAGAAGGATTGTGGCTGCCGGGGGTCGCTTCCATTCATACGCTCGGGGTACGCTTTTCGCTGGACCTGCTTTTCCTCGACCGTGATTTTGCCTGTCTGAAGCAGGCTCAGGCACTGCCTCCGGGGTGCTGGAATGCATGCGGGGCGGGGGCGCACCACACGCTGGAACTGGGGGCGGGGACGCTGGCGGCGCGGGTGCCGACGGCACAGATCGGAGACCGCTGGCTGCTGGAACGTTTACCCGATATTGCCTGTTAAAATGAGGGTCAAAGGGAACGTCGCCGTGACGTTTCCCGTAGAGAAAGAGAGCATTGTTGCCGATAAGACGACAATGTGGTATACTACCGTATTCGCAGCAGAAACCACTGCGAGTGAATTTTAGAGGTCTTCCCGCGTCATCACAATGACAGGGAAGGAGGCTTTTGTTTGAACACTAATCGCATCGTCCGCATTCTGGTCCCAATTCTGGTCTTGTTCACCGTCGCCTACTTCTTCATGCAGGGCAACTCGAAGATGCTGCATATGGGTGAGCAGGAGAAGTCGATCACCTACTCACAGCTTTTGGATGAAATCGCCAGTGATAATGTCCTCAATGGAGATTTCGACAAAGATACGTTTACCGGGCATTTGGCAAAGGGCAATGTTGCCTTTAGCACTTACTTGGGTGGGGATAACCCGCCGCAAAGGCAGTATCTCGCCGATCAGCTGCACACGCACGGCGTGAAGAGCTTTGGCTACACCAAGCCCCCGATCTCTGAAGCGATGAGCGCGATCCTCTCGATGATTGTGCTGCCGCTCGGAGTGCTGTTCTTCTTCTGGATGTTCTTCCTGCGCCAAGCGCAAAGTGGCGGCAACCAGGCGATGTCCTTCGGCCGCTCCCGCGCCAAGCGGCTTAACGACAACGTGCCCAAAGTCACGTTTGACGATGTCGCCGGTGTGGACGAAGCCAAGCAGGAGCTTCAGGAAGTCGTTGAGTTCCTCAAGAACCCGAAGAAATTCCAGGCTCTCGGCGCCAAGATTCCTAAGGGCGTCCTACTGCTTGGCCCTCCCGGATGCGGCAAAACCATGCTGGCCCGGGCCATTGCCGGGGAAGCGGGCGTGCCGTTCTTCCATATTTCGGGTTCCGACTTCGTGGAGATGTTCGTCGGTGTCGGTGCTTCGCGCGTCCGTGATTTGTTCGACACGGCAAAGGCCAATCGGCCTTCGCTGATCTTCATCGACGAGATCGATGCGGTTGGTCGTCAGCGCGGTGCGGGCATGGGCGGCGGCCACGACGAGCGCGAGCAGACATTGAACCAACTTTTGGTGGAGATGGACGGATTCGATCCAAACGCTGGCGTCATTATGATCGCCGCGACCAACCGGCCTGACGTTTTGGACCCGGCTCTGCTGCGTCCGGGCCGCTTCGACCGGCAGGTGACCGTCGATACGCCTGATGTCCGTGGCCGTGAGGCGATTCTGAATGTCCATCTGCGCGGCAAGCCGCTGGCGGAAGATGTCAGTGCGCAGCTTCTAGCCCGTCGCACACCTGGCTTCAGCGGGGCGGATCTGGCGAACCTGGTCAACGAAGCGGCACTGCTGGCCGCGCGTTACGACAAGACGAAAATCGGGGTCGATGACTTCAACGAGAGCGTGGACCGTGTGGTCGCCGGGCCGCAGCGTAAGTCGCGGATCATGAACGACAAGACGCGCGAGCGGATTGCTTACCATGAAGTCGGCCATGCGATCGTCGGTGAGCTTCTGCCGAATGCCGATCCGGTGCATAAGGTCTCCATCCTGCCGCGCGGTCAGGCTCTTGGCTACACGATGCACTACCCGACTGAGGACAAGTACTTGACGACGGCGCAGGAGTTCTTGGAGCGCATCAGCTCCCTGCTGGCCGGACGTGTGGCGGAAGAGATCGTCTTCAACGAAGTCACAACGGGCGCATCTAACGACTTCGAGCGGGCGACTGCAATCGCGCGGTCAATGGTCTGCGAGTACGGCATGAGCAAGGCCCTCGGCCCGGTCGTTCTGGGGACTCGTCACGGTAACCCGTTCTTAGGGCGCGACTGGAACGAGGAGCGCAACTACTCCGAGAACATTGCCGAAGAGATTGACCGGGAAGTGCGCTCGATTATCGACGGCTGCTATGAGCATTCGCGGCAGATTCTGACCGAGAACCGTGTCAAGATGGAAGAGATCGTGCGCGTTCTCCTCGACAAAGAGATGCTGGAGCGCGAGGACTTTATCGCCCTGCTCGAAGGCGCAAAGGCACCGGAGTTCGTCGCACCGCCTGCCGCTCCAATGGCTCCGCCGTCTCAGGGAGACACGCCGATTGTGAACGTGCCTGAAAAGCCGCGCCGCATTCCGGCCCTTCGCCCGGAACCGGCCTAACCATCACGTTCTCACACGTTTCAAGGGCGGGGCAAGTCCCCGCCCTTTTTTACTGAGTAATTTTTATGGACACAAACTACCGCTACCGCCTTTCCCGTCTAGTTCGCACGCAAAGCTCCGAGATCTTTCTGCTGTGGGAAGAGGATCGGCGTATCGGACAGCTGGACCTGCACTTTGCGATCGAGAGCCGCACGATCCACGCGACTCTGATCCTCGAAGCGGATTTGCCGGTCAGTGTCGAAGAAGAGCTGCTGGCCCAGATCGACGACGACATCGTGTCCTCTTACTTGCCGTCTTTTGAGCGGGAAGACTTTTTGGTGACGGTATTCCGGGGCGAGGAGATCTCCAATTACACGGACTCGTCCGGGGCACTCGACGATATGGACGACGAGCCGTTCGGCGAGGATGATGACGACGATGACGATGATGACGAAGATGACCGGCCTCGGCGTATCCGTTAAGGGCAAAGAAAAAGCCCCGGCGCAAGCCGGGGCTTTTGTTTTTAGGGGCTGGCAGGCTTTTTTAAGAAAACGTTCAGCTTGTCCAAGGTGTCCAGCAAATTTTCGGGCTGGCCTCCGTGAACGACGTCAAATATCATGCTGCCCGCCCGCTCCCCGTCTTTCCCCGCTGGCCCGCCGTCCGCAGCCTGCCAGATGAACCGCCGGGGCTTGGTGCGCTCCAGCGGCCCAAAAGTGTAGACAAGAACACTCTGCGGTCTGATCGCATGAAAGGGGTAGGATAGCGAATCGGTGCTGGCGTATTGATTAGGCTTTTTCGAGTCTACCCAGGGGTCAAACGTTACACCGATCTGCCGTTCGCGCATTAGCAGCGGCATCGTCGGGGCGGCAGCACGTGCCGCCGCGAAACAATCGGACAGCAGGCTCAGATCAGCGTCGCCACACACCTTGTTCCAGTCTCCAGGAGTGTCGTTTGAGGGGAAATTAGGCAAGGAAATGTCGAACTGGGTAGCCCAGCCCTCAAAGGGCAGAAATAACTGCAAACTGCTATACGCGGCGGATAGATCCACCGGATCGGTGTGCGTGGCCCGCAGATAGGCGAGCCGCGCGGAAGCCGTGTAACCCAGGGAGATGCCCTCGGCGTCATATTCATAGGGCAGGCTCCGATAGCCCCGCGCAGAAGTATCCTGGAAAGCGATTCCGGCGAGACCTTTCGTTACCGCAAGCGTTTTGACCAGCGCGGGCAGCAAGGCACGGACGGCGGGGTCAAGCGGACTGGCCCAGCCCTGGCTGCCGTTCTCCGCCATTACAGAATCCTTATCGAAATCACTGCGGAGACTGCCGGCTTCTAGTTGACGCTGCACCGAGTGGTCCGGGGCCTCGCCGCTCACGGTAAGGTCTTCGTCGTAACCCTTAGGCCAGACCTGTGGATGCAGGGCCGCGCCGTCTTTGCGCCAGCAAAGCGTGTCAAGGACAGCATATACCGGTATGTGCAGGGGATTAGCGGCACCGAGAGCCGCTTGCAGGACGCCAGACGCCTTGTCTGAAACGGGAGGCATTGCCGTGTTTGGAAAATATGTCCGGCCACCGGAGAAAACATCTAGATAAAGCAAATTCAGGTGCATCTTCGCCATTTGGGTGACAACGGCCCGGGCTTCGTCCGGCGTTTTCGGGGCGCATAGGAGTCCCCGCAGCGGCTTGTCCATCGCCACGCTTCCTGCCAGCGCGGAGGTCTGGGCACCATCAGACGATTCCTGGTAAGGAGTCTGAACACGGTAGGTATCGCCCACGGTCATAGCTCCGGTGGTGGGAAGCTCAATTGCCAGACGCAGATTGATTTGCACCCCTACTTTGGAGTCCGGCTTGAGGGATTGATCGACGTCAGTTCCTGCCTTCTCAAAACTGCTCATATTGTCGCCGTCGTAGTGATGCGTGAGCTGTCCGCGCAGGCCTTTCTGCAAGGGGGCAGGCAAGTCTTTCCAGAGAAGATGCCCGCTGTTGTTTTTATACTCGCTGTGAATTTGATCTAATTGAGGCTCTGATAAAGTGCCGACATCGCCGTCCGCGAAAAGCAGGATGTGCATCCAATCCATGTCCTGCAAATGTCCGCCAACCGCTTTGCCGGCCTCGGTCATCCGGTTTCCCCAGGTTTGTACCATTTCCCGCAGAAACTCCATCCGTGTTCCCAGGCCCTGAGCGTCCTCGGTCAGGACGTAGGCCGAACCTACCTGCCGCCAGGTCCCGCAGACACAAAGCGCCAGTGCCTGCATGATGTCCCCCACTGGTTGCTGCGTCTTCCCATCGCCCTGAATCAGCAGCGACTGCCGCCCGAAGCGCGGGTCGGCGTAGAGTTCCAATTTGGTCGCCAGTGCCAGCCGCGCGACCAGATCATCCACGGTCCTCATGTCTGATAGGGCAATTGTTCGCATCAAAGCAGGCCGGCTCCATTCCAGATCACTTTCTTTCGGCACATTCGGCGTCTGCGCCTGCAGGTAGGATTTAATCTGATCATTTCCCTCCCCGAACATGTCCGTGCGGCCTCCATTCTTTAGCTTGAATGCCCCAGTGGTCTCTATCCCATTCTCGCTGCTGCGGACATCAATTCCGGCACCGCCCGGTGTATCGAAGGTGAAGTCGGGGGCGAGATAGGCGTGCAGGCGCAGTGAGGAATAGAGCGTTTCATCGGCGATAACGTGCGTCTCCTTGTTGTAGACCTCTTCAGCCGCATTAATCCTCTGATCAATTTCTGCACGTTCCACACCTGATTTCTTCAAATCCTCCTGTGTATAAGTGGGCTGTGTTGCGGCCTTTGAGACGATCTCGAAGGGGTGGGGTAGGATCGCGTGGAGAAGAGATTGTTCGTCGGGAGTTAAATCGGAAAATGCCAGGCCGGTCGTCGACATCTGCCTCAACTGTTCGCGGGTCAGCATTCCCAGGAAAAACGGCATCGGGTGCTGACTCGCCAGCACGGAAAACGGCAGGTCGGCAAGGGCGGGGCTGGTATTCAGCAGCGTCATCGTCGGCGGGGCGAGGGCAAGGACATGGCCGAACCGGAAGGGCAGCCGTCCGTACTGCGCGGCTAAAATATCCGGGGTCAGGACATCCGGCGGCATCTCGATTCCGCCCGTGGTCATCTCCGGAGCTGGGGGAGGGGTGGGCAGGGGCAGAACTCGTTCCGGCGACACCGTCAAAAGCACAGAGCCATCGCCGACGGATGTGGTGGGCAGAGTGCGGAGGGCTGCGGCAAGGGTAGGCGGCCTGGTGATTGGATCGGAGCAGCCCGGACGGACGAGGAGCAGCACGAGGAAAAGGCAAAAATAGGGTGGTCTCATAGGTGTAGTATACACGCAGGAGCGAGGGAATAAATTCCTCTCGCTGAATAAACGTCCTTCGGACGCAGGAGATGCGGATAGGAGGCAGTCTTGTCCTTCATCCGAAGGATGACATTCAGCGAGAGCAGTTTACTTCCTCGCTCCTGCTCGTTCTCTCACAAAAGGACTAACGGAACGCTCCCGGCTTGCCGATAATCAACGCTGTGATTATCACTGGTTTTTTTGTCAGAGGAGAAATATCAACATGACCGTCGTTCTGCCCGCCGGCGGGAAACGCAAAGAGCTGGGACACCTTCTGCTGCAGCAGCGGCTCTTGACCGAGGAGCAGCTTGCGACTGCTCTGGTCTGCCAGCAGCAGAGCGGGCAGGCACTGGGTCAGGTCCTGGTCGAGATGGCAATGGTAGGGGAAGAAGACATCACCCGTGCCCGCGCCGCCCAGGTGGATGCCGCGTACGTCGCGATGGCCGATGTCACCGTCGACCCAAATGCCCTTCCGCTAATTTCCGCTGCCGTGGCACATAAGTACCTGATCTTGCCGGTTGGGAAGACGCCGGATGGGACCCTGCGAATTATCGTCTCGGCCTGGAACGCTCGCGTGATGGATATCGCGCACAAGATCGCTTCGGCGCATCGGCTGCGGATCGCCCCGGCGATCGCGTCCGAGGGGCCGCTTCGCGCCGCTATTGAGCAGTGGTACGGCCCGCCGCCGCGTGCCGGGGCGCATGTCGAAGCCCCGCGTGCGGTGGCGGCCCACAGCAGCCAGATCCCGCTGCGCACGGCCAGCGGGCCGAGTGCGGTCCCGGCGATCATTGTGAATACGCCGGTCTCGACGCCCACTTACAGCGGGCCAGACCGGCGGGCGTCGGACGTGTTTGCAGGTGCGCTTCCGACCGGTTTTGTCGGTTCTGCTGACGGCAATCTCGATGCCCTGGAATCAATGGGTGTCGACCAGCCGGTCGTGATTCAGTTTGTCAACCGGATCCTCTCCGATGCAATCGCCCGGGGAGCAAGTGATATTCACTTTGAGCCGCGCCGGGAATCGCTGGAGATCCGGTTTCGATTGGACGGGACGCTGCGCCAGATCGACAGCATCCGGCGGGAATTCCAACCGGCTTGTTCGTCGCGTATTAAAATCATGGCGGAGATGAATATTGCGGAGCGCCGATTGCCCCAGGATGGCCGCCTCTCGGTGACCTCCGAAGGCCGGACGGTGGATATGCGTGTTTCATCGCTTCCGACCCAGTACGGTGAATCACTCGTGCTGCGAATTTTGGACAAAAACGGTGTCCGCCCGAATCTCAGCCAGCTTGGGTTTTCGCCGCCGAACTTACGCGCCCTGCAAAGCCTGGTCCGCAAGCCCCACGGCATCGTTCTCGCGACCGGGCCGACCGGATCGGGTAAGACGACCACCCTGTACAGTGCCATTCAGGAGATCCACACGCCGGATGTGAATATTATTACGGTGGAAGATCCGATAGAGTATGAGCTGGAAGGCATACGGCAGTCGAATGTGAACGAAAAAGCGGGACTGACCTTCGCCCGTCAGCTTCGGGCCATCCTGCGTCAGGACCCCGACGTGATTTACATCGGCGAGATTCGGGACAGCGAGACCGCCGAGATCGCCTTCCGGGCCGCTTTGACCGGACATCTGGTGTTTTCCAGCCTGCACTGCAATGATGCTGCCGGAGCGGTGACGCGCCTACTGAATATGGGGATGGACCCGTTCCTGGTCGCTTCGTCGGTCGTCGGCATTCTCGCCCAGCGCCTCGTGCGAAAAGTGTGCAAGCACTGCGCCCGCCCCTCCCTGCCCACCGAGATGGAGCTGGTCGCGTTTGGGATCGACACCGACTCCCCCGCCTATCATAGTGCTCATTTCCAAACCGGGCATGGCTGCGATGCCTGTGGCGGGACGGGCTACAAGGGCCGCTACAGTGTCCAGGAGCTGCTGGTCATGGACGACACGATCCGCGGGCTGACCCTGAACCGCACACCGTCCCACAAAATTCGCCAGTCCGCGATGGAGCGCGGCATGATCTCCATGCGTCAGGATGCCGCCGGGAAGATCATGTCCGGTATCACGACCTTCGAAGAGGCTCAAAAGCGGGTGTATGTCGAGGAGCATGGGGAGGATTAAGGCGAGAGGTCAGCGTTCATCCTCCTTTACGGCGGGTGTGGCACTGGCCTTCCAGAGGTGGCCGAGGTTCGCGATCCAGAGAATGCCGTTGTCCGTGGGATTTGAGACGTAGACACCAAGGAGCGCTTCCCCCATCTCATCGGTGCTATTTTCCCCGTTTGTGACGCGCCGGGGTGGGTCACGGAATTGGTGCGGGTTGACCGCACTGTTGTCATGCAGCCATTCGGCGTGGATGATAGAGCCTTTGGGCAGGTGCAGGCGAGTTTTAAGGTGATAGATCGCCTGCCAGCTAAAGTCCCATTTTTCGTCAGCGCATTTATTTGCGGGGCGATGGCCCCTGCTCTCTGCGCCCCTAACGTGCCGAGAGCGATGAGCAGGAGTATGACTCGGATCATGGGAAATAGCCGCATACCAGCAGTACGCTGCGGAGAGAGAAAAGTTTCAAGTCCTGGTCAAAACGGGGTAAACTATCTTCGTGACACCCAACTACCATTCTAATCCCACAATCAGCATGCCCCGTCCCAGTTTGACGCTCGTGACCGGGCGGACTCTGTACCGACCGCGCACTGAGCCGAAGGCGGATCCGCTTTCGCTGGTCGAAGCGGCAATTGCCGGGGGTGTGAATATCGTGCAGCTCCGGGTTCGCTCGATGTCCGCCGACGATCTGGCACTTTTTGCGGTCGCGCTGCGGCTGCGCGAGATGACGGCGGGGCAGGCGCAGTTTATCGTGACCGGGGACCTGGAGCTGGCGGAGAAGTGCCATGCCGACGGGGTGTTGCTGACCGAGAGGCCCTACAAGCCGTCTGACGCACGCGCCTTTCTGCGAGCTTCGGGAGAGGCCCTGGTCGGCTCGTTTGCGCACACGGTTCCGGGGGCGGCGCGGGCGGAGCGGGGCGGGGCGGATTATGTTCAGGTCGGGCCGGTGTTCGACGCTGCCGCTCCGGGCGAAGGCCTGAAACTGCTGCGGAAGATCAAAGATGCCGTGCAGGTGCCGGTGGTGGCATTCGGGGGAATCCAAACGCCTGCCGACGTGGCCGATTGCCTGCGGGCCGGGGCGGACGGCGTCGCCGTCACCGATGCCGTGACGGCGGCTCCCGATCCCCAGGCCGCCGCCGCAAGCCTCCGAGCGGCGATGGACGCCGCCTGGCGGGCACTTTACGGAGCGTAGGCCGCGTACCCGCGAATACTCCACCACTTCGCCCTCTTCTTGACGAAACCTCGTTCCCTGTGTTATCATAGGGTATGCGTTCCCTTCCCATCATCCTCGCAGGTGTTCTCATCTGCGCCCTCGGCTCCGTCACTGCGGCGGCAAAAAAACATCACCATACCAGCTCCGCTGATCTTCAGGCACAGGCCCAGCACCGGATCCGGTTGGCCGCAAAACAGAAAAAAGAATGGCGACTGCACCTTGCCAAGCTGAAGCAGCTCCCGCATGCCGAGCGTGTCGCGCAGAAGCGGCACGAGCGCAAATGGCAGCGCAAGCATGATGCCAAAGTGGATGCGATGCAGGCGGCCCGCGAATCGAGGGTCGCGCAAAATCGGGCGACGGCGCGGCAGACTAAGCGCAGTGCCGAAAAGCAGCGGCAGGTCGCGAAGCAAGCGGCGCATCGGCATCATCATACCCCGGTCGTCGCTGCCCAGCCGAAGCCGCGCCGCGCCACGAGTGTGCGTCCCGTGGTAAGCACACGCCCTGCGGTGCATCATGTGAGTGTGACACAGGCTTCGGCGCACGCGCAAAATGTCGCGGCGAAGCGTGCCGCGCGGCTGGAAAACGCCGCTGTGCATCAGAGAATGGCAGCCGCGCGTGAGCGAAACCATCAAGTGAACCGTGCCCTGCATCTGGCGAATGTCCGGGCCGCGTCCCAGGCGCATGCCGCGAACATGCGGGCGGCGCACAATGCGCGTGTCGCCGCCGAGCGCTCCCACTGGATCGCGCTGCATGGGGACGGCAGCGGCGGCTCGAGCATTCACTTCTGGCAGACGGCGGCGGCGGGGGTTCCAGTCAAGGTGATTTCGGTCAATTTGAACGACTCGAACGTGAAAGTCTCCGCCGTCATGGCTCGGCATGGCAACGGGACTTCGGAGCCGTTTCGGCAGATGATCGACCGGGCACAGCCCAATGTGGCAGTCACCGGGACGTTCTTCTCGCTTAACGACTTGCAGCCGGTCGGGGACATCGTAATCGACGGCAGCCTGGTCCACTTCGGCGGCATGGGGACGGCCCTGTGTATTACCCCCGGCAACCACGCCGACATGGTGACCTGCGAGTGGGGGCGGCACCATGATTGGAGTCCGTATGACTTTGTGGTCGCCTGCGGACCGCGCCTGCTGAACCGGGGACGCGTGGTGCTGGACCCGCACTCCGAGCGGTTCCATGACAAGCACATGCTGGCTCCGAACTCCCGAATCGCCGTCGGGATTACCCCGGGCAATACACTCTTTTTCGTGATGACCCATGAGCCGATCTATCTGGGCAAGCTGGCGCGTGTGATGCAGTCCCTGGGGGCCAGAGAAGCCATGAATCTGGACGCCGGGACCAGCACGGGCTTTTATTACAACGGGGCCACCCTCGCGCTTCCGGGCCGCAAGCTGACCAACATGATCGTGGTCTATGGCCGCCGGGACCGTTACGAGCGTGCTCTGGACCAGCTTGTTCCGGCGGCCTATCACCGGACGGGAACGCGCCCGCGCGGCCAGATCTCCTCGGCCCTGGTTCGTCCCTGATGGTGCCTAGTCCCTTGCCGCTGCGTGCCTGGGCTGAGATCGACCCTGAAGCCCTGACGCATAATCTTGGCCTCCTGAGCCGCCGCTTCGGTCCGGCCCGGGTCATGGCGGTGGTGAAAGCCGATGCGTACGGGCACGGCGTTTCGCTGATCGCACCTCTCTGCGCCGAGTTCGGCTTGCGCGACTTTGGGGTCGCCACTCCGGCGGAGGGAGCAGCCCTGCGTAGCCTCCTCCCGGATGACGCCGTGATTTACTTGCTTGGCCCAACGTTCCCCGACGAAGCCCCGACGATTGTGCAGAACCGCCTGACCCCGCTCCTCAGCAGCCGGGAGATGGCTCAAGCACTCTCGGCAGCCGCCCACAGCCTGGGCGTTGCCTCGCAGGTGCATTTAGACATCGATACGGGAATTGGCCGCGCCGGAGTATTGCCGACGGATGCCCACGCCATGCTGCCCTGGATCGATTCTCTTCCCTCGCTGTCGCTCATGGGAATCGCGACGCACTTCGCTTGTGCCGATGAAGACCCGGAGGATGCCCGCGCTCAGCATAGTCTTTTTACCGATTTCCTGAAGACGCTTGGCTCACGGGCCGACAGTCTTCTGGTGCATGCGTCCAACTCTCCCGCTACGATGAACCTCTCCCCGGATGCCCGGCACGGCCTGATACGTCCCGGCCTGCTGCTGTACGGGATCGAGCCGGAGCCTGGCTTATTCGCGTTGACCGGTTCCGAGTATCGACCCGTGCTGTCGCTGAAAACTCGTGTCACACTCTGCCGTGCCCAGCCGGGCGGAGCGACGATCTCTTACGGGCGCACTTACACCGTGCCCCCAGGCGGTGGTATCTATGCGACGCTGGGGATCGGGTACGGCGACGGCTACCCGCGCCGTCTCAGCCCGGGCGGGCATGTCCTCATTCGCGGTCAGAAGGCTCCGATCTGCGGGCGTATCTGCATGGACCAGATCGTGGTCGATGTCAGACGAATCCCTGGTGTTCAGGCGGGAGACACGGCCACGCTGATCGGGACGGACGGCCAGGAAGTGATTTCCGCCGGTGATCTTGCCGCCCGGATCGGCACGACCCCGCACGAGATCACGACATGTTTGACCGGGCGGGTAGGCCGCTTGCTGTTGCCAAAGGCTTGGTGATATGCTATACTCTCAGCAAGACAATTTTCCCATCTCAATTTTTCACGAACCCAGGAGTTTTTAGGCGGCTATGGACACAAGCGATTTCCGCAACGGCATTTCCATTCTCATGGACGGCGACATTTATACGATTGTAGAGTTTCAGCATGTCAAGCCCGGCAAGGGTGGGGCATTCGTGCGCTCCAGCATCAAGAGCTTCAAGACGGGTCGCACCATCGATAAGACCTGGCGGGCGGGTGAGCGGATGGAGCAGGCGTTTCTGGAGCGTCGGCCCATGCAGTACCTCTACAACGACGGCACCGAATACTTTCTGATGGACCCGGCGACATTTGAGCAGACCAGTGTCACCAAAGAGCAGATCGGCAGCGGAATCAAGTATCTGAAAGACAACATGGACCTGAGTGTGATGACGCACAAAGAGGCCATCATCGGGATTGAAGTTCCTAGCTTTGTCGAGCTGGAAGTTACCGAGACCGCCGGCAGCGAAAAGGGCGATACGGCCTCGGGCGGCGGCAAACCGGCGACGGTCGAGACCGGCGCGGTGGTCACCGTTCCTTTCTTCATTAAAGTCGGCGATAAAGTCAAAATCGATACCCGAAACGATCAGTATTTAGAACGAGTCAAATAAAGAGCGCGTCAACTGAGATTGGCGGCGCGTTTGGTCCAAGAGGTCACATCCCGTGTCCGAACGCATCGATCTGACGGAAGCCCCACTGCCTCCCGTGCGACGCCCGAAGCTCCGGCCAACAAAAGGCACCGGGTCGTCGAAGCTGGACGACTTTGCACGGGCGGTCCTCAAGTTCGGCGGTATTGGCTGCAGCCTGCTGCTGCTGTACCTCTTCTGGGGATTGTGGAGCGGCGCATGGAGCCATGAGGGCATCGTGCAGCTCAATGCGGCGGGCCGTTTGCAGCAGCTCAGCAACGCCATTTTCGTTTTCAAGCTGCTGGATATCGCCGCGTTTGTTACGGTTGTCGCCCTGCTGGTCTGCTGCGCCCGAGCGGAGGGCACCGGCTACTGGCTGCTGGGGATGGCGGCGGTTTCTTATTTCGGCGTCGCGTTTGTGACCAACCTGATCTGCTACTCGCGTCATCAGACTTCCAGCCAGATCAGTGTCCTGCTCCTGAAAGACTTCGAGACCCTGGCCTGGCTGTTCGCCGTTCCCGGCGTGGTATGGACCACGATCGATCTGGCAAAACGTTTTGGAGAAGCCGCTGAGCTGGCGGCGATCCAGCGAGCGAATGTCAAGTATGGGGCGACTGCGACCCGGCAAACTAAAGTCGGCCAGGGGGCGAGCCGCCAGCGTCAGCTCTTTCTGGGCCGCTGCTGGGAAGGTCCTTTCTGCCGAGACAACATCCGTGTCAAGTGCCCGATTTATCTGCAAAAGCGCGGTCCCTGCTGGTGGTACAAAAAAGGCTGCATGTGCGAGGAGAGCATTGTCCTCCAGGTGATGATCACTGCGGATTGGCGGGAGAAGTCGGCGGAGGCCCGGCGCAGCCTGGAGGCGGGCGGCGCGTACAAGAAACTTTCCCCGGAAGCCAAGCGTGAACGCTGCCGCAACTGCATTATTTACAACGAGCACCAGCGGCAGAAACACAAGGGGCTGACGATTGCGGCTATCATTGCGCTGCCGGCACTGTTCGTGCTCAACTTCGCAACGGTGCAGTGGTTGGTCGGGCACTTTTTGGCGAGTTTGGATGCGTTGACGCGCCGGTTCTCCTACACCAGTGACTCAACGGGCATCACCGCGCTGCACAACAACAATGATGCCTACGGAATTATTGTCTGGGTCTTTGTACTGGCATTCGGCGTCGTGCTGCTCTCGCAGGTGATGAAGCTAATTGAGTACTGCTGTTTCAAGCTGAAAATCTAACGAACTGAAACTATGAATCTAGAGTTAGTTGAACAAATCGTGTTGCTGCTAGGCGAACACCCAGTTTCGGAGATTTCCGTGGAATCGGAGGGCCGGAAGGTCCGTGTCTGCCGCCTGGTGACCGCTGCTGCGCCAACACAGATCGCCGCCGTGAACATGCCTGATCTTCCGAGTGAACCGGAGGTCGTGCTGCCGGAAACCCATACGCTGACGGCCTCGATGGTGGGGATATTTCACCATACGGCACCGCCGCTGCCCTATGCGGCCCTGGTCACGGTTGGGCAGATCATCGGCAGTATCGAGTCGATGAAGCTGATGAACGAAGTTTTCGCCGAGTATGGCGGGCGGATCATCGAAACGCTGACTGAAGACGGAGCCGCCGTCGAGTATGGTCAGCCACTCTTTCGTTTAACCGCTGTGTGAAGAGGAGAAGCTCGTATGGCAAAATCTCGCACCGCTGCCCGGCAGCGCGGCCAGTGGAACCTGATTGGCCTGCTAGTCTCGCTGGTCATCATCATGATTCTGTCAGCCTGGTATTATAAGAGCGTGCTTTCCCCCAAACGCGGCTCGCACAACGGTGCCCCAGCCTCCGAGCAGGCGGCGTACGGGTCCGTGTGCAGCGAATACCAGGCGCAGCTTAATCAGTCCGCCATGATGTACCGGCAGGACCACAATGACCGCAACCCGGCCAGCTTTGAAGACCTCAAAAAAGAAGGTGCGACCGACGAGATCATTCACGCTCCCGGCTGCCAGTTCCAGCTAGACCCGGCGACGGGCACTGTTACGGATGTCGGCAAAGGTATGGCCGCCCCAGGCGCGGCTCCCATGGTGCTGGGCGGCGGCAATTCCGCGCCCGGCGGACCACCGGCTTCGAACCGCTCCAATCCCGGCCCCGGCGGCGTCAACATGCCCCCGAGTTCCAGCAGTGTTCCCGCGAATGGCGGAGGCGGAGATGGGTCGGAATAAGAAGCACAAACTACTCTTTAGACATCAGTTATGTTCAAAAAAATCCTCATCGCCAACCGGGGCGATATTGCCGTTCGCGTCATCCGCGCCGCCCGCGAGCTGAAAATTCCGACTGTCGCCGTCTATTCCCAGGCCGATGCCGACTCTTTGCCGGTGCGTCTGGCTGATGAAGCCGTCTGTATTGGGCCGCCGGAGCGCAAAGGCTCCTACTTGAACGCCCCCAATATCCTGAGCGCGGCGGTAATCACCGGCTGCGATGCAGTGCATCCGGGCATTGGCTTTCTGGCGGAAGTCGCTTCATTCGCCGAGATGTGCGATGCCATCGGCATGAAGTATATCGGCCCGCCGGTGGGCGCGATTGAGATGATGGGCGACAAGATCCAGGCCCGTGCTACGATGGAGAAGGCCGGTGTCCCCATCGTCCCAGGCACGAATACCCCTTTGCGTGATCCGCTGGAAGCGGCCAAAGTCGCGTCGCAGATCGGCTTCCCCGTGATGATCAAGGCGGCGGGCGGCGGCGGCGGGCGCGGCATTCGGGTCGTGCAGAACGAAGAAGAGTTCCCCAAAATCCTGAAAACGGCGCAGGTCGAGGCCGAGTCTAGCTTCGGCAATGCGGATGTTTATATCGAGAAGTTTATCAATACGTTCCGCCACATCGAGGTGCAAATTCTCGCGGATCAGCACGGAACCGTGCTGCATCTGGGAGAGCGGGACTGCTCGCTGCAAACCCAGCGGTATCAAAAGATGGTGGAAGAGGCGCCGGCCCCGCATCTGGAGCCGGGTGTCCGCCGCCGTATCTGCGAAGCCGCTGTGAAAGCCGCGAAAGCTGCGGGTTACACCAATGCCGGGACCGTCGAGTTTATCGTTCTGCCCGACGGCAAGTTCTACTTCATGGAGATGAACACGCGTCTGCAAATCGAGCACCCCATCACAGAGATGATCACCGGGGTAGACCTGGTCAAATGGCAAATCAAGATCGCCGCCGGGGAGAAGCTGAGCTTCAGCCAGCGCGATGTCGCGTGGAACGGTCACTCCATCGAGGTCCGTCTGACGGCCCGTGACCCGGAGCGCGACTTCGCGCCGAGTGCGGGAAAGATCACCTCGCTGCGATTTCCCGGCGGCCTCGGAGTGCGGATCGACACGCATGTCTACTCCGGCTACGATGTCCCCCCCTACTACGATTCGATGCTTGCTAAAATCATCGTCTGGGACCACGACCGCAACTCCGCCATCAACCGCATGCAGCGGGCATTGGATGAAGTGGAGATCACAGGGGTCAAAACGGATCTGGAATATCACAAAAAAATATTCGCCAATGCCTTCTTCCGCAAAGGCGAGCTGACCACGAAGTTCCTGGCGACTCATGTGGGCGAGTGAAATGCGGCTGAGTGGCCGGGCCAAGCTCCGGCGCAAGCCGCCGCGTCGTTTGTCCGATCTCTCGGTCTGGCTTGTGCCGGGGGGCCTCGGCCTTTCGTTCCTGCTGCTCACGGCCGGGTTTGTCCATTTTACGCGGGTCGCGCTTTACAAGCAGGCAAACTTCGCGGCGGGATCCGAGCATCCCGACGACTGGCTGGCTGGCCTTTGCCTGCTGCTGGGCCTGATTGCGCTCGCGGGCATCTTTTTAAGTCTGCGCGAGCCGCCCCCGATGCGCTGGCGTCGCCGTCGCCGGAGAGGCCGCGATCTGAGATACCCTTTTCGGCACTCTTCCCGGCGTCCAAAACCGCGGCGTCGTTCGGGTACAATAGGCACACTATGAACTTTGATAGTCCTCACAAAGAGCATTCTGGTCAGAGAGAGCACTCCAGTCAGCCGGAGCATCATGCGTCGGGCGAAAGCCGCAACACGCGCCGCGAGGCTCGGGAGCTGGCCCTGCGCATGCTTTTTCAGCTCGACCTTGGCAAGCAGCCGGTAGCCGAAGTGCTCGAAGCCGCTCTAGCGCAGTCGCAGCTCGAAGGGGCGAACCGCACGTATGCCGAAGAGCTGGTGCGCGGCACGCTGACCCATCAGGCGGAGCTGGATGGGCGGCTATCGGCACTGACGACCGAATGGGCCTCGGACCGACAAGCCGCCGTGGACCGGAACCTGCTCCGGCTGGCGTCGTATGAGCTGCTGTATCGGCCCGATGCGCCGGTCGCCGCCGTGGTCAATGAAGCGGTGGAGCTGGCGAAGAAGTACAGCACGGCCGAATCGGGCCGGTTCGTCAACGGAGTGCTGGGGGCATTGGCCCGACAGCCGCGCGGAGGCGGGGATGCCGACCTATGAGCTGCGTCCGTTCACCCTTTCCGAAGCGGAGTGGGTGGCGGGATGGGCGGCGACGCCCGACGAGCTGCGCGAAGTCGCGGCGTCCGATGATTTCCCCCTCTCTGCCGACCAGGTGGCGGCCTGGACCTATGAAGCGGATTTCGTGTTCACGCTGCGCCGCGAGGGGGATCTCGTCGCCTACGGCGAGATCGTCGAAGACTCGGTGGAGGGCGATGTCGAGATACAGCATTTGTTGGTCGCCCCCGATATGCGCTCCGTGGGCATCGGCAAAGCACTGCTTTCCCGCCTGTGCGCGTTCCTGGCGGCAACTTTGCCGTATTCCGAAGTTTGGCTGCGGGTAGGACGTGAAAACGTCCCGGCGGCGGCCTGCGCCCGCGCGGTCGGCTTCGAGGTCGTCGAGAAGATGTGCGGCCCGCGCTATTTGTGGATGAAGAAGAAGTTGACTGACCCAGCTCTTCCCTCTCAGCCAACCGAAGAAAACCTATGATCCTTTCTGACCGCAGCATCAAGGAAAGCATCGCCTCCGGGCGGATTGTCGTTACCCCCTACGACGAAAGTTTAGTCCAGCCAGCCTCCATTGATATCCGGCTGGATGGCCGCTTTCTGGTGTTTCGAAACTACAAGCACTCCTGCATCGACCCTAAAGCTCTCCAGGAAGACTTGACGGAGATGGTGACTGTCGAGGACGGCGACCCGTTTATTGTCCACCCTGGTGAGTTTATCCTGGGCAGCACTGCTGAGCGCATTGGACTTGGCAGCGACATTGCCGCGCAGCTGGGCGGCAAGTCCAGTCTGGGCCGGCTGGGGCTGATCGTCCATGCCACGGCTGGATTTATTGACCCAGGCTTCTCCGGCAACATTACGCTGGAGCTGTCGAATGTCGCCAACCTGCCGATCCGGCTCTATCCCGGCATGAAAGTTGGGCAGATTTCATTTTTCGCGATGACGACCCCGGCGGATCGCCCGTACGGCTCGCCGGGGCTGGGCAGCAAATACAAAGGCCAAACTGTGCCGACGGCCAGCAAAATGCATTTGAATTTCCCGGACAATGAGGAGACGACGGCTCGATGAGTGTCAGCAATTATAGAGGTGTCAGCGATTATCAAGTGCTTCAGCGAGATGGCGACGACAAAACCCGCGTCTCTCTAGAGAGCGGAGAAGTAATCGAGCTTCCGGTCGGCGGCCCGTATGAAGTAGGCGGGGCGAAGAACGTGCTGGTCGGCGACCTTTGGGTCCTGGGCGGGCAGAGCAACATGGAAGGCTCGGCGGACCTGGTAGATGTCGAGACGCCGCACCCGCTCGTGCATTCGTTTCAGTCCCGCGAAGAGTGGTCACCCGCCGAAGAGCCGCTGCACTGGTTGGGGGAGTCGCCGCGCGAGGTGCATCACGCGATCTGGGGTATGACCAAACCCGAAACGATCCCGCCGCGTGATCCAAACCGCAGCAAAGGCGCGGGACTGGGGCTGACATTTGCAAAAGAAATGGTTGGGGCAAATGGTGTCCCGATTGGCCTCGTCCCCGCCTCCCATGGCGGCACTTCCATGCAGCAGTGGGATCCCGCGCTCCGGGACCGAGGTGGTGAGTCTCTGTACGGAGCGACGCTGGAGCGTTTTCGTGCGGTGGGCGGCAAAGTCGCAGGCATTTTATGGTATCAGGGTGAGTCCGACGCCAACCCGGTGGACGGAGCGAAGTACACGCAGCGCATGACGACTCTGATCCAGTCGTTCCGGGCTGATTTCAACGCGCCGAGTCTGCCGTTCTATCTGGTCCAGCTCGGCGGCTTTGTCGCCGAACCGTCGCAGGACATGATCGTCGGCTGGAACCTCGTTCGCGAGAGCCAGCGCACGCTGCCCGAGACGCTGCCGAATGTCGGCGTGGTCTCGGCAATTGACCTAGGCCTCGACGATCTGATCCATATTGATACCCGCAGCCTGAAAGTGCTGGGGAGACGGTTAGCCGCCGCCGCGCTCGGCAAGCCTGCGCCCGCGCTGAAAGCGGCGGCATTCGAGCCTGAGAACGGCTGGCTGCGCGTTTCATTCGATCATGTTCAAGGCGGCCTGCAGGCGGCGGGCCGCCCCACTGGCTTCAGCCTGCGCGACGCGGATGGCCGGGACCTGCCGCTGATCTACAAAGTCGCTCTCAGCGGATCCGATGCGCTGCTGAAGATCACCGAACCGGCCTCCCTGCGCAGCGCAAACCTCTGGTACGGGTGGGGCCTGGAGCCGTATGTTAATCTGACCGACTCGACGGGGGCAGCGGTCCCGGCGTTTGGGCCGGTGCGGATCTGACTTAAAATAAACCTATGATCACACCCATTCTTTTAGACGGCACGGCGACGGCCAAGACCATCCGCGCGGAAGTTGCGGCGGGGGTGAAGGCACTCACGGCGGAGACCGGGATCGTTCCGACGCTGGCGGCGATCCTCGCCGGAGACGACCCGGCCTCCCAAACCTATGTCGCGATGAAGGAACGGGCGTGTGCACGGGCAGGGATTGGGTCGCGGACTTTTCCCTTCAGCCGCACGGCTTCGCAGTCCGAAGTCGCGGAATGCCTGGTGATGCTGAATGCAGACCCCTCCGTGCATGGAATTCTGGTCCAGCACCCCCTGCCGAAGCACATGGATGAGCCGGCGATTCTCTCAATGATGGATCCGGCGAAGGATGTGGACGGGATCGCGCCGATTTCGCTGGGGCGGCTGGTGGCAGGTCTGGAATCCTACCACGCCTGCACCCCGGCGGGGATGATCGAGCTGATGAAACGCTACAGTCTGCCAATCGCGGGCAAACATGCCGTGGTGGTGGGGCGGAGTGTTATTCTCGGCAAGCCACTGGCTCTGCTGCTGCTGGCGGAGAACGCAACAGTCACGATCTGTCACTCGCGAACTCCGAATTTGGCGGAAATCACGCGGCAGGCGGATATTCTCTGTGCGTGTGTCGGAAAAGCGAACATGATCACGCGCGAGATGTTGAAGCCGGGCGTGGTCGTGCTGGATGCGGGGTATAACCGTGTGCCGGACAAAAATCATGATGTGGGCGACGTCGATTTTGAGGGAGCCTCGGAAGTGGCCTCGGCAATCACGCCGGTGCCCGGTGGGGTGGGGCCGATGACCATCGCGATGCTGATGAAAAACACTCTGGCGGCAGCGCAGGCAGTGGCGGCAGCGCAGGCAGTGGCGGCCCGGACTGGGACGGCATGACATTCGACCTGCACGCCTATATTGCCGAGCGGCGGGAATGGACGGAACGCGCCTTGGATACGTATCTGCCCCCCGCCGATGCTCTGCCGCCGCGCCT
>JANXNV010000074.1 GCA_025353925.1 Armatimonadota bacterium
GCCAAAACGCTGTTTTTCCTGTACAATGACTACATGAATAGTCTTTTAGCCATGAGTTGTCGGCGTCTGGCGTTTGCAATCGTGCTCGGCCTGCTGCTCACGGCCACCACTTCCTGCAGCCGAACCACGGTGACGCACTCACCAAAGCTCCTTGTGCCCGCTGTGCCGCCGCCCGTTCAAATCGTCAAACATGCTCCCATCCTGCATAAAAATCCAGTTGTTTTACCGCCGATCGCGTTCCCGGATTTGGATACGGATCAAATTAGCAGTCTCACGTTCTCGCCTGATGGTCGTCGATTAGCGTTTGGTTATGGAGCCGACGCCGGAGTTTCTCTCTGGAATTTAGAAAGCGCGAAATTGGGTTGGCAGCGACATATAAATGCAGCAGACGGCGGCGGCATCCAATTTACCCCGGAGGGGCGTTATTTGATCGCGCAATTTAGTGACCCCGACAGCGAAACGCCTACCATAGTCTGTGACTTGGATGGTCAGCTCGTTCGGCGCCTCCCAAGCTTTATGTATAGCGGCAGTGCGACACTAGAGCAGTCAGGCCACTATCTTGTTGTTGGGGGCAGTCAAAATAACGCAGTGCAATTGACAGAAGTCTGGAATACGCACAACTGGAAGCGGGTCGACCATATTTCTATAGCCCCAGTTGGGTTTGTTCCTCTGACATCTTCTGGGAAGATTATCCGTCACTCATCGTCGCAGAAAATCGCAAAGACGCAGGCAATTGGAGTCCAACCTGCTGGTCCGTGGATGCCGCCCTCAGCATTATATTCTTACACGGACCACAACGCTGAGAACATCGTCTGTGTAAACCAAGAGGGAAAGGGGATCGAAGTTTGGAGTTTGCGAAAGCGAAAACTTCTTTGGAAAGATAAGATGAAAGGGGAAACGCCACGCGCACCTGCGATTTCCCCAAATGGAAAGATTCTCGCCATTGGTACTTTCGAAGGCGGCGTCTATTTTTGGAACCTGAAAAATGGGCTATTCATCACCAAAATGCGCTGTTCGACAGACGTTTTGCGCTGCCTCACATTTTCACCAAACGGGCGTATTCTCGCCGCAGCAGGAGGTTACTACGCTGCAACTGAGGGTGTTCGACTGATAGAGATGGCAAAGTACAGAGTAATCGCCAGTTTGAAGACTGCCTTGAGCGGATCGTCACATAGCAGCCAAAAAGATTGGAGCCTCAATCATCCTGACTGGCTCACTGTTCTCCCCGACTTATCGTACATTGCCTCGGACAGTGTCGTCAAGAAGATACGAACGCCAGGCAAGCCGCGCAGTGCCGCTACCGTCCGGCAATTTAACCGACCCCGCCGTGTTCGCGCCGCACTCAGACTCTGTTACGCCCGGTGAAGTCAGGGACGGGGTCACTTCTTTTGCATCAGC
>JANXNV010000085.1 GCA_025353925.1 Armatimonadota bacterium
GGCACGCTGGGCGGGATCACTTTGGAGCTTCGTGCCGATCTCGCGGGTGGTGGCGTGGACCAGGCTGATCTGCTGGGCGGTCGGTGTGTTCATGGAATTCTCTCTTTTGTGCTTGCTTACCAGTTGTGCGGATTGTCCAGGGTGTAATGATACCCGCCGCTGCTGTCGTAATCGTCGTAGCCGGAAACTTCGTCTTCGCCTTTGAATTTTGCCACCTGACGCAGAAGGTGCGGGACGGCATCGCGGGGGATGCCCGCGCCCGTCAGAGCCGAGAACGGATCGGAGTGGTACGACGAGCGGAAGGCGGCGTCGGTGCCCAGGCGGACACCGGCCTGGGTGATGAGGGACTGGACACGGATGGTTTCGGTCTCGTTCGGGGCGGTCATGAGCGTGGTCTCCAATGTTTGTTTGATGTCTGTAGTATACCGACTGAAAAGCCTCCCTGCCATGCACTTCTGCACAGGGGCGGTGTGAGATGTCTCACTCCGGGCTGCCGATCAAGACAAACGGTGCCCAGTAAAACGGGTGAGCGTAGGGAGCCTGTGGGTCCGCCACGAACAGCGGCAGCGTCGTGTTGGCCGCCCCCGCGATCTTGGCCCGCTGTGCCCGGTTGGCCTTGCTCGGCGCGGCAGAAGCCGTCACTTTGCCCCGCAAAAGCTCCAATTGGGCTTGACGCAGACCCGACGCCTTGCCTAGCTTTGGACTGGCCCGGCGCAGGCGGTAAAACTCGCGCATCAAAGTCGGCGTACTCGCATCCGCCACGGGCCACAAACTCGCCAGCACCGAGCGTGCCCCTAAACGCTGGGCCAAGGCCCCGAAGCCTTCCACCTCCTTGCCGCCTGCACTGCGTACTTCCATCGCCGTGTTGCAGGCCGACAGCGTCAGCAGATCGACGCCCGCAAACACATGCGGGTCGGCTTTGAGGTCGGCGAGTGTCAAGTGCCCGCCGTCGCCCAGCAGCAGAAACGAGTCGGTGTCTCGCCCGCTGAGAGCAAAGTGGCTGGCGATATGCACCAGCGGGTGATTGCGGCGTTTCAGTCCTGCCAGGAATGAAGCTTGCGTGAACTGGCTATCGAGCAGCGCGGTTCCGGGCACGACCGGGCCGAAGATGCCCGACAGCTCGGCGCGAACTCCGGGGAGGGCGTCGAAGCCGGGGTGCTCGTGGGAGACGCCTAATCCCAGGCCGGTCCAGGGAACGCCAATGGCCGAGGCGGCCTGGGTGGGGGCCGCGAGTGTGAGCAGGGCATTGTCGTAGCGTTCGACGAGATAGTGCTTGCCGTCGTAGAGTGCGGCGATGGGGAGGTAACGCAGAGCGTCGTCGAGAGACCAGAGCAGGGTCGTGGCGTGAGCTTTGGCTAGGTCTGCTTCGAGAGGGCCGACGACGATCTTGTACAGCTCTGCGGATAGGGGCCGTGGATCTCGGGTGGGGTCTTGAAGGGCGTTTCGCAGGGCCAGGACTTTGCGGTAGAGATCGGGTGCGGTGATGGGGTACTCACGGGCCACTTGTCCGGTGGGGGTCGTGAGGATTAGCTGCAGTTTGTCAGGTTCCACGATCGTGTAAATGGCCGCAGTACCGGGGGCGGTTTTTCGGGCCGCTCTCACCAGGTTAGGAGTAGTAGTCGCCGTTTTCAGGCCCGAGAAGAAGGCTGCCATAGCGGGGGCATCAGCGGCTTTTCGGTCGCTCGCCGCCCAGACCGCTTCGGAGGGGGTGAGTCTCGCTGCGGCGGTGAGAGCTTTGGCGGTGGATGGGTCGCGGCCCAGAAAGTCGAAGAATTCTTCTTCTTTAAGCATCCCGAGCACCTGCTGGGCCTCCTCGAACCGGCCCGCCTGGATCAAAATCTCGGCAAGGGTGCGATACGTGCCCGCGAGAGAAGCGATGTACGCTCTCTGCGTTTCTTTGCTCAGCGAGCGGACATCGCCGCGCACGCTTTGATACTCGTTCACGGCCATTTTGCCGTAGAAGATCGCGAGTGCGGGCTTGTGCTGGTCTTTCCAGAGGTACATCAAGTTGTGGAGTGTCACCCCCTCGCCCGCTCGATCCTTCACTTTGCGCCGCAGGACGAGGGCTTCGGCAAAGCATGCCAGTGCCTGGTCGGTCTGATGCAGGTTGTCGTAGCATTCGCCCAGATTGTTTTGTGCCGAGCCTTCCATGGCTCGATCCTTGCTGCTTTTCGAGAGGAGGAGCGTCTGGCGGAGAAAAACCACCGCCTCTGCGTATCTTTCCTCCGTGTTGAGCACCCCGCCCAAATTGTTGAGGGTCGCCGCTTCGCCGACCTTGTCCCCGATTGCCCGCTGAATCGGCAGGGCTTTTTGGTAGAACTGGACCGCTTGATCGTATAACGTCAGGTTGTCTGAAGCCAGGCCAAGATTGCCGTAGACCGTGGCTTCCCCTTCGCGGTTTCCACTGGTCTGGAACAGCGGCAGAGCTTGATTGAAAAGCTCGATCGCATGGCCGTACTGACCGAGTTCATTGTAAGCGTTTCCCAAACTATTGAGGGTTGCTGCCTGTGCATCCGGGGTGCCGATCTCTCGCTCGATGGCCAGCGCGTTCTCCAGAAGCGCGATCGCTTTGTCGTAGCGTCTAAGGCTCAGCCAGGTGGTCGCAAGATTGCTGCTGGTACGGGATTCGCCGGTTTTGTCTTTAAACTCTCTCTGAATCGGCAAAGCCTGCTGATAAAAGTCGATCGCTCGCAGGTACTGGCCCATATGGTTGTACGACAGCCCGATGTTGCCCAGAGTCGTGGCTTCACCTAACCGATCTTTTGCTTCGCGCCAGAGCGGCAGGGCTTGCTGGTAAAGACCGATGGCCGTGGCTGGCTGACTTAAATGATCGTAGATCGAGCCGACATTGTTCAATGTCCTCGCTTCCCCCAGCCGGTCTTTCAGTTGGATCTGGATCGCCATTGCCTGCTTGAAGTAGGAAATCGCCTCCGTGTATCGGCTTGTGTTGTCGCACACGGCCCCCAGGTTGCTCAAACTCGTCGCCTCCGCCGCGGGGTTTGGCAGGTCGTGCCAGATCGCGCGGGCCTGCACATAGAGTTCAAACGCTTCGGCGGACCGGCTCAGACGATAACACGCGAGGCCCTTGGCGTTCAAAGTTTGCGCCTCGATCTCGGGGTTCCTAAACTCGCGCAGCACGACCAATGCCTGCTCGTAATAGCGGATCGCGCTCTCAAATTGGCTCATCTCATTGTAAGCGTAAGCCAGCTTATCGAGATCGAAAGCGGCATCTCCCGGCCTGACATCGCGGTCAATAGCGAGTGCGGCCTGGAAATGCGGCAGTGCTCCTTCCCTATCTCGCTTGGTCAGCAGGGAGTCCCCCCAGAAGAATTGCATGTCCGCCAGCTCGGTGCGAAGCTCTTTCTGGTCCTCTGGCAGTGGGAACTTCGGGAGGCGTGTTTCCAGCAGCGTCGTTCCTTCAGCAAACCGGCCCTCCCCTTGCAGCGACTTTGCCAAGTTCAGCACATAGGCTTCCACGGTGGGGTCCAGCGTTGCCGCTTCCTGAAACTGCGGAGTCGCCTGGGCATAACGGCTCGCCGCATATGCAGTGATTCCCTTATGATTCAGCGTGACCGCACGTGCCTTCTCATCTGCCGTCGGCTCTGCAAGAGCTGGCAGGGTCAAACAAAGCAGACAAAGCAAAATCGAGAGTGATTTCATAACGGGTTTCCAATCAGCACGAACGGTGCCCAGTAAAATGGATGCGCATACGGTGCCTTCGGGTCGGCGACAAACAGCGGCAGGTCCGTGTTCGACGCCCCCGCAATCTTGGCCCGCCTGGCGCGATTAGTCTTTGATGGAGGCGTGGAGGCCGTCACTTTGCCCCGCAGCAATTCGAGCTGCGCCTGCCGCAGGCCCGCCGCTTTGCTCATCGTCCGGCTGCCATGGCGCAGACGGTAAAACTCGCGCATCAAAGTCGGCGTGCTCGCATCCGCCACCGGCCACAAACTCGCCAGCACCGACCTCGCGCCCAAACGCTGGGCCAATGCCCCGAAGCCTTCCACTTCTTTGCCACCCGCGCTGCGCACCTCCATCGCCGTGTTGCAGGCGGAGAGCGTCAGGAGGTCTACGCCGCCAAAGACATTCGGGTCCACCTTCAATTCAGCTAAAGAGAGGTGCCCGCCGTCGCCCAGCAGCAGAAACGAGTCGGTGTCTCGCCCGCTGAGAGCGAAGTGGCTGGCGATATGGACGAGCGGGTGATTGCGATGCTTCAGCCCGGCCAGGAACGTGCGCTGGGTGAACTGGCTATCGAGCAGCGCGGTTCCGGGCACGACCGGGCCGAAGATGCCCGACAGCTCGGCGCGGACGCCGGGGAGGGCATCGAAGCCGGGATGTTCACGGGAGACGCCTAATCCCAGTCCGGTCCAGGGCACACTGCCCGCCGTGGCAGCTCGAGCGGGTGCCGCGAGTGTCAAGAGAGCGTTATCGTAGTGCTCGACAAGGTAGTGCTTGCCGTCGTAGAGTGCGGCGACGGGGAGGTAGCGCAGAGCGTCGTCGAGAGACCAGAGCAGGGTCGTGGCGTGAGCTTTGGCTAGGTCTGCTTCGAGAGGGCCGACGACGATCTTGTATAGCTCTTGGGCTAGGGGCCGTGGGTCTCGGGTGGGGTCTTGAAGGGCACTGCGCAGGGCGAGGACTTTGCGGTAGAGATCGGGGGCAGCAATAGGGTACTCACGGGCGACCTGTCCGGCGGGCGTGGTAAGGATCAATTGCAGTTTGTCGGGTTCCACAATGGTGTACACGGCGGCGGTCCCGGCGGGCAGTGTTCTGCGCCGGACGACGGACGACTGCCCCGGGGCTATGGTTTGGAAGGCACGGGCCATCTCTGCGAGAAAAGCGGCACGGTCGGTCGCCTTCTCGAAACGTCCCGACCAGTCGGCCTCGAAGGGGGAGAGCGCGGCGGTGGCCGTCAGGGTTTTGGCGGCGGCGGGGTCGCGGCCTAAAAAGTCGAAGAATTCTTCCTCTTTGAGCATTCCGAGTACCTGCTGGGCTTCGTCGAGACGGCCTTGTTTGATCAAAATCTGCGCCAAAGTGCGGTAGGAAGTGGAATGGACATCCAGGTATTTCTTTTGGACGGCTTTATCGAAGCTTTTGAGATTACCGCGCACACTCTGGAGAAGGTTCACTGCGTTCTTTCCGCAGTAGATCGCCCATGCCGGGTCCGTGGCCGCATTCAGCAGCATCAGCCCATTCCAGGAATAGGTTAGTGTGTCTTTGTTCTTCGTTTTAGATGCAAGCATGACGGCCTGACCATAATATCCGGCGGCCTCGGCGGGATGCCGCTGCCGTGCCGCAAGATTGGCGAGATTGTTGAGTACGGAGCTTTGCCCATTCGCATTGCCGGTACGCTGATGTAAATCCCGGGATTGCTCGAGATACTTCTGCGCTTCAATCGGGTGGGAGTGGCTATTCAGGCTGCCGAGGTTGCCCAGTACGCTGGCCGCCCGGTCCTCATTTCCGGCCTGGCGAAAAAGTGTCAGGGCCTGCTGGTACAGTGCCTCGGCTTTTTCAAAAGCGACGGGATCGGAGTCAGACGTATCCGCATAAACGACAGCTTGATTCGAAAGGGTTTCCCCTACCCCGCTTTGGTCTCCGATTGCCCGGTGGATTGTCAATGCCTGTTCATAAAACTCGACGGCTTTTCCAGGCTGACCGACCGTATGGTAAAGCTCGCCCAGATTGTTCAGGTCAGTTGCCTCTTCTGTCCTCTGCCCGAGAATACGGCGAAGGGCAAGTGCCTGCCGGTAATAATCAATCGCCCGGTCGTACTCCCCCAAGGTGACATAAAAGAGACCGATGTTATTCAAGCAAGTGGATTCTCCTGAGCGGTCCCCCTCGCGCCGAAAGATCGCCAGGGCCTCTTTCGTGAGCCGGACCGCCTCCTGCGGCCGGCCCATATCGTTGTAGACAGTCCCCATTCCCTGAAGCGCGTGGGGCTTCTGCAGCAGACGACTGTTCGGAGGGCAAAGGGCAATCGCCTGACGAAAATAGGAGATTGCTTCCGCGTAGCGGCTTTGGCTGTCGGAAACATGCCCCAGGTTTGCTAGTGTCCCCGCCTCTCCTGCCGTATCATGGATCGAGCGGGCATAATTCAGTGACTGCAGATAAAAACTCCGTGCGTCATCATACCGCATGAGTTGATAGGAGGTGCTGCCGAGGTTATTGAATACGACCGCAGCCTCACCCTGATTCCCCAGTTCCTGAAATATCGCAAGAGCCTGTCGCTGGAAGTTCAATGCCTCGGGATAGCGGCTCAGCTCACTCGTACTTGTTCCCAGGCTGACCAGAACACGTCCTTCTTCCAGGGGCATCTTTTGGGCACGGGTGAGCGGTAGAGCTTTTTGCAGAACTTCGATCGCCGCCGCGAACTGCTGCTGACGGTTCAGATTTTGGCCCAACAGGCGGAGAGAGATGGCCTCGATCTCCGGCTCTCCCGCTTCCTCTGCCGTCTCTGCCGAACGTCGAAAATACTTTTGCGCCGCTTCGAAGCGGAACTGGCTTACTTCCGCCTCCCCGGCATGGCGCAGATCCAATGCGGCATCTCGGCGTCGTGCCACACGGTCTACGCTGTAGGCGGCAAAGTAGTGCGGCAGGACGGCTGCCCAACGGCTCTGCGCGGCTTGTGCCTGGCCCAGACTGTAGTGGGCATCGGCCCATTCGATCATCAGCTCTTTGCGGTCGGCGGGGTCAGGAAATAGGGTTAGCTTGGACTCGATCAAAGAAATGGCTTCGGCGCTCCGCTTGGCCCCACTCAGGGCGCGGGCCAGGTTCAGCACGTAGGCTTCGACAGTTGGCCGCAGTTCCATAGCCCGGCGATAGCTCGCAATGGCTTTGTCGTAGCGTTTGGCCTGCGCCTCGGCGAGTCCCAGGCGGTTAAGTGCCGCCGCCGCCGCTTTCGCCCCAGCGTTTTGCCCGTTCGGCCCGTGTGCTTCGGCCTGGGCGGTCAGCAGTGCCGCCTCGTATTCCGGTGCGGCCTCGGGTTTCAATTTGCGCAGCTCTTCGTAAGCAGATGCCGCCGCGTCGTAGAAACTTAAAGCGAGATTTGCCGTAATGACTCCCCCTAGCGAGGAGGCTTCGTCGTCTCTGTCCCGGTCGGCGATGGGGAGCGCACGCCGCTGGGTCAGCGATTCCTGGTAAGCGGCCAGTGCCTCAGTATCCCGGCCTAAAATGTGGAACGAGCTGCCCAGATTGCTGAGATCATAACCGGCGTCTTTGGGACGCCGGAGGCGGTCGATTGCCGCTGCCGCCTGATAATGCGCAATGGCGTCGGCGCGTTTATCCGACTTGATAAGGGCACGTGCCCAGAAAAAGTGGTTGTCAGCAAGCGCGATTTGCAGCCTGGTCACGGCGTCCGTGCCGGTAAACGATTCCAAAGCCCCCTGAAGCAGTTTCTGTGCCTCGGCAAACTCCCCGGCCTGACGCTGTGCCGAGGCGAGATTCGTGACGTAATTTACTTCGCTGGGGACGAGGGCGACGGCTTTCTGGAACAAAGCAGCGGCTTCGGTGTAATTTTTGGCGTCATAGGCGGCATTGCCCTGCGCGTTGAATGCCCCCGCCGGTGTGTCGGTGGTAATGACAGGGGCGGCGAAGCCGTGCGAGGTTATCAGCAGCAGAAGGCAAAGCAGCAGGGTCTTCACGGAGCCACCGTAAACGCTACGGTGGCGGTGGACCAGAGCGAGGGGGTGACGGCGACCGAGGCCCGCGTGCCGGAGGAGGCCGACCGGAGCATCAACTCCAGCGGGGAGAGGGTGCCCCGGGTGGTCAGGGTTCGGAAATCCACACGCTCGCGGGTCGCCAGAGCTTTGAAGGTCTCTGCACCCGAGGTGCCGCCGAACTGCAGGAGCATGGGGTGGGTCGGGTCCGACATCAAGGTCTGCCAGCGGTCCGGCTGGCCGTGGGGGATGAGGCTTTCGCTGGCGGTCTGGTTGGGGGTCGGCCAGAGCTGCTGGACGCTGGCATCGGTCTGGACATCCAGCACGGTGACATAGGCATCGACCGTTCCCAAATTCCGCACTTCAACCGTGACGACATCGTTCGGGCTGACCACCACTGGGCCGCGCGAAAGCGGCTTATTCTTGACGAATGTCAGGCCCTCTTCGGCGTTGCCGGTGACTTCGGCGGTGACGATCCGCATTTCGAGGCGCACCGGGGAATTCGTGTCTTCATTGTTCAAGGCGCGGACAAACCGCCACTGGGTTTCGCGCTTCAGGGCCGCTGTAACACGCGCGATGAGGTCCGCACCGGGCGGGAAGCGCCCCACAACCGCCCCGCCGTCCTCTCGGGTCAGGACTAGATCGGCTCCGGTGCGGGTGAGCGTGACATCCGGCAGCTCGCCCGCCGCGACCACCGCCACGCTCGCATTCGCCCTCAATGACGTCAAAAGCTCTGGGGCACCCACTAGACTGGCGGCGACTTTGAGGCGGCTGTCGCCGTACTGGTGGGCCGTCTCGATAGCCCGCGCCGCCGTCAGGTCAGCGTCGGCCTTGCCGGAGTAGGTCACTGTCAGCTTGGACGAAAGCAGGCGGGTGGAAGCGATAGTGGCGGCTGCGACGGCGTTCTTCGGCGTGAAGTCTTTCGTGCCCGCCGGGTAAAGGGCGAAGACCGAGCCTTTGGTCATGCCCTGAAGCGACCCGGCGGCGAGGCGCAGGCTGCCGTCCGGCTCATTCTCGACTCGCAGGTAGGGCGGGGTCGCCACGGCGGCACTGCCCAGCAGGGTCTGGCTGCTGTCCCCCTCGATCTGCGGGTCCTGTCGCGTGTCCGAGTAGTTCTGGCGCATGAGGCTGTCGATGCGCTCGAAGAGGTCCTGGTAGGTCGTCTCAGGCTTGGCATCGCGCAGAGCGGCGCAGAGCAGGAATGTCAAACGCCCCATTGGGACATGATTTTCGTCCTCGGTCTCCACCGCCGACTGGTCATCCCGGCAGGCCGAAATTACCACTAAGTTCGACTTCGTATTCGACGCGCCTTGACCCGGCAGTAACCCGCCGAATGCCCCCGACTGACCGCGCACGAGCATCCGTCCGCCGCGCGTCTTGACGCCGCTGGTCGCAGTCGCCGGAGCAATGGGTGCCGGATGCCCGTAGCGTTTCTCGAAGCTGACTCCGCGCACGAGCATCCGCCCGCCCCGCGTGATGGTCCCCGAGTGGCAGCTGTCAAACGTCAGCGTCAAGCTGCCCGGCTTTTTGGCCTGAATCTGTTCGATCAGTGTCCGCATCTCTTTGTCACGGATGTCCTTCGAGCCGTCCTTCGCCCAGTCGGAGGGCACGAGGGTCTCGTCGACGCCGCTGGAGTCCGCCGGGTCGGGCACCTGCGAGCCGTGCCCCGAGTAGTGGAAGTAAACGATGTCCCCCGGCTGGGTCGGAGTCACCAGCGTGTCCGCCATCGCCGCCAGGATCGCCGCCCGAGTCGTCTCTGGCCCGGTGGTAAGCACTCGAATATCCCCCGCCGCGAACCCAAACCGGTCCATCAGCACCTGCCGCACCGCCGCGACATCGGACTCGGTATTGAGGTCGCTAAACACGCTGTCCGGCCCATGCTGATACGCATGCACCCCAATCAGCAAAGCCCGCTTATGCTGGGCCTGAGCGGGTGGTGTGAGGGCACAGAGGAGCATGCCGGCGACGAGCGCGAGCAGAATGCGGCGAAAAGCAAAGTTGAGACAAGAATTCGGAGTGAGCATAGCATTGAGTCCTTGAAAGGTCGATGCTGCTATTATAGGCGAAACGAAGCGACTCCGCAAGGCCGCCTGCCACAAAGGAGATGTGAGATTGGTCACAGGGAAGGCTTGAACTGTAGGGGCGCTGCTTGCTGCGCCCTCTTTCCCGGCCCGTTCTTTCTCGGTCCGTTCTTTCTCGGTCCGTTCTTTCCCGGCCCATTCTTTTTCAGAGGATGAGAGAACACAGCGAGCGAGCATGCAAGAGAAGAGCATGCAAGAGAAAAGGGCGCAGCAAGAGAAAAGGGCGCAGCAAGCAGCGCCCCTACGGGTATGGAAAGAAATATCCCAGTGCCGCGAAGCGGTAGTTTAGCTGCGCCAATTAGCCGTGCCGTTCACGGAGCAACTGCACCCGACGGCCCAAGTTTCTACTCATACGCGACCTTCTCTGCTTGCCCCGATCCGGCGGACTTCTCTGCAGCTTCCAAAATGGCGATGACGCGGCGGGCCTGCTGGGGGGTGACATCCAGCGGGGCATCTTCGGTCAGGTGGGCGTGGATGTTGGCGTAGTAGTTTTCCCAGCAGGTTGGCTTATTTCGTAATTCCCCTGACATACGGATTCCGTGGTGATGGGTATAGAGTTTCATGCCGTCCTTGACGCTGCCGTCGTCGAGGATGCCGCCTTCCGTGCCCTGGATGCGCCAGCGGGGGAGGGGCAGGGAGGCGATCTGGCTGAAGGAGAGGTCGGCGTGGGCGCCGTCGTCGAAGCGCAAAATGGCCTGGACATGGTCCTCGTTGGTGACATCGTGCCAAACGCGCTTGTGGAAGTAACCGGTGACACTCACCACTTTGCGGCTCGGCAGGAGGTTCAAGATCCAGTCTAAAAAGTGCGCTCCCCAGTCGTAAAACGGCCCGCCGGAGAGGGCTTTGTCCGAACGCCACCAGTGTCCGGGATGGCCGTAGCTTGCAAAGCCCGCCTGGATGGAGAAAATGTCGCCGAGCAGCTTTTTCTCGACAATGGTCTCTTTGAGGGTCAGGAAGTCGCCGTCGTGCCGCCGGTTATGAAAGACCGAGAGCATCAGCGACCGCTCTTCCGCCGCCGCGATCATCGCGGTGGCTTCGGCGGAGGTCAGGCACATCGGCTTTTCGCAGATGACGGACTTGCCCGCATGGAGTGCCTCTATCGCCAGCGGGGCATGAGTGCTGTGGGGCGTGATGATCGTCACCAGGTCGACCTCGGGGTCGGCCAGCAGGTCCGGGATGTCGGTGTAAGTGCGGAGGCCCGAATAGTCCTCGGCGGCGGCGGCAAGGCGGGTGGGGTCGAGGTCGCAGGCGGCGACCGGCACGATCCCGGCGTCTCGCATCCAGCCGAGATGGCTGCGGCCCATATTGAAGGCCCCGCCGTAGCCGATGACCGCGCCGCGAATGAGTTTTTTGCTGTCCATAAGAGCATTTTAACAGTGCATCCGGGGATTGTCAAGACGAATGTGACGAATGTCACACACGGCCTGTGACATCGGGCAACGCCGTGGGCGAGCCGAAAGGCCATACTTATCGCAGACACTCGTGGAAGCGGAAATAAGAGAGTAAAAATGTTCGCAGCAGTATTAAGTATCGATGAAGACTACAGCCAGTCGCCGACCAAGCTGCAGCTGACTCCGGTCGAGCGTGCCCTGATGCGCCTGATGGTCAACGGCTACACGTCGGAGGAGGCCTCCGCCGCCCTCGGTATGGCTCCGCCGGAAGCGCACTCCACCTTGAAGCACCTGCAGACCCGCTGCGGCGTCTCGAACTTCACTCGCCTGGTCGTCCTCGCTATCCTCAACGCCTGGGTTTGAAGTGCCTCGGCCTGAAACACTTTCCTCCAAGTCCCCGCGTAAAATTACTGGGGAAATTGTTCGGAGTATGGAACAATTTCCCCGGATATGAGTGACAACTTCGCCTAACCGCCTCTCCTCATTCCCCCAAACTATCTCTCCGGAGGAACTCCCTATGAAGAAATGCATCCACGTGTTTCGCATCTCAGCCTGCGCTGCCGTCCTCGCCGCCGGGCCGGTTCTAACCGGCTGCAGCGGAGTCGTCAAAAACCTGAACTCGGCCCAGGTCAACATCCCAAATATTTCCGTGGGCAATCCACTGGGCTTGGACTCGAAGTCGGCAGCAGTCACGCTGTCGGCTCCCCAAGCTCCGGCGTCGCTGTCGAAGGCGCATCTCGAAACGCTGCCGACCAGTTACACGTTCCCAAACCAAAACCCCGTCAGCCTCTCCACGGTCAAGAGTGCAAAGCTCTCGTTCAAGCTGCTTCCGGCGGTGACGCTCGACGGCGCAGGGCCGAGCACGTTTACCCTGACAACGTTCCGCATCGTCGGCACTGTCGCGGACGGCAGCGGCAGCGTCACGCTCGCCCCGCTGCAAATCGCCGGGCCGATTTCGTTCACGAAGCAGTCCGACGGCAGCTACTTGGCCGACGCGGGGACGTTCCAGCTAGATCAGGCGACCAGCCTGGTGGACCCGGACCTCTCGACTTTGATTGGTATTGTCACGGGCGGCCCGCAGGACAACACCGCCACGCTCACATTGACCGCCGCCGCGACGGGCCTCTCCTCCGGAACGGTGCTGCATGTGACCTTTGACACGACCACGCTGACGATCAAATCCAGTTAGGGAGAATTTGCTTAGATGATACACTCAAAACGCCAGTGCTTGGCGGCATTTTTAGGAAGCGTTGGAGCTTTATCGGCCTTTGGGTCGACGGCGGCCCTGTGCCAGGCTCCGACCAGTATCGCGTTCGTCCCCAACCCCGTCGCCCCGTCCGATCTCGACCGGACCCAGGTGCAGGCCGGTGCGCGGGCACAGGGCATGGGCGGTACGAACCTGATCGGCAATGACATCTCCTATGCCGCGTTCAATCCGGCCTCCGTCGCTCGCTCCGGCCCGAGCAGCGTCGCAATCACGGTGGTAGGCCGCAGCAGCAATGTCCATGTGGACAAGATCAACGATCTCAGTAAGGGCCTGAAAGATTTAGGCAATCAGCTGAACGGCAGCAGCAATTCGCTGGTGGGAGTGCGGGATGCCTTCAAGAAAGTTTACAACTTCGCCACCAATGCCGGGGCGAACGATGTCACCGCCTCCCCGACCAGCCTCTCGGCGAACCTGGCCCCGCTGGCCGGTTTTTCCGTGAAGAAC
>JANXNV010000142.1 GCA_025353925.1 Armatimonadota bacterium
GGGCGTGATGGGCGTGCCGATTAGTTTTCTGGATAAGTATTCGCCGGAACAGTTTGAGATTTTAGGCATAACAGACCGAGATAACAATTCAGGAATGAAAACAAAGGAATATACGCAAGAAGATGCGCCCAATCATGGGGATTTGAATCGGCGCGGCGCAATCAAAACTGGAAACGAATATCAATCCACCTATGCACGTCTTATGATCAAGCATAAGTAAAGACAAAATCATGGAAACAACGCTCAAACAATACACGGTCAAGGAAGTTGGCAAAATATGCCATCATATAATTGATTGAACACAATTACTTGAAAATAATATGAATGAGACAAATCATGCTTGACACTCGCCAAATACATTCCATGAGCGACTTTCTCCGGAACCACAAGGCACACGTGGCGCGGCTCAAAGAAACCCGCACCCCGGAAGTGCTGACTGTCAATGGCCGTGCGGAAGTCGTGCTGCTGGACACGGAAACTTATGAAAGCATGGTGGAACAATTGAACCAGCAGCAAGAGAAGGAAATCACCGCCGCCCGCGCTCATATGGCAAAGTCCCTAAAGAACGCCCCTCCGCAGGAACCCTTCACCGAGGCCGAGATCGAGCGCGGAAACGCAATCTTGAATGAACTTGTGGCAGAGACGGAACGGCTTGGTCTATACCGATGACCGTAGCTGCCCCGAAAAACGTTGCCGTCTTAGACGCTAATGTTCTTTATCCGCCTTCCTTGCGCGATCTGCTCATGCGAGTTGCCGTCGCCGGAGCATATAAGCCGCGCTGGACGGAGGAGATACACGCCGAATGGATACGCAATGTTTTAGCCGATTACCAGGACGTGACGCCCGCCCAACTGGATCGCACCCGCCGCCTGATGAACCAGGCCGTTGTCAATGGCTTGGTTTCCGGCTATGAGCCGCTAATCCCCACCCTAAGCCTGCCGGATGCGAACGACCGCCACGTGTTAGCCGCCGCGATAGAAGCAAGCGCAACCGTGATCGTGACGTTCAACCTGTCCGATTTCCCGAACGCCATCCTCAGCGGCTACGGCATACAGGCGCTCCATCCCGACGTGTTTTTATCGGCGCTGTTTGATCAGGAGACCGAACTGTTCTTACGCGGAGTGCAGGCGCATCGGGCATCACTGAAAAATCCGGCCAAGACGGCGCAAGATTACCTGGCAGCACTGCGGATCAGCGGCCTCCAAAGGCTGACTCTGCGCCTGGAAGCATTTCAAGGGGTGATCTAATTTTCATCAAGCGCAAGTAAAGACAAAATTATGAAAACAACGCTCAAGCAATATACGGTCAAAGAAGTCTGCGAGGGCTTTGTTTATAACGAAATCGAAGGCAAGGGCCTGTTCGGACTCTCCGGCAGGCTTACTATCCAGCCCGAATACCAGCGCAACTATATCTACGCCGACGGAAAACGGGATGTCGCGGTGATCCAATCCCTGCTGAAGGGCTATCCCCTCGGGCTGATTTATTTCAACAAACTCAGCGGCGGCAAATTGGAAGTCCTGGACGGCCAGCAGCGCATCACCAGTTTCGGACGCTACGTGACCAACAAGTTCGCCGTCAAAGACGAACACGGCATGGAGCAATATTTCCACAGCATTGCCGCCGACAAGCAGGCCAGAATCCTCGAAGCACCGCTCTTGATGTATGAATGCGAGGGAACCGAAAGCGAGATCAAAGAATGGTTTCGGACGATCAACATCGCCGGTGTTCCCCTGAACAATCAGGAGCTTTTGAACGCGGTGTATTCCGGGCCGTTTGTGACGCTCGGCAAAGAAGAGTTCAGCAACAGCCAAAACTCCAACGCTCAGAAATGGAGCGCGTACATCAAGGGCAGCGTCAATCGGCAGGAGTTCTGGGAACGCGCCCTGGAATGGGTCAGCAAGGGCAATGCCGGCGAATACATGAGCAAGCATCGCACCGCCCAAACCATTGCCGAAGTGAAAACGTACTTCAACAGTGTGCTGGACTGGGTTTCGGGCGTGTTTCCCGACGTAGAGAAAGAAATGCGCGGGCTGGACTGGGGCACGCTTTACGAGACGTACCACAGGCAGTCTTACAAACCGGCAGCGGTTAAGCAGGAAGTGCGAAAACTTTATGCCGACCCCTTTGTGAAAAAGCGCAGCGGGATTTTTGAGTATGTCCTGGGCGGGTCGCATGATACGAAACTTCTGGAAGTGCGCTTGTTTGACGAATCCACAAAAAGAGTGGTGTACGAAAAGCAAACAGCCGCCGCGCAAGCTGGCGGCACCTCAAATTGTCCCCTGTGCGCCCACGGGCACGATGCGAACAAGGGCAAGCTCTGGAAACTGGCCGAGATGGACGCCGACCATGTCGCGGCCTGGAGCAGGGGCGGGAAAACCTCGCCGGAAAACTGTGAGATGCTGTGCAGCTCCCACAACCGGGCGAAAGGGAATGGGTAATAAACGTTAATGACAAACTGGCTGCTAGTTTCCTCCGCTGATAACTTTGAAACTTCCCGCGCACGCGGCTTCGACCTGGCCGGCATGAAGAGTCGGCACCGGAAGAAAGCCGAGCGGGTCGCGCCCGGTGATCGGGTTCTATTTTACCTGACCGTCGTCAAGTCCATTGGGGGAGTCGCGGAAGTCACCGGCACCTACTTTGAAGACAGCACGCTCATCTGGGAGAGCAACCGCCCGGGAGAAGTTTACCCGTTTCGCTTCCCAATTCAAATCATCAAAGCGCGGCCCCCAGGAGAGTATCTCGCCCTCGACGACCTCGTGCCGACGTTGGAGTATCCCAAACGCTGGCCCGCAAAGAACTGGACGCTGGCGTTTCAGGGGAATGTTCACGTGTTTAATGACGACGACTATGATAAGATCGTCGAGGAGCTTTGAT
>JANXNV010000170.1 GCA_025353925.1 Armatimonadota bacterium
TGTGAATTCTTGAGCGCAGTATTATGACTGGCATCTGGAGGCTGATATGACAACGGAACTGTTACCGGGCGAGAAATTTCGAGACCGCCTCTTTTCGCGCTCACATGTGGAGAAGAAAAAGGGCAATGGACCGGACGTCAAGCTGATTTTGACGTTCAGCAATGGCCGCCATTCGGCAAAAAAATGGACGGTCACGGATGCCGAGCGTGCGGCAATTTCTTTGTCCCCATTTCTGGTTGTGACCGGCGAAGTCGACAAGGGCGGCACGTACGAAGGCGAAATCACCATCAATAGTGTCCGGTCGGCGGCAGAGGAAGAGATTCCCGAAGATCTGACTCCCTATCTCAGACCCGGTCACGAAGACGCTGCGCAGCACCTTTCCCGCTTTGAACAGTTGATGTCGTCCGTGCAGGAGCCGAACCTGCGCTGTTTGCTGGACAAGATATTCGACAAGGAAAAAGAGATTTGGCCGCAGTTCTGCCAGGCCCATGCCGCAGGGAAGAAGCACCATGCGTATCCCGGCGGTTTGCTGCATCATAGTGTCGAAGTCGCGGAGCTGTGTGCCGCTGCGGCGGAGATCATCCCGACCCTCAGCCGTGACTTGCTGGTCGCCTGCGCGTTGCTGCATGACCTCGGCAAGCTCACCGAGATGGAGCATGGCTTGAGTGCCGGTGAATACACGGCCGCCGGGATTTTGAATGGACACATCTCCTTAGGGGCGTCTCGCGTCCGCCAGATTATGAATAGCCTCAAGACGTTCCCGTCGCAGCTAAAAGAGTCCGTGACCCACATGATTTTATCCCATCACGGTATTCTGGAATACGGATCTCCCAAGCTGCCGATGTTCCCGGAAGCGCAGGTGCTGGCCCAATGTGACCTTCTGAGTGCCCGCGTCTTTGAATATACGGAAGCCGCAAAAAACGCGAACGGTCAGCTTTGCGTCTGGCTCTCCGGCAGAGACAATGTACAGATTTACACAGGCGATCTCGGCCTGCAGATGCCCCCCGAGGTCGTCAAAGAGGCCGCGTTTACCTACATAACCCAGCCCCGCAAAGTCCCCGCATTCCAAACTGTCACGCTGCGGATCCGAGGCCTGGTCGCGGCGGGATCGCCGGATCAGGGAAGCCGGGAAGAGGAAGAAACCCGTGAGGTAGTCCCGCCCGCCTGCGGTGCCGACTTCCTGGTCCGTGTCACCGGCGACAGCATGGCCGACGAAGGTATTCGCGAGCATGACGTGCTGTTCGTGAAAGAAGTCGAATCGCCCCGCAACGGCGACATCGTCGTCGCGCATGTCGGCGCGAATGGCGAAGTGGTCAAGCGTTACCGAAGCGATCCGGCGGCGGGAACTGAAGTGGGGGCGCAGTGGCTGGAATCTGAAAACAGCAGTCGGAATTATCCGAATATCCCGGTGGATGGGGACACGCGGATTCGGGGTAAAGTGGTGGGGCTGCTGCGGGATTTTTAGAGGATGTGCCTTGGAGGGGGAGCGCAGTGTGGACATCTACTACTACAATACCGGCTACGTATCGGACAAATCAGTGTTTACGCGGCGGAGAGAAGGGCAACAATGCTCACGATTCCATTCTTGACCGAGATCGAAAAAGCAGAGAATATACTTATCGCCGGGGCTGGCGGCGGCTTCGATGTCTTTAGTGGTCTGCCGCTTTACTTTGGTCTGCGCGAGATGGGAAAACGAGTTCATCTCGCCAATTTAGCGTTCTCAGATATTCACTCATCAACGGGCCGACGTTTTGCTTCGTCCCTGGTCGAGATAACGGCGGCGACCGAGGGGCGTGAGTTTTACTTTCCTGAGCTTTATCTGTCTCAGTGGTTTGAGCGGCAGGGGCATAAAGTACCAATTTACTGCTTTGACCGCACTGGAGCAAAACACATCATACATGCTTACGGGGTTTTGGCAGATCGTCTTGGAGTCGACACAGTTATTCTGGTGGATGGCGGCACGGATAGCTTAATGCGTGGAGATGAGCCGGGACTGGGAACGCCGCAGGAAGATATGACAAGTATTGCGGCAGTTCAAAAATTAGCGATACCACGGAAGTTTCTGCTGTGTCTTGGGTTTGGCATTGACACATACCATGGCGTCTCCCATGCGTATTTTTTGAAGGCTGTAGCAGAGTTGATTCAAAGCGGCGGTTATCTTGGCACGTGGAGCCTGACCGAAGATATGCCCGAAGTAAGGCTCTATAGGCAAGCCTCGGAATATGTGCGTATGGCGATGCCTCAGCAAGCCAGCATCGTGACTGCTTCTATACTGTCAGCGATCAGAGGTCAATTCGGGGATTATCATGAGACGCGGAGAACGGCTGGAACTCCGCTGTTCATTAATGCGCTTATGTCATTGTACTGGTGTTTCCAGCTCGATTCTGTTGCCGAACGAAATCTTTATCTTGATCAAATAGTTGATACCGCGACCTACACTGAATTGTCCCTCGCCATTGAAAGATTCAGAGCCACAACTGAAACATTGCCGTGGATTGACCTGCCGATGTGAGGGGATGTGCGGCGCAAGGCTTTCGGAACCCACCCCCGCAGCAAGCTGACACCCTCCCGAAACGGGAGAGTGGGGAGGGTGTATGCAGAGGGCTTTCCGCTCTGCTTCTAGGTAGCGTCAAAAAGAGTGGACCTAACAAATAATAACCTCCATACCCTCCCGTTTCGGGCAGGGTCGCAGCTTGCTGCGGGGTGGGTTCCGAAAGCCTACTCATCTCACTCGACAGCAATACAATGAAAACCAACAACGCAACCCTCGAAATCGTCCATGGCAGCATGATGCACCAGAAAGTGGATGCCGTCGTCAATGCCGCAAACTCCGACTTGGCTGACGGCGGAGGCATCACCGGCCTCATCTTCAGTACCGCCGGGAGCGATCTCCCTGCCGAAATCAAACAGAAGTACCCACGCGGAACTCCCACCGGCACGGCTGTGATCACCGGCGGCCACAAACTCAGGCAGCCGTATATCATTCATACACCTGGTCCCGTCTGGCGTAGCGGTACTCAGGGCGAAGCGGATCTGCTGGCGTCGTCCTACCGAAGCTGTTTGGAAGTGGCGGACAAAGCGGGGCTGAAAAGTACTGCGTTTTGCTCGATCTCGACCGGGATTTACAGCTACCCGTTGGACAAGGCTGCGCCGCTGGCTTTGACGACTGTCATCGACTATCTCACGGCCTATCCGGACACGATGCTGGAGCGCGTGGTATTCGCTATGTTCGAGCAAAAGGAATATGAGGCGTTCGAAAAAGCGGGAGTGGAAATCGGCGGGGAAGCTGTTTGACGGGAAGTTTGGGATATTTCGCGCATTGTATTGAAGATGCGGGCAATGAGCTGGTCGCGCCGGAATGCCTGGCGCTTACTGGAATGCTGCCGGGTGACGACGGGTTTGTGGAGTGCGCTGCGATTGAGCGGGTGGGCCGGGCGGCGTATCTGCGGTTTGGGGCGTCTTGTCTCGCCAAATCGTCGACACTGAAAGGTTTGCTGGGTGAGGTTGCGGAGCTGGGGATAACGGCGGAAGCGTTTCGGGTGGAGATACTCGTGCTGCCGGGCGGGGACCCGGTCCCTGGCTTTTCAACGATGACGGCGGTGGCGGATTCGATTGAGGGCGGTCCGCAGCTTGTCGCTCCGAAGCGGCGGTTTATCGTTGTCTCCCGGCAAAGTGGATACTGGTTCGGGGAGATTTTGGTGTCCTCGGACGGCGGCTGGCAGACGCATGATGAAAAGCCGCTGCGGACTTCCAGCTCGCTGCCTTCGCGGCTCTGCCGGGCGATTGTCAACCTGGCCGTGAAGCCGGGCGATGTGGTGGTAAATCCCTGCTGCGGAACCGGCTCGTTTCTGCTGGAAGCGGCCTCGCTCGGGGCGGAAGCCTACGGCATCGACCACAATTCGAAGATGGTGTCGATGTCGCGTAAGAATTTGGCACACTTCGGCTATGCGGCGTCCGTCGAGTTGGGCGAAGCCGGTGGCTGGGGGCGGCGCGGGGATGTCCTTCTGGCAGATTTACCCTACGACCGGAACTGCAAGACGACGGATGCGAATGTGCAGGAGATTATTCGCGCGTCGGTGCCGCTGGCCCCCCGCGCCGTGTTTGTTGCTGAGATCGACCTGACGGGTTGGCTTCACGAGGCTGGGTACTCTCAAATCATGCAGTACAAGGTGCCGAAAACGCCCCGGTTCACACGCTATATCCACCACGCCCAAACTTGACTTCGCTCGGTCCCTTCGGCTACAATAATTTCAGCCCGATTCCTGACTTGTTTAGAGAATGAGAACACTATGATCACACCGCCGCAGCAACGAATGCTGTCCTTACGCGCGATCCAGGCCGCGCCCTCCCCGACCCTGGCGATCACCGCCAAAGCCAATGCCCTGAAAGCTCAGGGAAAAGATGTCATCAGCTTTGGGGCAGGCGAACCCGATTTCGATACGCCGCAGAACGTCAAAGATGCCGCCGTGACGGCACTCGCCAAGGGCGACACCAAATATACGCCATCCAGTGGCACCGTGGCCCTCAAAGATGCGATTATCGCGAAGCTGAAGCGGGACAACGGGCTGACTTATGGCCGCACGGAGATTATTGTTTCCTGCGGGGCGAAGCACTCGATTTACAACCTCATGCAGGCGATGCTCGACCCCGGTGACGAAGTCATTGTGCCGTCGCCGTACTGGGTCTCGTACCCGGAACAGGTGAAGCTGGCCGACGGGGTCCCCGTCATTGTGCCCGCGACTGAAGCCTCCGGCTTTCTGACCTCGGCGGCGGAGATCGAGGCGCATATCACCTCGAAGACGAAGCTGGTGGTTATCAACTCGCCGTCGAACCCGACCGGCGCGGTCTATACGCCGCAGGTCCTGCGGGACATCTCCGACCTGTGTGTCGGGCGCGGCATCTATCTGATGTCTGACGAGATCTACGAGAAAGTTTTGTATACGGGAGCCGAGTTCGTCTCTCCGGCATCATTCAGTGAGGCCGCGAAGAAGCTGACCATCACGATCAACGGCTTCTCTAAGGCACATTCTATGACCGGCTGGCGGCTGGGCTATGCCGCCGCCGACCTGGACATTGTCGCAGCGATGTCCAAAATCCAGGACCAGAGCACCTCGAATCCAACATCCATCGCGCAGGCGGGCGGGGTCGAAGCACTGAACGGGCCGCAGGATTCCGTCGAGACCATGCGGCGGGCATTCCAGGAGCGGCGGGATGTCATCGTTCCGGCACTCAACGACATTCCCGGTGTCCACTGCCTGAACCCGGATGGGGCGTTTTACGTTTTTCCGAATGTCTCCGCCCTCTACGGCAAATCCTGGACACCCAGCGGCGACGCCCCGCGCACCATCGGCGGCTCCGACGATTTCGCGGCCTATCTGCTCGAAAAGTACGAAGTCGCGGTGATCCCCGGCTCCGGCTTTGGAGCCGACGGCAACATTCGGCTCTCGTATGCGACTTCGATGGAAAACATCAAGCGCGGTGTCGCACGGATCGCCGAAGCGGTGCAGGCACTCGCATGAGTGATGCCGCAGATCTGCGGCGCGAAGCCGAGAAGCGCGGTCTGCCGATTTCGGATATGGCCGCGCTGAAGCAGGCATTGACCCACAAGTCGCTGGTTCCTGATCACTCTTTGGACAGCAATGAGCGTTTGGAGTTTGTCGGCGACTCCGTGCTGGGTCTGGTCGTGGTAGAGTGGCTATACGCGCAGTTCCCGAAGCGCGGCGAAGGCGAACTGGCAAAGGCTAAGGCCCTGATCGTCTGCAAAGACGCTTTGGCCGCCGCCGCCCGCCGCCTCGACCTGGCTCCGCTGATCCGTCTGGGCCGGACGGAAGAGGCTATGGGGGGCCGCAACCGGGCGAGTATTATCGCCGATGCCATGGAAGCCCTCGTTGCCGTGATCTACCGCGAAGGCGGCTACGACGCTGCCCGCGAATTCATCATGCGCGTGCTGGCCGAGGAGATCGCCGAAGTCAGCGCGGAGCGGGACTGGCGCGATCCAAAGAGCGTGTTGCAGGAGCTGCGGCAGGCGGAGCATCTTTCGCCGCCGGAATATGTCGTCACGGATGAGCGTGGCCGCCCGCACGATAGAACATACACTGTGGAAGTGCGGATGGACGGCGTCACCGGCGGTGTCGGCATCGGCAAAACAAAGAAAGAGGCCCAGCAAGCGGCGGCGGAAGCGGCCCTCGGGATGGAAGCATGAACCACACAGCGGAAATCGGCATATTCGGCGGCAGCGGCTTTTATGAGTTTGCTGAGGGCAGTGTCGAGGAGATTCAAGTCGACACCCCTTACGGCCCGCCCAGCGACAAGATCGCGCTGATGACCGTCGCTGGCCGCCGCGTCGCGTTCCTTCCCCGGCACGGCAAAAGCCATTCCCTGCCGCCGCACAAAGTCCCATACCGGGCCAATTTGTGGGCCTTGAAGAGCTTGGGGGTAACGCGCGTTCTCGCTCCAAGCGCGGTCGGCTCCTTGCAGGCGCATATCGCGCCGGGCAACTTTGTAATCGTGGACCAGTTCGTGGACCGGACCACGGGCCGGGCGGATACGTTTTATGACGGGCCGGTCGTGACTCATGTTTCGTCCGCCGATGTCTACTGCCCGCAGCTCCGGCCCCTGGCGATTGAGGCGGCAAAGCAGAACGGCGTCACGGTTCACGCCGCCGGGACTAGCGTCGTCATTCAAGGCCCGCGCTTCTCCAGCCGGGCTGAAAGCGTCTGGTTTACGCGCATGGGCTGGGATGTGGTGACGATGACCCAGTACCCCGAAGCGATCCTCGCCCGTGAGCTGTCCTTATGCTACCTGACCATCGCGTTGGTGACGGATTATGATGCCGGAACTGTGGTCGAGGCCGCCGCTGTGGAAGCCCACAACGTGCTTGAAGTGCTGGCAAAGAACACGACCAACGTCAAAAGTGTTCTCAAAACACTTCTATCAAATCTTCCCGATAGCCGCACCTGTCCCTGTTCTGATTCTCTCAAATACGCCCGAATGGACCAATAACTTCGAACGGAAAAGAATATGAAAGCCCTTCTCCTGGCCGCCGGACGCGGCACGCGCCTCGGTCCGCTGACCGCCAACCAGCCCAAGCCCATGATCCCCATCGGCGGAGTTCCTATGATCGAGCGAATCATGGGACGTATCGCCGCCCAGACTCCCATCCGCGAATTCGTGCTGATTACGGGCTACAAAGCCGATGTTCTGGAAGACTACTTCGGCGACGGAGCGAAGTGGGGCTGGAAGATCCATTACGTCCCTCAGGAGACGCCGCGTGGGGTAGGGGATGCCGTCAACTGCGCGTCTGGCGTACTGGCCGACTCGCCTTTCCTGATGACCTACGGCGACATCATGCTGGACCCGGTCAACTATGGCCGCTTTGCCGCCGAGTACGCGGCGCATGGACTCGCTGAGATCAAAGCCTATGTCGGCCTGAACTGGGTGGACGATCCGTGGGCGGGTGCGGCGGTCTACCTAGGTGAGGATAACGTCATCGAGCGTATTCAGGAAAAGCCCGCCAAAGGCACGGCGACGACGCACTGGAACAATGCGGGACTGTTTATCTTCGATCCTCTTATCTTTGCATATACGTCTAAAATCGTGCCGTCGGCACGCGGCGAGTATGAATTGCCGGATGCCATCTCCGCCATGATTGCGGACGGTCACCCCGCCAAAGGCATCGCCCTGGAAGGCGGCTGGCGGGATGTTGGGACGCCGGAAGATTACGCCGCCATCACGGAAGAGTTCGCCGCATCCGGCGAGAAATAAGAGGAGAAAAGGAATGCTGCTGGTTCAAAACACGGTGGAAGCGTATACGCGGCGGTTCGGAACAGGCCCGTCGGCGGCGGCATTCGCCCCCGGCCGGGTCGAGATCATGGGGAACCATACCGACTACAACGGCGGCTTTGTCCTGCCTGCTGCTTTGGATAAAGGCACAGTGGTAGCCGGAGAAGCGACTGGGGACGATACAATCACCCTGCATGCCGCCGATTTCCGCCGGGATGCAGCGTTTTCGGCCAGCAATATCGAGCGCGACCCGCAAAATAGCTGGGCGAACTACATGCTGGGGGTGGTCAAGCAGCTTCAGCAGGAAGGCGTGACTATTCGCGGATTCAAAGCGGTGGTCCACAGCGATGTCCCCGGGGGGGCGGGCCTCTCCTCGTCGGCGGCTTTGGAAGTCGCGACGGCCTTCTTTTTGCAGCAGCTTTTTCCCTTCGACCGTGACCCGATGCAGATCGCGCGGCTCTGCCAGGAGGCGGAGAACGTCTTCGTGGGCGTTCCCTGCGGCATTCTGGACCAGTTTTCGTCTGTGTTCGGTGTCCAGGACGGCCTGCTGTTTCTGGACTGCCTGACTTTAGAGCATTCGACTGTCAAGATGGGCCGGGACGATATCGCCATCGTTATCTGCGACTCGGGCGTCAAACACGCCCACGCCGGGGGGGATTACACCACCCGACGGGCCGAGTGCATGGCCGCCGCCGCTCATTTCGGCAAGCCGCTCCTGCGCGACGTTTCCTGGGAAGAGTTTATCGCCCGCGAAGGCGAGCTGCCCGAAAACCAGCGCAAGCGGGCAAGGCACGTTTTAACCGAAGATAAACGCGTCCTTGCGATGCGTGAGGCCGTCGGCAAGGGCGATACGGCCCGAATGGGTCAACTTTTAGCGGAAGGTCATGCGTCCTGCCGGGATCTGTTCGAGAACTCTGCGCCGGAAATAGACTTTCTCGTCGAAGCGGCCACTGTTCTTCCCGGCTGCACCGGCTCCAAGATGACGGGCGGCGGCTGGGGCGGATGCACGGTGAATTTGGTCTATGCCGATGCGGTCCCGGAGTTTCAGAAAGAATTGGCGATGCGTTACCAGGTAAAAACAGGCCGTGAGGCGAATATCTACGCGTGCCGGGCGGCGGCGGGGGCGCGGGCGGTGAAGGTGTAGGGATCCGATAATTCGACAGGGAGGAATTTTCGCTTATGGATGACGCAGTGAAAATATGGGACGAAATACTCAAAACCGTCCAAGCATTTACCACCTGGCCTTTGATTGTATTCTATCTTGCGCTGATTTTTCGCCGCTCAATCAAAATAAGTTCTCGTGCGTTGTTTGCAAGGCTGTCAAAGGTAAAATACAAAGGAGTGGAAGCAGAATTCGATTTGGAAAACCTTCGGATATTTGCTGCCCACTCAAGCCCTGAGCTAGTGAAGGAAGTCGTCCTGAAGCTTGACGCCAAGATAGGAGACATACAGGAAAAGACGGACGAAGATACAGCGAATGACGAAGGCAGACTGGACGCAGACGAGTAATGGAGGCTACGCTATGGATTCGGAACAAGTGATATCACAACCTAATTTCAACTATGGGTTCAGCTTGGAACAGCAAAAAGTCTTGCAGGCATTATCAGACACACGCTATAAGTGGCGAGCGAAACACGGCCTCCAAAAAGCGACAGGATTAAGTAGTGCAGTTCTAGATGACTCCCTGGCCAATCTTCTAAAACGCGGCTTAGTGCGCCCTGCCGTTAGCACGCGACAGAACATAGTGTTCGGTCTTCGGGAACGCGTTGAGTAGTCTTACTGAGACGTACCTTGTTCGTACCGCAAAATGACCTGGCGAAGTCGCTTCTTACAGCGGTTGTCGATCCGGCGCACCGCCCTCAGTTTTACAGAGACTTTTTAGCCGCCTCAATTTTCTTCATCGAACATGGGGCGGTCCCTCAGCCCGCGCATGCCACGATACTCACCACGGAGACAGTGTTTTCGTGCCAAATCCCCCGGTCGATTTTGTCAAGCTGGGTGATCAAAGCATGTTAAACGACTACTTCTTGACGACTAAGCTATTTTACAAGCGGAAGCCATCTAGGCTATCCTGATGAAAGCAGGACATAACATGACAAACAAACCCATCGCCGTCGTTACCGGGGCGAGCAGCGGAATCGGAGCGGCGGCGGCGCGGCACTTGGCGGCGGCGGGCTACCAGGTCTATGTCGGAGCGCGGCGAATGGACCGTCTGGCGGAGGTCGCGTTGGCGATTGGGGCGACGGCCCTCCCGCTGGATGTCACCGACGCCGCCAGCGTTGCGACGTTCTGCGAGCAGGTCCCGGCGGTAAACGTGCTGGTCAACAATGCCGGCGGGGCCTTGGGGATGGAGACGGTCGCTGAGGCCGACGAGGAAAAGTGGCGGACGATGTTCGACTCCAATGTGCTGGGGACGATGCGGATGGTGCGCGGGCTACTGCCGAAGCTGGAAGCGTCGGGGGCGGGGCATATCGTCACGATTGGAAGTATTGCCGGGATCGAGGTATACCCCGGCGGGGCGGGATACACGGCGGCGAAGCACGCGGTCCGTGCGGTCAGCGAGACGCTGCGGCTGGAGCTTTTGGGGAAGCCGATCCGAGTCACGGAGATCGCTCCGGGTCTGGTGGAAACGGAGTTCAGCGTCGTGCGCTTCGGCGGCGACGCGGAGCGGGCGAAGAAGCCGTACGAGGGCATGACACCGCTGACTGCCGACGACATCGCCGACGCGATTGTCTGGGCCGTCACCCGTCCGGCCCATGTCAATATCGATACCATGGTCATCCGCCCGCTGGATCA
>JANXNV010000303.1 GCA_025353925.1 Armatimonadota bacterium
CCCGTATTCCAATCCGGGATCGGGCGACACGGTCAACCTCAGCACCGCCACCTGGAGCGATTTGAATAGCAATCTGGATACGGTGCAGTTTACCGGCATCGCCCTCCACCCGACCGACCCCAAGATCGCCTACGGCGGCTCGCAGGACAACGGCACGGAGAAGACGACCGGGAGCCTCGGCTGGAACTGCATTCGCGGTGGTGACGGCGGCTTTGTGCGGGTCAACCAGACGAATCCGCAGATCGTTTACCATGAGCAGTACGGCATATCGCTGGAAGTCTCGTCGGACGGCGGAGCGAGTTGGAGTGGAGCGAATAATGGGATCGGTATCGCTGATCCGGTGGGGCCGGATGGGAGCGACTCCTCGGCATTTTATGTACCGTACAAGCTCGATCCCGCCAATCAAGCACGCGTCATTTATGGCACGGACCACGTCTATGAATCGCTGAATAACGGTGGATTGTTCTCCCCCATCGGATCACCAGGCGTCGCAGGATTTAACCCTTCCGGCAGCGTAGTCAACACGCTGGGTGTCTACGGCAGTACCGTGTATGCCAGTGCAGGGGCAAAGCTCTACGCGACTTACAACAACGGCAGCAGCTGGGCGGATGTCAGCACTCCCGGTGGTGGCAGCTTAAGCGATGTTTATGTCAACCTGACGAACCCAAAAGACGTTTACGTCACCCGCCCCCACTTCGGTAATGGCAAAGTCTTCCGCTCCACCAACGGAGGCGCAAATTGGAACGACATCACGAGCAACCTGCCGGATGAGCCGTTCAATGCGGTGGTTCTGGACAAGAAATCGGGTGTGCTGTACGCTGGAGGAGACGACGGTGTGTATTCCAGCACGAACTACGGCGGTTCCTGGAGCAAGCTGAGCAGCGGTCTGCCGACCGTGCAGGTAGCAAACCTCGATCTGGTCAACGCGACCGGCATCCTTGCCGCCGGAACCCACGGGCGCGGCATGTGGACGCTTCCGCTGTCCTCCGTCGTAGCGACGCCTAACGTGATTGTCAACGCCGTGGTCACACGGAACTCCCCGACGACAGTCACGGTGACGATCACGCTGAAGAACACCGGCACTCCCGGCAGCCCGGCGGGTGCGGGTGCGGCGGATGCCCTGAACACCGTCATCACGAGCGTCAAGCTGAACGGCGTCGCGGCGGTCGTGCCCCCCAGCACTGTCGGTGTCGTTCCGGCGTATGGCTCGGTGGGCGGCCTGACCTTCACCGTAAGCAATTCAGCCGCCGGAAGTGGCATCCTGCAAGTCAGAGGCACGTACACCGGCAGGCAGTTCGGCGGCGGCCTGCACGTGGCTGTTCCGTAGTTTGGTAACCGCGAGCAGAACGAGTGGCTGAAAACCATTCACTAGGTGAGGCACCCTTCGGGTGTAGGAGCCTGAACGTCCGCAGGACGCCTCACCTAGCGCGTAGTTTTCAACTACTCGCCGCGCCGGCAAGCTAATTACCACCAATCGAGAGAGAGACCTAATTCATGAAAACATATTCGCTACTTTATAGAATCTTACCCGTGGCGGCATTTATGCTGCTGGCTCCGTTCGCCGCCCATGCGGACAATCTGTCGCTGGTCTTTACTTCGGCGACCCAGACGGTGGCCCCCTCGGGAACGGTGACGTTCAGCGGGAAAATTACGAACACTTCTACCGCTACTGTCTTCGTGAATAACGACAGCTTCAATGTAGACCCGCTGCTGAGTTACGACGACACGGCTTTCTTTTCTGCTACGCCGTTTTCGCTGGCAGCCGGTGCCAGCTATCCCCTGTCGGGCAGTGCAAATCTTTTCGACATCACGCTCGGCAGCACGGCGACGCTGGGCAGCACTTACACCGGGACATTCACCATTCTAGGGGGTGCGGATGCCGCAGCTCAGGATATTCAGAGCATTACAAAATTCTCTGTGACCGCGGCTGCCGTGCCGGAGACCTCCACCACCCTCTCCTTCGGTCTGCTGCTGGTCGGCGGCGGCCTGCTGGCAGTCGCGAGGCGCAAGCGGTCGGCCGCAGCTTAAAGCGGACCAAAGCAAGCCTATGCGCGTCAATCATGTCAATATCGTCGTGCGAGAGATGCAGCGCAGCCTGGCGTTTTACGTCGGGCTGCTTGGCTTTCGGGTGACATTCGAGGCGGAGCTGGTCGGGGAATGGATCGAGACCGTGACGGGGCTGCCGAATGTCTCCGCCCGGTGCGTCTTCTGCCAGCCTCCGGGCGGAGGGACACGCTTCGAGCTGCTGGAATACCGGACACCACCCGGCGTTCTCATGCCGGAAGATTCAATCGCCAACACACTCGGGCTGCGCCATGTCGCGCTGGAAGTGGATGATTTGGACGCACTCTGCACCCGGCTGGTGTCGGCAGGCGTGGAATTCGTTTCGCCGCCGGCCCTGGTGCCCTTCCCCGTCGCCGGTGTGCGTAAACGGCTTTGTTACCTGCGGGATCCGGACGGAGCACTGGTGGAGATCGCCGAGTACGTTCCAGAATCGTCCCCTGTCCCCTCTTCCTGAAACGGCGTCTCTTCAAATTGGGCATCATAAAGCCGGGCATAGGCTCCATTCGCGTCCAGTAAAGATTCGTGGGTACCGCGCTCGACGATCCGCCCGCCGTCAATCACCAGAATGAGATCAGCCGCCAGAATCGTGGAAAGGCGGTGGGCGATGGCAAAGGTCGTCCGGCCTGCCATGAGCGGCGTCAGCGCGGCCTGAATCAGACGCTCGGATTGGGTGTCCAGGGCGGAAGTGGCCTCGTCGAGGATCAGAATGCGCGGGTTCTTGAGGATGGCCCGCGCGATTGCGATCCGCTGCTTCTCGCCCCCGGACAGCTTATATCCCCTCTCCCCAACCACCGTGTCGTAGCCCTCCGGCAGCGAGACGATATGGTCGTGGATCGCGGCGGCGTTGGCGGCAGCGATAAGCTCGGCATCGGTCGCCTCCGGTCGGCCATAGCGCAGATTGGCCTTGATCGTGTCATGCACCAGGTACGTTTCCTGCGTCACCACCCCGATGGCCTCCCCCAAAGACTCCAACTGGATCGTTTTGATGTCGTGGCCGTCGATCATGACCTGGCCCGCCTCGGCATCATATAGGCGTGGAATAAGATAGGTGAGTGTCGTCTTGCCCGCCCCGGATGGACCGACCAGCGCGATGAGCTGCCCCGGCGCAGCTTCAAACGTGATGTCATCCAGTGTCGGAATCTCCTGCTCCGGGCCGTAGCGGAAGGCGACGTGGTTAAAAGCGACCGCACCGCGAATTTCCGAGGGAGTCAGGACCAAAGCATTGGGGGCATCGGCAATGTCCTGCTTCAAATCCAAATATTCGAAGATGCGGTCGAACAGGGCCAGCGCACTGGTGACTTCCACCTGAACATTCAGCAGGCCGGTCAAGGGGAAAAAGAGCCGTGCCTGCAAAGTTGTAAACGCAACGATGGTGCCCAGAGACAGCCCCCGGTCGCCGTGCCCGACAATCAAATCGGCGGCCAGCCAGTAGACCAGCACAGGCGTGAGCGAAAATGTCAGGCCGATGAGGTTGAAGAACGCCCGCATAATCAAGATCTGCTTGATCTGTGCCGCCGTCAGGGCTTCGTTTTCTTCCGAGAACTTCGCCTGGGTCAGCCCGCCCCGCCCGCTGGTTTTGGTCAGCAGCACCCCCGAGACGGACAAGGTCTCCTGCATGGTCGCGTTCAGACCTGCCAGCCGGGTCTGGACCGTTGTGCGAACGTCCCGGGCCAGATCGCCGACCTTTGAGCCGACCAGAGCGAACACGGGCAGGATGCCGACGGAGAGCAGGGTCAGCCGCCAGTCCATGATGACCATGACCACCAGCGTGGACAGCACCGTGGTGACGTTCGAAAGCACGCTGGAAGCGGTATCGCTGAGGACAGACTGCACCCCGCCAACATCGTTTGCCAGCCGCGACTGTATCTCGCCGGTACGCGTGTCCGCGAAGAACTTCAGGGCCATGCCCTGCAGGTGGGCGTAGAGCTGATTTCGCAGATCCCGCATGATGCGCTGCCCGACGAGAATACTCCAATAGCCGTAAAGCAGGGACAAAGCCGTGGCCGCCAAAGTAGCCGCAAGGGTCAGCAGCGTGTCGCGCGTCACCAGAGCCATATTCCGCGCCAGAAGGCCGTCGTTAATAATCGCCTTCAGCAGAAATGGCGGCAGCAAGCCGAGAGCGGCGGCAAGCAGCACGGTGAGTGCAATCCCTGCTACCTGCAGATGGTAGGGCTTAAACGTTGCCACGACCCGGCCCAGCGTATCGGCTTTCAGCGGTTTTTTCGGTCCCGGCGGCGGCCCGCCGCGCATCATCATTCCCATGTTTGCCGCACGTCTCCCATAGGTAGAATCAATTTATGCAAGAAAACTTTTCTCCCCTATCACGCCGCGCATTCCTGCGCCAAGCTGCTCTCACCGCAGGTGCTCTGCTAGGCGCAGCAGCCATTGCAGGCTGCGGGGGCGGCGGAACTCAAACGACCTCCACGGCTTCAGGCTATGCACCTAATCTTTCACAGTTTACCCCGAACTACGCCTCAGAAATTGCGCTCGATCATTGGCCGACTCTTCCCGTGCGTGTCTACTTTGCTAACGACGTCACCGTGATACCCAAAGACGGGGTCCCGACACAAGTCAACAGCTTGATACGAACGGGCTTCGATCGCTGGCCTGCCGCTACTGGGGGAGTCGTCGGCTATGTGGTCGTCACCGACCCGGCACAGGCAGATATCACCATCACCATCAAAACTATCCCAGACCCGGTTGGCCTATCCGAGACAGGGAAGACGTCCGTGCGAACCGGGGTGGGAGGTGAGCTGCAGCTGGCGTTGATGGAGATTTATGTCTGGCCCGACATTACAAATGCGGAGCTAACTCAAGGCCTGCTCGCGACCGCGACCCACGAGTTCGGTCACGCGCTCGGGATCGCCGGGCATAGCAGCGGCCCAGGTGACGAGATGTACCTTCTTCACGAGCCGGGTCAGGATGTTCTGCTGTCCGCCCGAGACATCAACACAATCAAGACACTTTACTATTTTCTTTTCTAGAAGTTTTAGTCCTGCGTCCAAAGAGGCTCCGGGGCGAAGCGATCCTGCTCCAGGGCGACGACGGTACCCGTCGGACCCGTCAGCAGCCAGAGGCGGTCCGCCGTCTGGAGGATCATCTTGAGGCCATGCCCCAGAGTCCCGGCGGTCGTGAAACCGCGTGAGAGGGTCGCACGGGGCAGGTTTTCCATCGTGATCCCTTTGCCCTCATCCGTGACCCGAACCTGAATGATTCCTTCAGGCGAGAAGGAGATGCGGGCGAAGCCGCCACCACCGTGGACGATCGCGTTCATTCCCGCTTCATTCACCGCCGTCACCAAATCCTGTGCCCGCTCCGGGGCGAAGTTGCACAGGTCAGCCGCCTCCAGAGCCTGACAGCGCAGATCGCTGAGGCCGCTCTTCATTGTGAGAAAAATCGGATATCCGAAGAAAGAAGCTCCGTGCGGCGGCAGATCCGCCGGGCTGTCGCAAAGGCGCAGCTTACCTTCCGTAACACTCGCCAGGGCATCCCGGAGAAATCCGCGCTGCCAGCCTGCCAATTCCGTCAAGGCATTATTCGCCAATGCCAGTGCTTCCGTCCGCTCGGCAACACGTGTTTCCAGAACCTCCTGGGCTTCCCGTAATGCCTCCGCCTGACGATGAGCCGTCTGCGCCAGGGTGACCGCCCCGGCGAGGAGAAGTGCCAGCAGCAGTCCGCTGGTCAGCTCGACTACCGGAACAAGTGATTGCCTTCGGGCTAGCACTCCCAGCGGCACGGAGGAGCTTGCGGCGGCCAATCGCCGGATCAATGCCTGCTGCGTGCTTTCTTCCACCACAAGTGCCTGCCACAAAGACATAGCGACTGCGGCAGCCCCGACCCCGACAAAGATCGGCAGCCAGCGCGGGGCGGTTTTCGGGCCGCTCTGATCGTCCGACCAGGAGAAGGCGATGATACCCAGGCCGAGCACCAGGAACCCAGTGGCCGTATGTACGGCCATGCGTGTCAATGCTCCCCAGGCATAGCTGTCCGCGATTCCGGAGAAGTAGCCGGAGAGGGCGACCACGCCAAGCCCGATCACCACAGAACCGATAGTCGCCGTCTGGAGCGGGCGCAATGGGAAGCGTCGCCGTTCCAGGACAAGAAATATCCCGCTCAGGCAAAAGCAAAATGCGGTGCAGAACGCCATGCGCCCAGGGGCGGTGACTCCGGCGCGGATATAGGACTTCATGAAAAGCTCGTCGAGGCCCAGATTTACGCCGGTGATGTATTCACTCAGTGTCACCGCCCCAATCGCCAGTGTAAGTATGCCCATGAAAAGAGAAATCAGGCAGGCAGGCTGAGAGAGCTCGCGCCTGGAAGACATCATCCCGACGCCGCAGAGCAGGAACCCCAGCGCAGTATTGTAAGCCATGGCGACAAACCGAGGGGAGATCTGCAGCAGAGTCAGGTTATGCGTGTACCAGCCGATGAGAACCACAGTGCCGAGGAGAGCGGAAAGGAAGCCGGAAAAACGCCCCAGCGTAATCGGCCAGCGGGCCAGGGAAGGGCGAAAAGCCGAGATAACAGCAGCAGTTGACATTTCACCCTGTTTTTACCACAAAGCGGGAAGAATTTCCTGTTACTTTTACTGGCCACCCGTAATTCTGAGGACATCGGTGCCGTATTTCTCCATTTTGCGCGGCCCGATGCCTGGCACGGAGAGCAGCGCATCGGACGACTGCGGCCGGGAGCGGGCGATTTCCATCAGGGTCTTGTCGCTGAAGATGCAATACGGCGGCAGTGCCTCCTGCGATGCCTGCACGGTTCGCCACAGCTTCAGTTCGGTGAGAACGTCGTCCCCGCCCGCATCCGCAACCATCCACTGGCTGGGATCACGCGGCAGATTCACGGAGAGAGGCAGCCGCTCCGACCAGACCTCTCGGCCTTTCGGGGTAATGGTGCAGACGAAATACGTGTCTTCGTCGCCCTGGTGCAGCAGCCCTTCCGCCATAAGTGCCGCGAAAAACCGGTCCACGCCATCGCGCGTGCAGCCGCGCAGCAGGCCGGAAAGCGGAAGACCCCCGGCGGGCGTTTCGCGCGTTCCCGTCCCGCGCAGGAGCTTGTTCAGCCGCGACTTTCCCAGAGCGGGCCGCAAAGCATCCATCGCCTGCAGCACGGAGTAGATGTCGGCGGAATCGACATTGGTCGGCATCGGGGTCGAGGGCAGACGCCTGCCGTCTCCGGCGAGTTTCGTTTCGGGAGGCATCTCGCAGTTGTCGCAGCAAAAGGCGGACGGCGGCGGCTCCTGCCGGTCGCCGAAATAGTCCAGCACGGTCCGGCGGCGGCAGTGGGTCGTCTTGCAGTATTCCACGATCTCGTCCAGGCGGCGCAGACGCTCCGCCCGCTGCTTCGCCAGATCGGCGGCGATTCGCAGCCGAGCTGCCGGTGGAAAGT
>JANXNV010000013.1 GCA_025353925.1 Armatimonadota bacterium
GAAGATTCCGGCGGGCCGCAGCGTGACGTCCGGATGCTCCGGCGGCAGGGTCGGAGCCAGGCCCAGCGAGGAGGCGGCCCGGCCCAACGTCACGACAGGCAGGCGGGGACTGTGCAGGATGCTGGCGGCAAACCAGACCGCTGAAAGTAGGCTGATCAAGCCGGCGATCAGAAACAGCGGCGAGATGATTCCCCAGCGCCTGTGGGACGCATCGAAAAAAATCGGCTTTTGGCCAGGGTCATTCACTTGAGATTACGCTCCATTGTCGTTTTCGGCATCTTTGCCGCGATACAATACCTCTCCCAGAGCGACATTCAGGAGAGAAAAGTTCCTTGAATTCTCGCCTGAGGGTCGATGACAGAACTTGTTTGTGAAAAAGAGTGCAAACCCGTTGACTTGTCGCAAGGCAATGTGTTATACTAAACGCCGGAAAACAGTGTCGAAACGATGACGAAGTGCCCGCGCTGAAGGGGGCTGTGATGGCCGAAAATAATCTGCCGAGCCAGCTTGAGGATGACAATTTAGAGGATGACGATAAGGCTGCGCTCCCGCGTGTACCTTCCCATACCCCTCTGCCCCTCCCCCCGAAAGTTGTTTATACCCGTCCGACTCTGAGCGGCCAAATGCCGAAAGTCTCACCGATCACGGAGTCGCGCTCGCAGCAGGCGCAGCTCAGTCAGGGTGTTCAGGGATATGGCCTGGCGATCACCGCTGCGATCACGCTGGCCGTCACCCTGCTGGCCTTTGTCGCACTGGGGCAGTGGATGGACCATCGCTGGAACGTCAACGGCACCCCGTGGTTTACGATTGCCGGCCTGCTGATCGGAGTCGCGGGCGGCTTCTACAATATGATCCGGCTGCTTTCGAGTACGACGCGTAAAAAGTAATTTCGAAAGTAACTTATGACACCTGTTGCCGTGCAGCCAAAATCCGAGACCGTTGTTCCAAGCAAGCCGTCCGGCCTGCCGGATTTCCCGCGCCTGCTGCCGATGGCCCTGGCCGTCAACGGCGTTCTGCTGGGCATCCTGCTGCTCATCCGGCAGAACTGGCTGGCCTTAGGCGTGGTCTGCGGAGTCCTGGTCGGAATCGTGCTCTTCTGGTCCCTGCATCTGATCAGCCGGGTCTTGGTGGACGAGTTTCTGCAGGCCGACAACGACCGCAAAGAAGCCAAGCATTTCGGAGCGAAGGCACAGGCCGACTTGCGAAATGCGTCCCTGTGGCGTCTGGCCGGAATGATGAGCCTGAAGTACGGCGGTCTGACAGCGGTGATGATTCTGGTGTACCATTTCGCGCAGCACCATCTGATTCCGTTTTTTCTCGCGTTTCTCGGGGCCTTCGCGCTCACGCAGCTTTCGATCGTCTCGGCGGCGGCGCGTACGATGAACACCCGCAAATAACTACTCTGTAACAACCAATTATGCCTACCGAACCGCTGGAAAAACCTTCACTCGAAACCTGCATCATCTGGGGAGTTGTTGCTGCACTCTGCGTTTTGATTCCCGGTATTCTTGCCACCCGCAACATGAAAATGGTGCCGGGGAAGCTGCAAAACTTCTTCGAGTTCGCAATCAGCGGTCTGCGGAATCTGTACATGGGTCTGCTCGGGCCGGGCGGCGAGCGTCATGTGCCGGTGGTGATGACCCTCTTCTTCTACATCATCATCTGCAACCTGCTCTCGGTGACGCCGTTCCGGGCACCGACCGCTAACCTCAGCACGAACTTAGGCCTCGCGTTCTTCGTGTTTCTCTACGTCAACTACTGGTCCATCAAAACCAAGGGCCTGGGCGGCTACCTGCTGCACCTGACGGGGCCGGAGGCACTGCCGCTGGTATTCCGGCTGGTCGTGCCGCTGTTTTTGCTCATTGAGATCGTCTCGCTGTTCGCCCAGCCGTTGTCACTTGCAATGCGTCTCTATGGCAATATCTACGGCGAAGATTATATCTCCTATGTCGTCACCAGCGTGGTCAATAAAGTGCACATTCCCGCCCAGGTGCTGGTCTACGGGCTGATGCTGTTCACGGGTATTTTGCAGGCGTTCATCTTCACGCTGCTGTCGTCGGCCTACATCGGGATCGCGACTCAGCATCATGGGGACGCGGAGCACACCGATGATCACGGGCAGGACGACCATGGGCATCCGTCGGCGACCAAAACTAATGACGGAGGGGCTTACGTCCCCAGTCTTTGACCTTAGTCTTCAACTCTTTCGCACAGTTTTCGAATTCGCACACTATTTCTAAGGAGACACGTACTCACTATGGCCGCCATCTACTTTGGACTTCTCGCGCTCGGCGCGGGCCTCGCACTTCCCCTCGCCGCCGTCGGCGCGGGCATCGGTCAGGGCCTGGCCTCATTCGCCGCCCTGCAGGGGATTGCCCGTCAGCCGGAAGCGCAATCGCGCATCCAGACGACGATGTTTATCTGTCTGGGCATCATCGAAGCACTGGCGATCTACGCGTTCGTCATCTTCTTCATCCTGTTCTCCAAGTTCCCGACCCCCGAACAGGTCACACAGCTTCTGGCGAAATAATCACCTATGGATGCGATTACAAAAGCACTGGGCATCGATCCAATCCTGATCCTGACTCAGTTTATCGGCTTCATTGTTCTGCTGTTTCTGCTGAACCAGTTCGTTTTCAAGAAGGTCTTCGGCATCCTCGACGAGCGGCAGAACGACATCAAGCGCACCTACGACCAGCTTGATGCTGACCGGGCCGCGATGGAAACTACTCGCCATGAATACGAGCAGCGTCTGGCGGGCATCGAAGCCGAGGCGCGTGAAAAAATTCAAGCGGCGGTGCAAGAGGCGCAGGTTCTGCGTGGCAATCTGATTGCCGATGCGCAGAAGCAGGCGGAGACTATTCTGGTTCAAGGCCGCAATGAGAGCGAGCGTGAACGTCAAAAGGTCTTCCTGGAAATGCGTCAGCAGATCGTCGCCCTCGCCATTGGCGCGGCGGGGAAAGTCGTGGGGGAGAGCCTCAACGATGCCCGCCAGAACAAGCTGGTGGATGACTTCATCACCGGAGTCGGCCTGAGTGCGGTCCGCGGGACACGCGGCGGGGCGGAAGTGAACGGTAGCGGGAAGGGAATCGGCACGGCATGAAAGACATTCGTGTCGCCAAACGCTATGCCGCCGCCCTGTTCGGGGTCGCTAAACGCGACGGCATCTTAGATGCCGTCGAAGCGGACCTGCTGCTCGTTGGCCGGTTTTTTGCCGAGGTGCCGTACCTGCGTGCCATGCTCTTGCAGCCGCTGGTCTCGGAT
>JANXNV010000207.1 GCA_025353925.1 Armatimonadota bacterium
GTCCGCGCCTCGGAGTAGCCGACAAACAGCGTTTTGGCGACATCTTTTCCGCGCAATGCAGGCACAACGCTGTCCGCGAAGACCTCACGCGTCTTGCCGCCTTCCGACGTGATCAGATGCCCCTGCCAGAGTTCATCGTAGCGGGCCATATCCACTGACAGACCCGCCTCTGTGGCAAGCTCGGAGGTCATCTCGACCGGGAAGCCGTAAGTCGCGTGGAGCATGAACGCATCATCGCCGGAGACGCTGCCGCTTTCGAGAAGCGTTTGCAGACGTGCCGAACCCGACGCCAAAGTCCGCCGAAACTGCTTTTCTTCGATCACGGCGTAGCGCAGGATCGTTTCGCGGCGGGCTTCCAGCTCCGGGTAATCGTCTTTGCGCTGCTCGATCACAGTCGGCAGGATCTGTTCCAGCAGCGGCGTCTCAATCCCCAGCGTGTTCCGGCCCGCAAGAATGGCCCGGCGCATCAGCCGCCGCAGGACATACCCCCGCCCGACATTCGACGGCAACACGCCGTCGGCGATGCAGAAGGCCGTCGCGCGGACATGGTCGGCCACGCGCCGAAACGCGATATCTTTGCGGTCCGTGTCGCTGCTCGTGTACTTCAGGCCCGACATCTCTTCCAGTTGCCGCAGGATCGGCGCAAAAAGGTCTGTCTCAAACGGCCCACGCAGACCCGCGATCACTGCCGCCGTCCGCTCCAGCCCCATGCCCGTATCGATGTTCCGGCGCGGCAAGGAGGTCAGCTTTCCGCCGTCGGCTCGGTCAAACTGCATAAAGACCAGGTTCCAGATCTCCAGCCAGCGCTGGTCGTCCCAAACACCGTCCGGCGTCGGAGCGAGGTGCGTCTGCGTATCGTAAAAGATCTCCGAGCACGGCCCGCAGGGACCATTCGGGCCTTTGGTGATGACACCCGCCGGCCAGTAGTTGTCGTCCTCGCCCTTGCGAAAGATCTTATTTTCCGGCATCCCCGCGCTTAGCCACAGACCATGGGCTTCTTCGTCGTCATCAAAAATCGTCACCCGAATATTTCGGATGTCCAGCTTCAGGACGTCAAACAAAAACTCCCAGGCATACGCAATCGCCTCGGCTTTAAAGTAATCGCCAAACGAGAAATTGCCCAGCATCTCGAAAAACGTGCAGTGCGACGTGTCGCCCACATCTTCAATATCCGTCGTCCGCAAGCACTTCTGCGCCGTCGTCGCCCGGGCCGCCGGGGGCGTCTGCAAACCCAGAAAGTAGGGCTTGAACTGGACCATCCCCGCCGAAGTAAACAGCAAGGTCGGGTCATTCGGCACCAGCGAGTCCGAGGGCAGCCGCTTCGCCGCCTTCGCCTCGAAAAACTCCAGATATTTGCGTCTCAGTTCACTGCCGAGCATAAATCAATTTTCTCCATTGGATTGCTGAGGAAGATTATAGCACAGGAATTGGCGACGCTGCGCGTCCGTCACGGTGAGCGGCGATGACAGTCGGCACAGCTCATCGAAGGCTTCATCCAAATATGCCCCCAGCGGGCGTGATGCGTCGGCAAACCAGGACACGACCGCGTAATGGAAGACGGCCATTCCTGTTTGCGCCGCCAACGTCGCTACCCGCTCGTCAACACCACGATCGCGTAGTGCTAATAATAGGTTGTCAGTCAATGCGGCGGTCTTTGCTAACTCGCGCTCTTGAAGTGCAGGGGTATTCGCAATTACCTGCTGCCGGGGGCCGGAGAATGGGCGGTTATCTTCCAGGATTTGCTCAACGGATCGAAATGCCCAGTACAGGATTTCCATCGGCTGCAGCGTCTCGGGTGCTTCGGCTACCGCGCCGGTCAAAGCCGCCCGCAGCGTGATCTGACCATCGAACAGAACCTCGCGCTTGTCGAGGAAGTGCCGGAAAAAAGTTCGCTCCGTGACACCCGCGCGGGCGGCGATCTCCGAGGCCGTGGTCTGCTCATAACCGCGTTCAGAGAATAATTCCAAGGCTGCCTTCTGAAGGCGTCGGCGTGCTTTGTCTCCGCTGCGGGGCATTCTTTTATTATAACCCATAACTTGACATATCCGCTGTCATTCCAGTATAATGTCACAGACTGACATAACGACGATGACAACGGACATGGAAGGAAAATCTAATGCATTTATCAAATGCAGCGAAGAAGATGAAGGCGATGATGCTGCCCCAGTTTGGAGGAAGCGACCAATTTCGATTGGAAGAGATCGAGCGGCCTTCACCGGGACGCGGGGAAGTTCTCGTTCGAATTGCCGGGACGAGTGTGAACCCTGTTGACGCCAAAGGCCGCGCCGGTGAGCTGCCACAGCTGTTCCCGGCAGAGCGCCTGCCCCTGCTGCTCGGCTTCGACGCAAGCGGCCGTATCGAAGAAGTGGGCACAGATGTTACGGACTGGCAGCCCGGAGATGCAGTCTATGGCTTTCCCGGCGCAGACCCAGGCACCGCCATGGTATACAGTCGGGGCACTTTCGCAGAGTACATTTGCCTTCGTGTGGACGAAATCGCTGCCGCTCCTAAGTCCATTCCGCTCGCCGAGGCCGGAGCGGTTCCTTTGGCGGCAATGACGGCCTGGCATGGTCTGATGACGCAGGGCGAAATGCAGCGCGGTCAGCGTGTGCTGATCCAGGGAGGATCTGGCGGGGTCGGCCACTTCGCCGTCCAGTTCGCACATCGGCTCGGCGCGACCGTGTACGCGACCGCCTCGGGTCGGAACACAGAGTTCCTCCGGGAGTTAGGGGCCGAAGTCGCGATTGACTACAACACGGATCAACTCCAGGAGTTGGCGGGCCAGATGGATCTGGTGCTTGATCTCGCCGGCGGCAAGTCCGAGGAGGCTTCTTGGGCTGCTTTAAAACCGGATGGTATGCTCGTTCTGGCGGCGGGACAGCCGAATCCAGGTCTCGCACGTTCGCTCGGTCAGCGATCCCGCTTCGCCATGGCGCAGTCAACTCCCGATGACTTGGGGCGCGTCGCGAGAATGCTGGACGACCAGCAGCTGCGCCTCACCATCTCCGGGCACTTTGCACTGGAGCAAGTGGGTGAAGCGCAGGCCCAATTGGAGCGGGGCGGCTCGAGAGGCAAGCTGCTCGTGACCGTCTCTCAATAGACACTAAAACAAGCCTACTGCCATTGGAAGGTTTCGACGACCTTGTCAAAAATCGGGCTGTACTTGGCTCGGTCGGCGGTCTTACAGATCAAGATTACCTTGCTCGTGACGCCGTTGCGGGCCGTCAGGAGCGTCATCTGCGTTTGTGGTTCCTCGGACCGGGTGTTGTTAGTCTCAAAGATGATACCCGGTTCGCCGCTCACCGTCACCGCTTTATCGCGCACAGTCAGGACGGTCCCCGTTTGCTCCTTCACATCTTCCCGCAGGTGGTCGGCAATCTTGTCTGGGGTGGCATCTGTGTCCCGCAGCGTGCTAATTCTGAGGCTCGCGATCACTCTTGTGTCTTCGAGCACCAGGTCATACCCCATTCTTTCCATGCTGATATCCGCATCGTCTGGTTTCCACTTTGCAGGGATGACGAAAGAGTAGCCGCCCTTGGCGACATAACGTGGCTGCGCCGGCGTCGATTTCTTCGACTTGGTATGAGCGTATGCCGATGTATGCGCGTAGACCGGATGTACCGTGCCAAATGCGGCGCAGCCAGCTACGGCGAGGGTGATTACGGCAGGGCAAAAACAAATGGAGGGTGTTTTCATAAAGTGGCCTTTCAAGTTCCAATCTACTATACCTAGTTAGCTGCTGAAAGCAAACAACAATCTCACCGATCATCCGAGGGACCTGTGCCCATCGGACATATTGCCAGAACTGCACTCTCTGACGCTTCTTGAGCTGGCGGAAGATCCGGAATTTGTCGCGGCCACTTCGTGCCCAAGTGATCACAGCAGACCTTCTTGAGCGGCTTAATGAACTGTGCGAACCGTCGGCTGGAAGCCGAATGGATTATACTCAACGACTAGCTTTGCCGAATAGCAGGCATGCTGCCCACTCAGGCTCCGAATGCGCTTGAGCACTCAAGATCGGCAAGAAAACCAGTCTTCTCTGCCGGGTGCCATCCCAGCCGCTGCTGCGTCAGCGTGCTTGATGCCGGAGCGTCCATACTCACCAGGAATGCGAGCCATCCGAAGTGGCCCGCCGCCTCTTCGGGTGACAAGGCCGCGACCGGCATCTTTAGGCCGCGGCCGATTGCCTCCGCAATCTCTCGAACCGATACACCCTCGTTCTGCGACCGCGTGATACCTCGCTCCAGCAGATCCTCTCTCAAGTGCCAGCCGATAAAGGGGGGCCGCATCGAGCCGGTGTACCGCCGGCCAGCGGTTGTGTCCGGCATGGAGCAGCTCTAGGACAAGAACGGAGCCGACAAAGCCGGTCGCACCGGTGACGAAAACACGCCTAGTAGTTTCTCTTTCTGACTTCGTATCCGATACGGTCACCACGGAAGTGGGCCGTTCGGGCCGGAGAATGTACCCGTCGGGCCATCTGCGTCGAGGGCGACGCGCACAGGATTACGCGCACCTTGTTCGATTGTCTCAGTACCCTCGAAGTTATTGAGGGCGGTAGCAGTAAAGCCCGGACTTGCGGCGTTGACCTTAATGTTTGTCGCCTCGAGTTCAATCGCAAAGGAGAGCGTGATCGCGTTGAGGGCAGTCTTCGAGGCGGCGTAAACGACGCCGAACCCTGCGCGATAGGGATAGCTCGGGTCCGAATTCAGCGTGAGTGAGCCGACGCCGCTTGAGACATTGACGATGCGTGCCGCCGGAGCTTCGCGGAGGAGCGGAAGCATCGTCTGCGTCAAAGCGAGGACGCCAAAGACGTTTGTCTCGAAGACGGCACGTACCTCGTCGAGTGACGCAACACTCGCTCGGCTTGACTCCAACATCTCTTGAAGCGACCTGCCGGATTCTCCCGCATGCGAGATTGCCGCATTGTTGACTAGCACGTCGAGGCGACCGAACTCTTTGCGAATCCGCTCCGCGGCTGCCGTGATCGAGGCCTGATCCGTCACGTCTAGCTGGATCGCATGTGCGTCCGCTCCAGCCTCCTGGGCCGCAGCCTCCCCCTTCTCGAGATTGCGCGACCCGACCAGCACGGTGTAGCCGTGTGCGGTGAGGTCTTTGGCGATCTGAAGACCGATCCCTTGATTTGCCCCGCTGACGAGGGCGACAAGATTGTCCTGCATGATTTTTTCCTTTCTGGCCTGCTAACTTAATTGATTCGAACGACGTAACAGCTTATTTCTGCGGCTCACCCTGTGCGGCGTTTGAGATGGATTCCCATTCTTCCCAAGCGGCGAGGCGGTCGGCATAGGCAGCGCGTATCATGGGTAAGCCGGTGCTGCCAAGAATTAGGCGCAGCGGGGGCTTCTTCGCATCCACGACCTTGAAGACGGCTTCCGGCGTCGCCGATGGGTCGCCGCGTTCCATGTTTGACATCTGTCCAAAAACTTGCTGCCGCAGTTCGTTGTAAATGTCCATGCCCGGCGCCATCTTCAGCGACTCTGGGCTGCCGAATGACGTGGCGTAAGCGCCGGGTTCGATCAGCGTTACTTTGATGCCGAACGCCTTGACTTCTTGCGCCAGGCTCTCGTGGAGTGCTTCGAAGGCCCATTTGGAAGCGCAGTACTAACCAATGAGCGGCATCGCCACATGGCCCAGGGTGCTGGAGACGCCGAGGATATGCCCGCTGCCCTGCCGCCGCAGCAGCGGCAGAGCGGCCTGAATGACCCGAAGCGGGCCGAAGTAGTTCGTATCAAACTCGGCCCGGACATCGGCCTCGCTCGCTTCCTCGATCATGCCGACCAGAGAGTAGCCTGCGTTGTTGAGGACCACGTCCAGCCTGCCGAAATGCGTGTGCGCCTCTTGAACGGCTTGCTTTACCTGATCAGCATTCGTGACATCAAGTGCCAAAAGAAGTACGGCGTCGCCGAAGCGTTCCGTAAGATCGGCAATGTCTGCCACTTTGCGGGCTGTCGCCGCGACCTTGTCGCCCCGCCCCAGTGCGGCTTCGGCCCAGACACGCCCGAAACCGCGAGAGGCACCAGTGATAAACCAAACTTTGCAGTTCATGCAATTCTCCTTCGAGTGTGGTACTATTGTGTGCATGCGCTGAGAGTATACCTGCGTATTTGAACACTGTCAAGATAAATATGAACACTGTCAAGATTAAAAAAGAAATTACTGAAAAACGAGCGAAATACCATCACGGCGACCTGCGCACGGCACTGGTTCAAGCGGCCGACGAAATTATCGCCGAGGGGGGCATCGAAGCCTTCTCGCTTCGCGCCGCCGCAAAGCGTGCGGGTGTTTCTCCGGGAGCACCGGCGCATCACTTTGGGTGCGTGAAAGGACTCCTGACCGAAGTGGCACTGCTCGCGTTTGAGCGGCTGGGTCAATGCATCGAGGATGTCGGGCACTCGGAAGATACCGCTGCGGACATCCGCGCATTGAGTCTCGCGTTTGTGACCTTTGTCCTAAACCATCCCGGCCACTTCCGCCTGATGTTTCGGAACGATCTCGTGGACCGGAGCGATCCCCGCTATTTTCAGGTCAGCGTGAAGTCAGGGATACGGCTGGATCGAGCGGTTGCGGCTTATCACGGTAAGTCCGAGGCGGATCTAAATCAGTTTGAGGACGCCGCCGACATCTTCTGCGGCATGGCCACGCTGTACGGGATGGCGAACCTGATCCTTGAGGAAAAGGCAGCCCATTTCTTTCAGGATGTTGCTTCTCGGGACTTCGTTGAGAGGGAACTCCCTAAAGTGCTTGAGCATCTGTATCCGTCCAAAGATAGGACATAGGCCAGGCAGGGGGAAATATGAATCTTGTGGCGTGGACTCTGAAATAGCAGACAGCCCGGCCCCTCACTAGGGGGCCGGGCTGCTCTCTTTAGCTGCTGCATGGATGCGGTTGATAGCGATGGTCTCCTTGTTCTGCGCTGCCCACATTTGGAGAGGCACCAGTGCCCCGCGCAGGGTCTGCCCGAGGGAGGTCAGCTCATAGTCCACACGCGGCGGCACGGTGGGGAAGAGGGTGCGTGTGACGATGCCGTCTATCTCCAGTCTCTTCAGAGTCAAGGTTAGCATACGCTGCGAGATACCGCCGATACGCCGCTCGATTTCGTTGTAACGCAGTGGCCCCTTAGAGAGTGTTCCAACGACCATGATGGTCCACTTGTCGCCGATAGTCGCCAGTATGTCGGCAAGCCCCTTGCAATCGGTGGCGGACAAAGAACTGTCAGGAACAGAAATGTTCGTTTCGCTCATAAAAGTGCCTTCTTGTAACAAATTGTTTTACCTACCATACTAGTGTTACGAACAAATTGTTCGCTCTGTTTTAGTTTAAAACAGTATACACGATAATTGATGAGAGGACACGATGATGTCAAAGCTTTTAGTGATCGAAGCAAGCCCACGGCGGGAACACTCCCTTTCCCGCAGTCTCGCAAAAACGTTTGTTACGCAATGGAAGACCGCGCATCCGGGCGGTGAAGTCATTGAACGGGATCTCGCAAAGAGTGATCTTCCCTATATGAATCTGCCCTGGCTGGGAGCCAGCCTGACGCCTGCGGAGCAGCATACGCCGGAAATGAAGGAGGTCCTTCGGGTGTCCGACGCGCTTGTCGCCGAACTTCTGGCCGCAGATCACATTGCAATCAGCACCCCGGTTTACAATTACAACATCCCCGCAAATCTGAAATCATATGTGGACCACATTGTACGCAAGGGGCTGACGCTGGGTATGACAGGCGAGGGCCTAGTTCATGGCAAAAAATGCACGGTCCTCATGGCGTCGGGCGGTGTCTACACGGAAGGTTCGCCGATCCGCGACCGGGACATCGCTACTTTATACCTGCGTCTGATTCTCAAGGCAATCGGAATCGAGGACGTCACGTTCGTCGCGGCAGGCGGAACCAAGGTGGTCGATCTTGGACAGAAATCGCGAGCTGAGTTTCTCCAGACGTTTGAACCCGCAATCACCTCTGCTGCGCAGTCGTAGCTTTGCAGAGCAGAAAGCCCGGCCCTCCAGTGAGTGGCCGGGCTTTTTTGAGGTAGGCGGCTCAGCAGCGGCCATTACGCCTTGACTTATTGCCTCCATTTATGCTACCCTATTGGCTGTTATTGACGAAATATTTGCCCTTGATTGACGCCCGGAGTGGAAATTCCTCCCGGTTACGGAGAAGAACCCATGAACGACGCCCCCGATCCCCAGCCCGAGATTCCAGGTGACGCTGAGAACACGCCAAATGAAGCCGAAATTGAACATACGATCGAAGTGCCGCGCCGCGTCTACCAGCCGAAGCCGCTGGTCGCGATTGTCGGACGGCCAAATGTCGGCAAGTCTACCCTGTTTAACCGACTCGTAGGCCGCCGCGTCGCTATTGTTGAAGATACGCCCGGCATCACGCGGGACCGGCTCTACGCGGACGGCGACTGGAACGGACGCGAGTACTCGCTGGTAGACACCGGCGGTATTCAGATGTTCGACACCGACCCGCTGGTCACACAGATCCGGGTGCAGGCCGAAATCGCTCTGGAAGAGGCCGATGTCATCGTCCTGGTCATCGATACCACGACCGGCCTGACCGCTGACGATCAGGAGCTGGCGGTGGCCCTGCGCCGCTCGCCGAAGCCGCTAATCGTGCTGGCGAACAAGGTCGACAACGGCGACATGGAGCATCGCAACGTCCCGGAAGTCTACGCGCTCGGCCTGCCGAACGTCTTCCCCGTCTCGGCCCTCGGCGGTCGCGGCGTGGCGGATGCCCTCGATGCCATTGTTTCGTTCTTTCCCCCGGCCCCCGAAGTGTCGGACGAGGAGATTGAAGACGACCGCATCAAGATCGCGATCATCGGACGGCCAAATGTCGGCAAGTCTTCCCTGCTGAACAAGATCATCGGCGAAGAGCGTACCATCGTTTCGCCGATTGCTGGTACCACGCGCGATTCGATTGATACCGCGTTCACGTTCCCTGCCGCGAACGGCGAGCGGGAGATCGTCTTGATCGACACGGCGGGCATCCGCCGGGCGGGCAAAATTCAAGGAAGCGTCGAGTATTACACAGTGCTGCGGGCCATGCGGGCCATCGAGCGGGCGGACGTCGTCATGCTGCTGATTGATGCCCACGACGGACTGACTGATGGCGACAAGCGCGTCGGCGGCTACGCACATGAAGCGGGCCGGGCGGCGATCATCGTGGTTAATAAGTGGGATTTAGGCCGCCAGGAAGTCCTGGACGAGATGCCGGGCCGCAACCCGATGGACGTTTTCTCCGAAGAGCTGCGCGACGGCATGCACTTCCTGGCCTACGCCCCGCTGGCCTTCACCAGCGCCACCACGGGCAAAGGCGTTTCCGCCGCCGTGGAGGCTGCCCTCGATGCCGCCGAAGCGCACACCATGCGTATTCCGACCGGCGAGCTGAACCGGATCGTGCGCGATGCTGTCGACTCGCACCCGTACAACGAAAAAGGTCGGTCCCTGCGGATCAAGTATGCAACCATGCCGAGCGTGCGTCCGCCGACCATTGTTTTGTTCGTCAACGACCCGGAGCTGATGCACTTCTCCTATCTGCGCTACCTGGAGAACCGTATCCGCGAGTCTTATGCCTATGAGGGAACGCCGCTGCGTATCCAGGTCCGCAAAGCTGCCAAAGAGAAAGACGAAAAATGAGCGAACTCGCGCGGCTGCGTTTTAAAAGCCTTTCCAAACCGAAAGAAAGCGGGAAACTGCTGCTGCTCGACGACGGAACCATTCAGGTCCAACCTAGCGAGGCCCTGCGCGACGAGATGGCCCGGCTGGAAGAAGTAGCACTTAGCCGCGCCCATGTATTCGGCACGCGGATGGGAATTGGTCTGATCATTGCCGGAGCGGTTGCCGTTGGTCTCGGCTGGCTGGTCGGGCGCATCTTCGGCAAACTGGGCTTTACGCTGAGTGCTCCGCGGCCACTCAGCGAAGTGAG